>CALBFP010000103.1 GCA_937894115.1 uncultured euryarchaeote
TGGCCATGGGTCACCAACAGGTCGTCGACCTGTACAGGAACAACGGCATGCGCGTCTTCAATGAGGTCGAGTCCTTACACGGTGCAACCACTTACCATCCCATGCACATGAACGTTGAAGCGACCTTTAGGGAATTTGCCTTGAAAATAAACCGCGACAAAGCGGATGAAACCGGCGATGACGCCTGCTACCATGGAGGGCAGTCGTGGGACACGTCTGGCTTCGATTTTGAGGTTCGGGACAATCTGGTTGTAGCCGACGTTTTGGACAGTCCTTTCCCGCCGTGTCCAGAGGTGTTGGAAATTTTGCATGAGCAACTTGAGCGGTGTTGTCATGAATCGCCTCCAACGCAATGCGATGAGTTGATCGAGACCATTGCCGAGGTTCGCAGCGTTTCATCGCATCACGTGGTGGTGTCTTCGGGTTCCTCTTCGTTGATGTTTTCACTTCTCCCGCGACTTTTGGATGACAATTCACGCGTGCTGCTCTTATCGCCGATGTATGGTGAATACAGCCACATCCTCGAGCACGTCATTGGATGTCACATTACCTACTTCGTTCTTCAGGATGCGGAAGGTTTCAACATCGCTCATGAAGACCTTGCTGCTCAGGCGAAGGAACACGACGCTGTAATCCTCGTCAATCCAAACAGCCCCACCGGGGTGCATTGCGACCGCATGGAATCCATCGTGAAAAGCATCGCTGCTTCATGTAATTCATCCTCAGCGTGCAAAATGATATGGGTGGACGAGACGTACATCAACTACCTGCCCGAGGCGCAGTCGCTTGAATCTTTGACCGCTTCGGTCCCCGAATTGATCGTTTGCAAGAGCATGAGCAAATGCTACGCATTGTCAGGCCTTCGAGTCGCTTATGCTGTAAGTCAACAAATGCTAACTTTAAGAAAATACATTCCACCATGGTCCGTGAGTTTGCCCGGGCAACTGGCGGCCGTTCTGGCTCTGAAAAACGAAGCATACTACGAAGAGCAGTACCAAATCATTCACCGGCAACGCCAGGCGTTTCAACAAGATCTGGACTCGCTGGGCTTCCGGGTTTTTCCGAGCGTCGCCAATTACCTGTTGACTTACCTCCCCGAAAATTCTGGTCACAATTCGGCTTCGTTTGTTGAGGCTTGCAAGGAGGCAGGCGTCTTTGTCAGAGACGCACAAAACATGGGTGTATCGCTTCCCAACACCGCCGTCAGATTTGCCATTCGCTCGGCCGAGGAGAACCAACGCGTGCTCGAGACGGTTCGCGCCGTCCTTGGTCGTTGAGTCGCGATGAGCGCTGGGTTGGCGTCAGCATTTGGGGTGCAAGTTGCTCACTGAGGGCCGCACCCCAAATCCTCGCATTGAATGGCTACGGCGAGGGCCGACTCTTTACGGGCATCAGGTAGCGCTCTGTGCTCCACTTCGTCGGGAAGCGTGTAGCCTATGGAGGCAAAGTAGGCAGATGCTTCAGAGGCACTGGGCCATTTAAAGCGGCTGATGTGGTTTGGGTCAAGGCCTGCCCTGTCGGCTTGCTGCTGTTTCCAAGTTGGCCCCCAGCTGAGCGCTCCAGCGGCGTGCATCAAACGGTAAGCGGCCATCATGATGCATTCGCCTCGACCGATGTCACCGCCGTCATGGTTGGCCGGATCAAGCGGGTTTCCAGTGATCTTTTCAAAATCGAATTGCTGGTTGTAAGCCCGCATGCTGGTCGCTCCGAAGACTTCCTTGGCTTCCCGTATCCATCTGGAAAACGTTTTCCCGGCCTCCTGCTCGGAAATCCCGTGCTCCAAGACGGCCTCTCTGTCGATGTTGTTGATTTGAAACGCTTTTTCGCTCTCCGGACTGTACAGCACGGCTCTGGGTTGGTGCACGTACGTCTCGTACTCGGAGACGATGTTGCCTTTCCTGTCGATGACCACGGCGCCAATCTCGATGACCTTGCCGGGTCGCAAGCCGGTGGTTTCTGTGTCAAAAATGATTTGCGGTGCCTCAAAAAGATCCACGATATCAACCAGTAGGTGCTCCTCCGTTGACGGTATTTATACCCGCCTGCTCGGGCCGCTCGTTGAGGTACTTCTCCATTCCTACGGGAAAAAAACTCCACAGCAACTGTATTCATGTACCGATTTCAATGTAGGTATGTCTGGGGAGACCATGGCTGAGGTCAGTTCGGTTGTTGAACTTCACATCCTTTCGTTTGGTTTAGCAGCCTTGATGGGGACGGCCTTTGTGTGGCTTGGTCTCAAAAACAACAAGACGGAGATATCACTAAGAATGCCGCTGTTGCAGATGGGGCTTTTGTTTCTGGTCAACTCTCTCATTTTTGTTCTGTATATTTTGAGGGATTCCCCGTCCATTGAGTTGTCGGAGGTCACGTCCGACATTATCGTGCATCTGTCAACCATAACGAATGCGTTCACACTTTCGCAAATACTCATTCTCACAATGCTTTTTCCAGCACCGTTGGCATCCACTCGCGAAGGCATGAGAACACTCATTGCAGGCGTTTTGATTGCGTTCGTGGCCTTGTTTT
>CALBFP010000104.1 GCA_937894115.1 uncultured euryarchaeote
GGTGGTTAATTACATCAGATGACCTAGAAGAGATGTTTAAAAAATTACAACAACGATTAGGCATGAATGTGGTAGAGAACCGATTATTCAGATTACTTGAGAAAGAATACCAAACCAATATGTTTGATGTTTTTACAGGTATATTTCGAAATCTTGAGGATTACCTCGAAAAGCCTTCATCAAGGAAAATTAAAATTGATTCTAAAATTCTTGAAAACTGGTATGATATTATCTTAAATAATCGGAAGGCTGGTAAGATACCTCTTCAGGAAGCATGTGCGATTCTAAGAAATCGACTATTGTATTATGAATTTCATAAATCATATGCAAGTGAATTTAACAAAAAATACGATTTAGCTTCAGAATTGATTGAGTTTGATGAGGTAAAATCGTTTGAACTTTTTCAAGAAAAATTCCAAGGCGGATTCTACGATTGCATAATGGTTGATGAAGTGCAAGACCTACCAGTTATTGCAGTGAATATGCTTTCATTTCTAAGCCCGTCACGTGATGCAAATCGATTTATTCTATCCGGTGATAAGTATCAGACATTAAATGGCCAGAATTTCGATTGGAAGGATTACTTAAGTCGTTTGACAATATTAACGGATGAAATTAGAAAGGATCATCAAAATTTCATATTTTTAGACTCCTATGGAAATATCGATCATCATCTCAGAGGCCTCAGGTGGACGGATCGAACTATGTCCGATGTCATAAACAATCGTTTAGTTGAGAATTTCAGAAATCATCCGGACATCACCGCATTGACAATGCATTCTTGGAAAAACTGGCCTTCGAGTAATTATTTCAAGGAGTCAAATGACAAAGCAGAATATAAATTTACAGATATGGATTCCAAATACAAGAACGCAGAAAAAGAAAATTTTACGCCTTTAATGATTATTGATTCAAAAGGAAAAGACGATTTTATAAACAAAACTCTAACCGTATTGGAGAGTATTAGCGCAAGGTCTGGCGTTTCTCTACTCTGTTCCAATAAAAATTTACGGAATTATATCAAAACGGTGATGGAGAGAGGATACAAGCAAATAAAAGACACAAGTAATCTCAGAGTGGAAACATTTGATCCGTGGACAATCAAAGGTCTTGAACGCAACGCAGTGGTAATATTGGGAGGTTACTCTGTTTCACCGCGTGGAGCAGACACCCAGGACATTTTTAATATCGATCTGGGGAAAAAGTACACGGAATATGATGATAACACCAGAAATGCCATTGATCTGATGCGAAGAAAGATGTTAGTTTCTCATACAAGAGCAGTGGAACAACTTATCATTGTTAATACGCCTATGCACGAAGAAATTCGACTAGGAGATATAGATGAGACAATTATGTCTGTGAATACAATGGATTTTACCAGTATCCCTAGAGATGAATTACAATATCAACCGTGGCATATTACTGATTTAGACAAACTCGCTAGCAAGTTAACTGAATTTTTTAAAGCGAGTAAAATCAAGGATATACACATTTCAATAATACGTATTTCAGAAGGATTGAAACTGAAAAATAGGTCTAAATCTGAAAAAGGAAAAACGGAATATGTTAACTATAAATCAAGCCTAAATAATATCCTAATGAATGACGTAGAAGATTCCCTACTACGTAAGTTGTTGCGCGATGTGACTGGTTTCAACCTAGACTCATCCGATGGAATTAGTTCTAATCTAGCTAAACATGGGCTTATTCAAGATTTGATGTTAGTTGACATTGATCAGAAAAGCTATCGCCAAGCGGGCCTTATCGAACCAAATAAAAACGATAACGATTATGACAAGATGATAAGATCTGCTTTCTTAATGAAAACCATTCCCGGAGGCCCTTGGTCAATTACTGGTTTTGAATTCTTGAAGTCAGTAATCACATATCACCAGAGATTAAACTACAGTCTTCTAACGTACAAAGACGAACAGATTAACTTCTTTGAAGGTACAGATTCTGAAGGCATATTAGATGACATAACTCGAGTTACTAATGAAATAGAAGAAATGATAGTTGATTTTTCTAATTATTACAAATTACCTCGATTGATTAACAAGCCATTTCTCAATGATCAAATGCTTGGTAATTATTTGATAATGTATTTACTTTCAACACAAAACAAACTTCTCTCTGGCTCATATCCTGAAGGTGGTATAAACGATCCAATTTTTGGCATCCAGATTATAGGAAATCTCCAACAATTAACATTTAGTGCAAATAACGATGGCGACATTACACTGGCTTTTGATGAAAATACAGTTCTTACATTGATTGGAGATGTTTGGTTAAACTTCTTGGGTGATTTAATTAAATTACAGGATAGTAAAGAAGGGAAAGTAAATTCCGTCAAACAAGTCTTCCAAAACTTTTCAAAGACGCTAATTGGAGTGTATATTAATCTAGACACTATGATTGAAGAGAAAGCAATTCAACCTACGAAGGGGAATGAACAACTTATCAGAGACGGGAGAGCTTTATCGGTTGAGAATTTACTAAATTCAGGATATCCTAACCTCGAGGAATTCAGGCCATATATTATCGATTTCATTCATCAGGGATTCAAGGGCATGGAAAATTCACAAGTTGAAAAATTATTAGAAAACATCAGACTAAGAGAAAAGGATTGGCTAAATGATTATATCCCAGACAATGTGGTGATATCTTGGGATTCGCTTGATCATTTCCTATATTTTACACAGACTTTGATTGACACAGCCCTTCCCAAATTTAGCAGTCGTGCGTCTGAGTTATATGATAAATCTGGACATCTTCGTAAATGGATTAACCAAGCAATTGTTGTCGATAAGCCAATATACGAAATAGCAAAGAGACTTAGGTCAAGAATGGTTGGTGGCACGTTTGCAAGTCCTGTTGATGATGCACCTTATATTGAAATGATGAACCGATTTATTCAATCAATAAGACAAGATATGTTGTCGAATAGTATCGGCACAAAAAATATTGATAATCTGTTCGATATTGTGGTATATAATCAGTCACTCGATATTGCTGGAGATTACAAACAGATATACGGTGAAGACCCTTCAGACCAATTCAAAACAATCAGTGAAAGCTTCAGAAAAATGCTTCAAGATGCTAAAAAGCTAATCGATATAGATGAGTATGTTTCTAAATTGATTGATTTAATTGAAAATTTTGAGTTGAATCCAAACTTCATCAAAGAAAAATCAGGTAAAGATTTCATACGTCTAGTGTTATTTTTACAGGGTATTTGTGAAAACAAACTCCAGATCGAAAAGAATCTGCAGAATTATCCAAGTTTACAGAAACTGCAAATCTTTGAACTAGAGAGTATAACAGATTATCCACAACACTTCAGTCCTGAATTCAGAGAAAACGACCCTAAAATCTTGAGAGAATTAGATTGGCGAAAAAATAACCGCAAGCGAGTTTTCTATCCTAATCAAAAAGATGACTTCGGACAACTTGAATTAACTGCTTCTGTGTTAGAAAACTGGGATCTAAATTACACACTTAATGAAATACTCACCACGTTACAGAATCCAAAAGAACTCAACCTCAATAACAAAATCTATTGGAATAATGATGGGTTTGGTAGAATCGTAAATTACGAGGCATGGCTAGAAAAGAATAATCAATTTCATGAACTCCTTTCTTCAGGCAATCGAATCGATTCTTATGACCCAAAAAAGATATTATTGGTTTTGCACAACAAATTTGACCTTGACTCGCGTCTTAGTAGGTATCTGGAACTTATCCAATGTGCTCTTGAAGTCTGTAGAAGTCGTAAAGGAGAAAATATTCGAAATTTCAAATCATTTCTAAGGGATATACTATTGAAGTTGTTTGATTTGAAAACCAAAGCAAGACAACTCGCCGAAGGTGGACGTGCGGTGAATTTCAAAATAGTTGTTACACCAGGAAGCCAGCCATTGCAAATAGATGTCTCGCAATCTGATATTCTCGCAGAGACTAAAGTTAAATCATGGGCCAATAATGAGTTTGTAGACTTAGTATGTGATCTAATTGGGAGTCAAAACGATAAAGGAAAACATAATGTTGAAAGGTGTAAAGAGTATCTAAATTATCACAAAGAACTATTTGAAGAGTTTTTGGACCGCCACAGGAAAGAAACCGCAGAAATTTTACAATCCAAAGGGTTGCAAGACAATTTTATAGTCGATGAAACCATGATGGCTATCTTCAAGAAATCTCAAACCGAACCTACCCTATTGGATGATGACGACAAGGAATTCGAGGTTGTAGATATTATGGATTCCAAAGAAGATCCCGAAGTCATGTTAAATTGGGCTGATGAAGAGGAAGAAGGTGACGATGATATCCCTGACTTCGAATTTGATGATGACGATGATATCCCTGACTTCGAATTTGATGATGACGATGGTATTGAAGGATTTGATGATGATTTGGTCAAGAATCGATTTAACATTTCCAATGACGAGTGGGAACAACTTCCAGAGAGCAAAAAACAAGAATTTAGGGATTCTTATGTTTACTTAAACTAAACAAAGCTTTGGGAGAACTATTTCAACAAAACGTTCGGATTTATCTCCTATGATATCTTTCCAATATTGGTTCTTTGCCCGAGTTGGGAAAATCCCTTCCCTCACGTCCTTTGCCAAATGATCAATGCCAGAATGATGATGCAAGGCGTTGATGATGCAAATACATTCAATCAATCCTATTGGTGTTTTGAGTCTCCCGTTCAAAGAGTATTCATCATTCATGAGATTGTGTCCTTTGAGTTGCTTGATGATGCCTTTTTGTTCTAATTTGTCTTTTGCTTCAGTGGCTTTTCTGAGTATGTATTCATCTTGAATTCGATCAGTCGGCCATGGAATGTCCGCCTTGATGAGTTCGTAAACACAGTGTATAGAAGCCCGATTGTTTTCAAGAGCGTATAGATTCTTATCGATAAGTTCGGAGAAAATATGATCTTTTTCTTCGTATGTTCGAAACGCCCAACTTAATTCGCCCCCGAGTTTCGCGCGTTTCGCAAACATCCACAGTGGTTCGATATGAAGGAATGAAAATGTTTTGTGGATGTATGTCGTTAACACGATTTGTCGAAATGCTGTACCGTCCATGTCTTTCATGGCCATCAGAAAAGGTAGTTGACACTCAATCCAGGATTGTTCATTTCCTTGTTTTGTGGCAAAATCCTCTTTTTCGCGCTTTTGTTGGTCAGGATTTTTACTTTGAACAAAAGGGTTCACTGCTTTTTCAAACTTGTACGGGGGGTCTACGACACCTCTTCGGTTCTCTAGGGCTTTCAAATAACTGCTCCGATCATTATACCATTTCTCACCTTTTTGCGCGCCAGTTCCTTCAGGTGGTGAAAGATCGTATCGAACCGAGGCGCAATTTGGATTGTTGCATACAAAACCCTTAGATTCGGGCGCATACATGTACTGCCCGAAAGAACAATTTTCACAATCGTATTCAGATATAGAGTCGTGAACATAGACATCTGAATCATCACCCGTAAAGGGGACGAGGGGAACTCCAAACCTAAATCGAGAATCGAGGTTTCGTTCATTGCACCATTCATCTATGCATGATATACTTGTACAAAGTCCGTGCGGGGCCCATTCATTGTCATCTGTAAATTCAGGTTTCTTTTCACTTGAAATGAAGCCAAGGGAATCAATCCTATCTGAATCATAGATGAAATCATTTTCATTGATATCGCTACACTGCGGGCAACGAAAACTCATTGTGTTTTCACTCATTTTTCTCAACCTCCGATTGGCGGATATTGACGATTTGTTCAGCAACAAATCTCCCAAGATCGGTAAGGAAAAATTCTCCTCCTATTTGATGGACAAGTCTGGCTTGTGCTAATCTTCCAAGGCTTCGGTGAATTTGTGAATTCCCAGCAAGGAGGCCATATTCTTTTAATTTGGCTTTCAGTGTTTTTGGCTCAATGCCAAATGAGACGGAACTTTGTTTTGCATCATTCAGTGCAGCGAATAGATCTCCATTATCTACGACAATGTTTTCCAATTCCCACTTGTACAGGGCTACAAGGAGGTTTGGGCCTCCTTTTGTGTTGCCGTGTCGATTGAGGTATTGCTCTACTGCTTCGAGTGCAATTCGATTTGGAGGAGATAACACAAGTGATCTTCTTGGGATTATTTTCATATCTTTTGAATTTCCTGGTTTTAAGACATATGTTGGTGCGGAATGCGTGATGTAGGAAAAGAATGAAACTGCGCTCCGAATCGGATTAAGTGGCATGGTCAAATCGATGTCCCATAATCTTGGACCGTGAGTCTTTTCAAATTCTAAACAACGAGCAAGGAGAT
Source organism: uncultured euryarchaeote (assembly GCA_937894115.1). Classification (GTDB taxonomy): domain Archaea; phylum Thermoplasmatota; class Poseidoniia; order Poseidoniales; family Poseidoniaceae; genus MGIIa-L2. Next base: position 6,318 of record CALBFP010000104.1, read on the forward strand.
GGAGAAACACGTTCATCTGAAATTCGAGATTTGGGCTTGGGTTGATAATTACGAGATGTTGTTTGGTATCAATTCCGTATTCCTTTGTCCTGCTATCAATGGCGTTGTATGCATGGATTAAATCCCCATGATACTTTTTGAAACTGAGATTTTCTCCGTCATCAAACTTTTTTAAAGCCTGTTCCAACGTCATTATTGTACTGAAAGGAATGGAATCGTCATGCCGTTGAAGAACAACCAGTAATCCATCCATTGGCTGCAATGGGTTAAGATAAGAAAAGAAATCGAACTCAACTTGTTGGCCATTTTTTTTTGTTTGTATGTTGGGCAATCTGCCAAAGGCTATTGTAAGGTTCGGTAAGTCGGATGATTTCTCAGGTAACTGAGAGAAATACTGTGAGGCTGCGTCTGACAATGCTTTTGGATTCAATCGATATGTTACATTCTTGTTGCTCGTATGTTTTTCAATTCCACCCTGATCGACCATTTGTTTGAGTGCAGGAGCGATTCCTTTCAGACCAGTTGCCATTGCCAAATCCATGAATCGCTCTGAGTCAATGTAACCAATGTTTTCAGCGTCAAATCGATCGTTTACAATATCCTCTAGAAAACTTGCGATCATAGCTGGTAAGATTTCAGATTCGATAGGTGCGTGTTTTCGTAGATTATGTATGCTTAAAACCGGTTCACAGGAATCGATATGCAAAATATCGACGTGTGAATAGCACTGACTTGCTAACCACAATATGTGATCATAAATTGCTGCGCCACGACCCAAAAGCATCGTTGTCTTTGCTTCAGGATTGATCAATCGACAAATCTTTGTCAACATAAGCCATGGTAAGTTGCTCAATTCTGATGGAGTCTGCTGTTTGCCTAAACCTATTTGCGGAAGTTTGAGTGATTCAATATCCACTCCTGGCACTAAATTCCCGATTTCGGATTTGAGGAAATTGGATTCCATTCCTTCGATTGTTAACAAAATAACACGACGGATGGAATTGGTTGAAAGCCATTCTTGACAATGTTCGGGCAACGTGTGGTTTTGGCCCGGTATAGGCTTATGATTCATGACGAAAACATCCATACTAAACAACTCTTACTCGGAGTATATATTCATTTGGTGATTCATAATTCTGTCAAAATTTACAAAATTAACTGCATACTGGCCGAGGATTAGATGTGAATCCAACCAACAAGAGTCTCATTGTCTCATTTCCATTCGATGAATCAACGATTTCAATCGAAGATATTGATGGAAGCCTAACCTTGGATGAATTAATGAGAAACCATGGACTTGGGGCGAGGGATGGTTCGTTTCAGTTTCTCGCAGATCAGAACGGAAGGATGATCAATCACCTACCGCTTCGCAATGCTCCAAACGTTGTTCATGTTCAATATCCAAGAAATGTCGATCAGGTTTGGGTCGATACGTCTCCTCGCAATGGATTTTCTGTAACGAGTGACTCCGAAGGGTCCAAGATTTTCCTTCTTGGCGGCCAAGAAAACATGTTCACAAGTATTTACATCACAAGATGGAAACTAGGAAATCGCACACCTGTTGCGTATCGTTTTTCTCCAACCTACCCGCATTACCAGGTTGGCAATTTGGTGTACCTGCAAGTACCTCTGCAAGGAAATAATGCTTGTATTTTCAACCCAGAATCTGGTAAAGAAGATTTGAATCTCCGGCTTGAAATGCAAGAACAAGAAATGAATCAAATGCGAGGATTTTGGTCTGCCTGGGAATTGACCGGTAATGGTTTGAGTGCAAAGTACAGAGTTGACATAACACCGCTCCCAAGCGGCTTCAAGCCACTGAAATCTCGTTCCAACAAGAAAATACGACGAGTGGATGTTGAAAATTTGAGAGCAACGCATTTGAATCCGTCTGTTCAAACAGGACGGATTCAATTCGGGGAAAATAAGTACAGCGCCCTTGTTTGCGGAGTACCATCATCGTCAGGTTCACTCAAGGGAAGAGTCGTAGCCCGTTCCAATAAAACCCGGCCAAATTTCGTCAATCTTGAAGGGTATCAATATGGAATGACACAGTTTGTCAAGGTTCCAGAAGAAGGACGAATCATTCAGTTGTACAATTCGGTTTCCAAGCAATGGGTGGATTGTACATTACTCATGAGTGATGAGTGCGATCTTGAAAAGATTCGAAATCAGTGGGTTGTTGTAAAACTCAAGAAACATAGTAGGTACAAGCGTGCTCTGAAAATCATTGCTCTCCCACGAGAATTTTACAAGAAAAAGACTAATTGAAGGTGAACAAAATGAAGAACATGGATACAGTTTACGCGTTTGCAGGGCACTCGATCGTGCCGACATTGGCTCTGATACACTCAAATATCGCTGATCGGTATGTGTTTATGTTCACAGAAGAATTGAAAGAAAATAAGTTGATGTTTGAGAGATACCTTAAACAGAAAAAGTGGGAAGAGAACGAGCCAAACATAGTCCTGCAAAGCATCGGTCCGGTGGGTAAATTTTCAGAAACATTTCAACAAATCAAAGAAATTATTGATCGAAATCAGAAATTCGCCCTGTTCCTACAGAATGGTGCGAAACAACTTCTCATGGCAATGATTTTGCAAAATCCAGATGCTCCGAGAATTTTTCTTCAGGAGCCACTTACATTGCAGATTTATTCATCCCTCGTATTGCAAGAGGAAGAGAGCGTTCTATTCTCTCCAGAAGAAGTCATCAATGCAAGAGGAGTCAATCTTGAAGATTCCTTGTTGGAGAATGTTACTTTGAAATTCGATTCTCGCGGGAGAATTGAGTTCACAAAAAGAGTTGGTGAAGTAACTGAATCTGATGTGAGTTCAATTGTACAACTTATCGGCAAATTTGGTAGAAATGGTGCAGTGTACCGGTTGGTGTACAATTTTGCAACAAGAAGGATCTGGAACACGATTCCAGGAAATGTAGTATCCATCAAGGAGGAATTGCAATGAAGCATCTGTTTTGTATATTCAATGCGAACGATCCAACTCCAACAGCTTACGCGATCCGAAGTTCATCGTATCAAAGAGTGACAGTGTTTGTTTTGGGGAAAGAAAACTTCGGTAAGCGACAGCATCGTTCCCTGTATAGATTAGAAAAATGGTTGGCTGGCTCCGCAAAGAGTTCAGAAGATTGGCCAAGAGGTCTCTGGTGTGATTCGTGGGATTGGGAGAAACCCGAAGCAGAGGTTGAACTCCTCGAAATAGAGAGTCTATCAGAGAATGTGTTTGAAGCTCACCCGAATTCAACCATTATTGTAGATCTAAAAAGTGGAACAAAGAAAATGAGCATTGAAATGATGGAGTACGCAAATCGGCGTTTCGAAAATCCTCAATTTATCATGTCAAACATAGGTAGTTGTATTGCCCTTTCTCATGGGCTTGTTGTACCTACGCCCCACCTGTCCTTGAACGAAATGGTTTGGTTATCATCCGGATTTGTCATCGATGTAGATTACGCTCCTGATTTTGATTCTTCAGTCGATGCTATCGAACATCTTGATTATGATTTGCAAAGGCGAAGTGGACAGCATCGATATTCCTTCAAACAAACTTACCTCGAACGCATGGGAAAATTGTTCTCTGGTGAGTATGAAACCGATCGTTACATTTACCATGATTACCTTGAGGAGTTTACTGCTTTTGCTATGAAGCAGGAAAAAGAGTATGTCGAGGTGTATGGAGGAGTTCGATTCATTAATCCCAAGAGATTAAAAAACTGCCTCGGAAGAGCAAAATGGGCGATCTTGAAAAGTAGGAATCCAGATGAGTTTACGACTGAACACAGGACTAAAATCGAAGCATTCTTTGAAACTCGTACCACAGAAAATGAAGATTTGATTGCATACGTTCGGAGGAAAATCCACACGATGGAAATTGATTCTCTTGCATTAACCACCGATGGGTGGCTGATTGGCGTCGAGTGTAAATATGGTACATACCGAGGGATAGATGTTGATCGATTGCATGCTATATGTTCAAGGCTGTCACCACGCTTTTATCCATTAATTGTGAATACCAATCAAACCAAAAAACATGAATCAGGAGTCCATCAAATCCCGTTCCCTATGCTCTTAGATCCACTTGATTCCATTCTGGTTTTCCCCGAGATTCTACCAACAAATCTTGAAGTTGCTGAATCAATGCTGCAAGAATATCCAGATGACCAACAGGAGGTCGAACTCGAGGATGCTTTTGATATAATCCATCAACTATTGTTAATCATCAAAGAGAATCCAATTTCTTGGCCAGAATTTTATCAA
>CALBFP010000105.1 GCA_937894115.1 uncultured euryarchaeote
TATTTCATCGCTGTTTCGCTCAAATTGGCTGAACCAATGTACAATTTCCTCCCATCAACGACAATTGATTTGATGTGAAATTTACTCTTTTCATGTTCAGGATCATCCCAGTACCATGCAGAGATTTCTGAACGGCTTGTACGAAACGTATCGAGCATTCTACGAGCTTCAGTTCGCGAGTCGCAAAACAATCTGACTGGAATCTCTCTATCAGAGATCGCTGAATGCAACTCCCTTGCCAACAAGAAATTGTTGCTTGAATTAATGTTGTAAAAGTAGAGATCGATCGAGTATCTTGCTGAGCGGATCATTCGTTTCAGTTCATCAACAAGTTGAGGCCCATCTGGCAAATTTGAGCCCAATCCTGGGGGCCAAGTAAATGCGAGTTGGAAATTGCTCAGTCTAAACACCCCAATTTCGATCGAGCATGTGATTTGCTAATTCGCAGGATGTCTCGGGCAGCAGGACACATGTGTGGCAAGCAGCACCATTCGTCTCATCAGCCGTTGGAAGGTGTTCAAAACAAATAGGGTCATTGGAACAAAATTCCAATGATTCAAGTGCAGCCTGAACGATTTCGTCTATTTTTGATACCGATGAACCCTGTTGAACCAAACCTCCCAGTGTCCCATCCGATGACGGGGCCGAGGTATACAAGAGGATACCAGCGTGTTTTACGTTTCCATCTTCATAATCGAAATAGAGTCGCTCTCGTACGGAACCGAGCGAAAATCCGCTTTTCGCCACCAAAGATTTGATCAGCAAATGGCTGAAGGTATGGAGAACTGTGAAGGCTGAGCGCGAGTCTTCTTCCTCTAATGCAGGCAATTGCTTTGTCATTGAATGCATGAGTTTGTCAAAAGACACACTCATATTCGCTCTATGCTCGCCCATTGACATTCTTTGCCTTCCAAGATCATTCAACCACGCTGGTTTGATATCAAAATACAGTCCTTCCCCGTAATTGTACATCCCGATTCCAAATTCTTCCTCTGGAGGATTGGGACGTGCGGAGGTCAAGTCAATTGGTTGTGGATCGAGATAATTTCCGTGCTCATCCACTGAATTCGATTTCAAACGTCGGATTCCATCAACATACCTTAACTCGGTAAGCCGATGGATTTGATTTGCCGAAGAAAGCGGCCAATTTTGTTCTCGCCATGAGTCAGGCTGAGTTTCTAAACCACCTGCGATGACGGATGAATAGAATTGTGAGTCATCGATTGCGTTTCCGTCGGTA
>CALBFP010000106.1 GCA_937894115.1 uncultured euryarchaeote
ATGGAAAACATCATCGGTTTTGGAATGATTGGAGGCGTCGCAATCGGTGCTGCTTTCATCGTCGCTCGACGCCCGATAATCGGTCTAATCGACGGTTTCTCAAATCGGTTGATTCCCGAAGAATATTCCCCTGGTGAACTGAAATACCTTGAGGCTTATTCTGAGGCCATTCAAGATATGATCTTAACAGGCAGGGAACGAAATTTATTGAAGAATCTCGCTGAAGCTTACGAGATAAGCGAGGACCGTCTTGCTGATATCGAAGAAAAGTACAGGCTTTCGGTTTCAGTGAAAAATGAATACATCATGAATGAACACGAAAGCGTTCCAATTTCGGAACCAAACAATGAGCATGATGAATCGGAATAGACCGTTTCAAAATCGTTCAATGTTCCAAACGTTGCACATGCGATCAAAACCCTGGATACGGTGGTTTGATAAAAAAGTGAAAAACCATATCTGCTCCAAAAGAAGGCGATGGGATATTATAATTATTCAACAGAGCATAATGCATGGGAGACGTCGGCAGTTTGCCTGAATATTACTGGCGCCTTATCACCAACATCGACATCGGTGGAGCAGTACCTTTCGGTTTTTGGACCATTATGTCCTTCTTTACCATCACGTGTGGATTTGCCATTCTTTTCCTGACGTTTTTGATTTATCGTGCGGATCCTAAAAATCCCAAAAATCGATTCATCGGCATGATGCTTCTTACGGAGTCGATTCGGTGTATGTCTGTCTCCATTTTCTACGCATATCCCTACACACTCGAACAGGTTCAGTTCTTGTATTTCATTCGAATCATTTTCTACACTACGGGGATTATGTTGTTTTTCCTCTACTTGAGCGCACCCTTCTTTTACATTGAGAATCGATTTTCTCAATGGGTGGTCAATGCGTACAGGTACAAAGCACAAATCTTCATTCCTGTGGTGTCTTTCCTCATTCTCCTTGTTGCTTGCATGGCGATTGGTGGATTTCACGAATCCTTGGGAGAAACGCTCTGGATTTACTGCGAACAAACCGGCGACGGGGTGGGAGGAACTGCTTCAGGGGATGAACTCACCTACGTCCCTCATTGTGATGAAAGCCTCTCCTCTTTGTATCCAATGATGTGGTCCACAACATTGATTGGACCTTTAGCCCAAATCATCTTCTTTGTACCGTTGATTGCTGCAATAGCTACAACATTGATGATCACCTTCACAACCAAAGAAATATTTCGAACAGGCTCAACCTCTCAAAAGAATGAGATTTGGGCCATTCGACTTGGTTTCATTGGCAAAACGGCGTTTCAATTCCTCTCAATCATCGCTCTGGTTTGGTTCCTGTCGTTGCTGCCAATTCCGTCTGGACCGGAACTGAGTTGGTTTAACAACGATGAATTCAGTTATGACGATCTTCAAACATGGGCGGTACTCATTGGAATCGTTACGCCGTTCATATCGGTGAATCTGGTGTTGGCTGCGTTGTTCGAGGCTCTCGTCTTTTCGTATGCTGTCATGAAGCATGAAGTACTCGGTATCGATGAAAGGCTTCGCAAGACCTTTGTCGGAGCGCTGTTTGCGGGGCTTGGAACCATCGCTTTCTTGGTCGCAACCGAGCTTATGGAAAGCGTAGTTGGCGTGGGTTGGATTGGTGGCGTTCTTATTGGTGTCACCATTCTCACGCTTAGAAAACCGATTATTGCTACCTTCTCAAAGGTAGCTTTTTCCATCATGCCTGAAGCACACACAAAATCTGAACAGACCTATCTTGAGGTGTTTGCAATCGCAATGGAAGACGGTATCATCACAGACGAAGAGCGTAAAATGCTGCAAATACAAGCGCGAACTCTTGGGCTCAATGAAAGCCGTATCATGCACCTGGAGAACGCATTTCAAGTCGACTCGAAGCAATAATCAAATGCGATTGTTGTCGGCCCATGAAGCCGTCAAATATCGAGTGCATTGTATCCTTCTTGCATCCAATGAAATCCTCGAACGGTCCATTGAAGCAAAGCATCGACATGCTTGGCTGTCAAACCTGCAGCCGCAGCAACTTTGAGCAAAACGGCTCGCTCGGACTCGTCGACTTCACGATCCGCCATTGTCATCAAACAGATGTCTCGCAACGCCAATTTGATGGAGCGTGGGTTCATTGCTGCCAAATGTTTGTCAAGGTTCAGACCTTTGTTCAATTTATTTCGGAGCTGATTTTTCCTTTCTGGCGAAAGGAGAGTTGCCCCTAGGCGCTGTTCAAAAAATGCCATCTCAAGATTTGTAATGCTGTTATCAACACTGGCCAAATAAGCAAGAAGTTGTGCGTACTGAAAACGCTCAGACGGTTCCATCTCGTGAACGATGTCGTGAAGCATGCTCTACCCTCATCTCCGTCGTTCATGAGTATTTTGGTTCAGTATGTATGGAAAATTCACATAAGTCTGATTCGGTTAGGATTGACAACGGGGTTCACAATGTCTGTTCAAAAAATCTCCCTCCTTCTTGTCCTGATGTTGATGATACCCCTTGCCCATAACGCAATTGCTGAAGGGGAACATGAACCCGAATTGGAAGCCAAGAACCTCACAGCCATCGTTGATTTGGAGAACGAGACGACGCTCATCACTTGGGAAAACATCAACACAAACGACTACATCGTGTTGACAGATCTTACGCTAACGAATTATTCCTTGTACAGATCGGATGAGCCACTCAACAGTTCGAATTACGCATCGGCTCAACTCGTGGCCAATCAGATACAAGCTTGTCTCCCAGAGGACTCCCTAACACAATGCAAGGAGCGTGAGCATTCGGTTACGTTTTCGATACCTCCATCGACAAATGGAAATTTCTACTACGGTGTTGTGAGCACGCTCCAAAACGGTACCATCATCAACAACTTCACCGTAGGAAACGGAGCTCTCGCTCAACCCGTCCAAGAGTACGGTTCCCCAATCTCATCGCCATATGCATTGCAAGGCTATTATGACGTCCTCAACACAACAACTACGCTATCTTGGATAGACATTTCAACCGTTGATTCGACGTTTTCCGCTACCCACACAACTTCAATTTGGAGTCACACCAGTCCAGCAAATCGTTCCAACTGGGATGCGTTGGCCAAGACAGAAATTGTTTCCAATTTGTCGTCAGATGTTACGAAGTATCACATTCTACATCAAGAAGATGTGAGTCGCACCACGTACTACACCGTCTTGCATTCTTTCGGAAACGATACAGATTCAAGATTGCTTTCAGGAAACACGCTCACACAGGGCATTCTAGAAGACAACACAGGGTCAATCATAACGGGAGAGCTCCATGCTACCTTTGATTCGGCAACCGCCATGACGTATCTTGACTGGAACGGTTCAACTGTTGAAGATGCGAACCACACGCTTCACGTTTGGAGAAGTCCCGCTTCGATTACGGACCTATCTGCTTCACAGGTTACTCAGATCGCACAACTTCCTGGGAATTCAACACACTACAATTACTCTGTAGAATCCAGTTATAGCGGACAAACATATTACCTAATTACACTGTCCGACCAACTTGGAAATCAACAATCAACCTATGCCGAGGCTCCGAACGCAGTGGTCTTTGAGTACACGTTACTACCGGAGGAAAACATCGTTGACGACATAAGCGCCACCTTTGTTGAAGGAGCAACTCAAATCACTTGGACCGATCTGTCAAACCACCCAGAAGCAACCTACCAAGTGTGGCGTTCTTCAGTAGGTCCGATCAACACAAATTCACTATCGGGCAACAGCGTTGAACTTCTCGCCGTGGTTGACTCGGGCATCGGCTTGTTTAACAACACAGTTGCTGAGGGCACATCGGAAAATGCTTGGTACGCCGTGACGGTTATTGCGTCATTTGGAACCCAAGACATTACGTATGCCCAAACCAACATCACAATGTCGTACAATTCGTTAATGCTGCCAATTGTTGAAGACACGACCGCTCCAACTGCACCGTTAGCATTGGACGGTGAATACATTGCAAATGGAACAACGCAACTGCGTTGGGTTGGCAGTGTTGACGAGTCAGGAACAACTTGGCTTTTGTATCGAAATTTGAACAGTGATTTGTCCAACCAAGCCTTCTGGGTCCAGGTCGGTTCTGTCATGAATACTGGAGCCACAGCTCATACGCTCTACGTCAGCACTGTTGCAGACCAGGGCGAGTTGGTATCTCCTGTCTACGCCATTGGAGGTGTTGATGCATATGGAAATACCATTGATTTTACAAGTTGGAGGCTGAGTGATTCAGTCGAAGAAGACCGCCAAAAACCGCAAGCAAAGATGATGCTGTTTGATGCCTCCCTCTCACAAGAATCGAGTAGGTGGTTTACTGGAGGCGAGGTCGCTACGTTTTCAAATCTTGAGAGAGGGAATTACTCAATCAAATTTGATTTGTCTGATGATGTTGCATCATTAACATACACGAAAAATGCAGCATCGCAGGAACAGATTCTTGACTTAACTCAAAGCGATCCTCACATCGATGTTGCGATATCCGAGGCATCGTCGAACATAACCTTCAGTTTTACAGTAACCGATAACGCTGGGAATGTGATTCAATTCGATACGGAGTTTTGCACTGCGTGTTTGATCGAGCCGGTTGTGATTACTGAGCCAGTTGATTCAAGCAATGACAAAATCGAAATTGACAAGGCATCCGATTCCGATTCAAATGAAATGTACCTGATGGTGGCATGTGCAGTTTTGTTGTTGTTGGTATTGGTACTTTTGAATCGCGGTTCGAAGAGCAAAGCTCCGAAGGGATTGCCAACTCCTGAAGAAGATGAGTGGTTTGGAAACTACATGAAGAATTAACCAGTGGTTAACCTTTTACCGATTGATTCCATCTGCGTGCATTGCTCTCGCTGCAACACGAACCAACCCATTGCAAATGTTTTGTCCGCAAACTTCGTTCAAATCAAATGACGTCAATCCTTACAGGGCTTGAGGTTGCCATCGTTTCGTCTGTTTTTGGTTTTTGTTGCGATCGAATCAGTAGGGTGCAGAATACGCAGCACACAACCAACGGTAGCAACAGAGGCAAAAACATGGTTAGCGATTGTTGAATAAAGAGCGCAACAACCCCAAGCAATCCAAAGATGAATCCCATTCCGTTAAGGAGTGGAACAGCAGCGTTCACGTCCGTTTCATAGTCCAGCATAGTTTCGACAGGAATCGTGAAAGTATATGACGGTATGTTTTTTGAAAACGACGTTTTTCAGCAACAATAGGCTCGACGTACGCGTGTTTCGGCCAAAAGAAGAGTTAAAAACAAGGAAAAATTTCTTTCAAGATTTTGTTATTTTTTGTTCTAATTTTGCGAATTCACCCAGTCTGCGTAGTCAGGTGATGCCTCAGCTTGGTAGGCAATGATTTGGGGTATATCGTACGGGTGACTTGTCGTAATGCAATCCATCACTCGTTGTTTGTTTGCATTCGATACTTTGATTTGTACAGCCCATTCTTTTTCTTGTGAGATCGCTCCTTCCCACTGAAACGTCGATGCAATCTTGTGATGCTGAACGCATGCTGCACCGCGTTCGACAAGGGATTGTGCAAAGGATGTTACTTCAAATTCCCTCAATGAGTCGGGCAAAGTTGTTTTTATCACCCATAATGTAGTGTTCATGTTTCTAGGACAACGCATCAATTGAAGAACATTCTCTAGCACCCCTTTTGAATCTTAAATTGCAAGAACCCTCGTAATATCGTGGAATGGATATGTCAGTTATTTGTGTCAACCATGAGATGTCGTGTGAACTTTCAATTACAGATGCCTATACATCAAAACCTGCTTATCGACGATCACGTTCACTCATTACGACGAATAAATGCTGCACCGAGCAAGCTAAGCGTTGTCAGTATTCCTGTAAAGCCTGGAATCGATGAACCCTCGTCCGAAACAATATC
>CALBFP010000107.1 GCA_937894115.1 uncultured euryarchaeote
GTGATGTTCGATAGCGTGCTGTTGACGGAACCTTCACGGTTGGTCGGTGTGATGGTCAATGCTCCACCGTAGGAACGGATGACGAGGTAGACAAGACCCACATCGCTACCGCCGGTATTGGTTCCCGTTATCGTGTAGAAGACACCGTTGTCGGTGGCATTCGGCGTTCCTGAAATGACACACGTCGAACTGAGCGTTACGCCGGAAGGAAGCGATGGTGAACTGCTGCATGAGGTTGGCAATCCACTACCGCTCACCATTGTCGGATTGATTGCATTCATGGTTTGATTGAGGTAGAGCACAACTGGATGGAAGCCACCACTGCTCGCACCTCCATAGTAGAAGTTTGGTGCAGGGTCGTTCACGGTGAAGGTGATGATGGTGGAATTGGAACCAGCAGAATTGTTGGCCCACACGGTGTAGTTGGTCGCTGCAGTCACCGTATCTGGCGTACCCCAAATGCTACCGTTGCTGGTTCCAAAGGAGAGACCTGAAGGCAAGGTAGCATTGATGGCCCAAGTGGTCACTTCGCCACCGGCGTTGATCGGGTTGAGCGTGCTGATGGTCGAATCCTTGGTGTAGGTATAAGTGGAAGAGGAATAGGAAATATCTGGTGCATTCAACCCGACTTCAAGCCAGACCTGTCCGCTGAACGACTGGCCCGAGATGTTGGCCCATATCGTGTACGTTGCATTGGTAGCGGTAGCGGTAGGTGTGCCCGTGATGGTGCAGGTACCAGCGGTCAAGCTGAGACCGGTTGGAAGTGAAGGTGATATGGCGCAGGTCGCTCCGGAAACCGCAGCTGATGGGAAGACGCCGGTATCTGCATATGTGTTTCCACCGGTGGTTCTGCTGCTGACCGCCGAAGGACTCGTTCGGTCGAGAGGGTTGTTGAATCCGCCATTGTCACCAACTTGGCCGTCAGCACGGTTGCCCCAGCACTTGAGTTGATCGTTGTCGAGTTGCGCACAGGTGTGTGTTCCACCTGCGGAGAGTGAAATCGCCGTTCGCCCTGTACCCAAATTCACGGTGGTGGATTGCAGCGAATGCCAGGTTCCCGTGATACCGCCGTTGCCCAATTGTCCTTTGGTATCGTCACCCCAACACGTGAGATCACCGTTGTCAAGAATCACGCATGTGTGATCGTAGCCAGCATCGATGGCCACCGCATAACGTCCTGAAGCAAACCCACCGCTGGTGGCAAAGGGGGTCGACCGACCAATGGAGGAACCCGTTCCCAACTTTCCGTAGCTACCATCTCCCCAGCACTTGATGGAGTCGTCATCGAGAATGGCACAGAAGTGATATTCGCCACCGGTGATGGCCTTAGCCGTGCGTCCTGAACCCAAATTGATGGTGGAGGATGGTGGACTGTTCAAATCCGTGTTCGAACCGGCGTTGCCCAATTGTCCTCGGGAATCGTCACCCCAGCACTTGACTGAACCATCATCGAGCAAAGCACAGACGGCGCTGAAGGCTGTAGCCAGCGTAACGGCCGTGCGCCCGGAACCAAGGGTGTTGATGGTAGTCGGCGTGTTGGCGTTTGAGGTTGAACCAATACCGAGTTGCCCGTCGGTGTTCTGTCCCCAACACTTGACGGACTCATCATCCAATAATGCACACGAATAGTGTCCACCTGCATAGATGCTGGTCGCAGTTCTTCCCGTTCCGAGGTTGACTGGTTGTGGCTTGTCCTCGTCCCCACCACTTTGTCCAAGTTGACCTGCATTGTTACGGCCCCAACACTCTACATCACCCGTATCAAGTAATGCACAAGCGTGCTGATGTCCGAAGGCAATCGAAACGATATCATCTCCAGACGACCCTATGAGCGATGTTGC
>CALBFP010000108.1 GCA_937894115.1 uncultured euryarchaeote
TGCCGTCGTGGTGCTCAACGGCCCACAAGTACGGGACCCAGCCGAAATTGTAGAAACTGGAATCCAATGCTGTCCCGTCCGCACCGTGCGGAAGGTAGTACGCCACGGTGGATTCTTCGTGAACGGCGACCCTGTCGTCGGGATTGGAGGGGTCGACCAGTGTTTCAATGTCAACAATCCACAAACCGGCGTGGTAATGAGAGATGTAGAGACGGCCGTCCCAACCGCCGCCGTGGCTCTGATCGGTTTCATCGGTGGTCTCAAAGTACGCGCTGTCGAGGTTGTGCGGGGAAAACAGGAGCCATTCCTCAGCATTTTGGTGAGCTTCGCAGTCCTCACCATAGCAATGGTCTTCAGCGTAGGGAATTTCCCAATCTCGAATCAATGTTGGTTTGAACTTGAACTGCCCGTCTTCCATCACGTAATCGGTCGTGTCGAGCAAGTAGATGATGCCGGTGCCGACGCTCGTGCTCAAGACTTCCACAGCGGCGGTGACCAGGTGAATGGGCTCGTCAGAATAACCAACGTGGGACAAATCGACCATGGTGGGAAACGGTTCGGCGTAATGGATGTACGAAGCGCGGCCGCCGTTTTCGTTGCCGGTTGGACCGCTGTCGGGCTGGCCGTCTCCGTCCAAATCAAGGAAATCCATCCAAAGACCGACCTCTGGTGCTCGCCACCTGCACATCAGCGGATTACCAAATCCAGTGCGGCAGGTCACCGCATGGGTGAGGTAGGTGGATTCTGAATTGACGGGGTGAGGTACATCGGTCACGTCACCGATACGAAGGCCTGCTTCCCAATAACTGCCGTAAACAAACGTGCGCCCGTACCTCGGATCGTTGGCGTCTTCACCCGGCCAAGTCTGGACCGTCATGTCGTGAATGTAAATCCAACCGCCCATCGTGGTCTCCCACGATACTTCGTACTCGCCAACCTTGACGATGGTATGACCAAGACCTGAGGCGGGCACCCCGGGTAAGTTCCGTGCAGCTGAGCCGATGAGGTTGAGGTGGGCGA
>CALBFP010000109.1 GCA_937894115.1 uncultured euryarchaeote
GCACGAACGGTGATGTTGAACGGTTGAGTTTTCAAATGCTCTTCTTTGAAGTAACCGTGGGCTCCGTGAACAAGATAATTTTCTAGACCCACGGTGATAGTCAATACAATCACTCCTCGTCACGCTCATGGACCCAAATAAGATGGTATCCAAATTGGGTCTTTATTGGGGTTGAGACGGTTTTCAGCGGTGTGCTCCAAACCGCCTCTTCAAACTCTCGGACCATGTTGCCCTTGCGAAACCATCCCAAATCTCCACCGCGCTGCGAGGATGGGCAGGATGATTTTTTCCGGGCAAACTTTTCAAAATCTTTGAGTTTTGCAATCTTCTCGGAAATTTGTACGGCCTCGGATTTTGAAGCGACAAGAATGTGCGATGCATGTGCACTCGGTTTAACCATGGTCACCCCACAAAGGTCGCCTTCTTGAACTCAGCGCTTAGGCTGTGACGGGCCAAGCGAGGTGACGTATGTAGGTGCCGTATGCGATTACAGAAACACCGAGTGATTCTTCATTGAAGCGGTCCATGGTGTCTGCATAGGTGTGGTATTCATAGGAACCTGTGCCATAACAAACCAATGCATTTCCTACAACGCCATCAGGAAGGTCATAGACAAACGGGCCGTGATCGGAATTGTACGGCATTCCATCAGGCGCTCCACGTTCACCTTCAAGCAAACCTGTTGTTACAGCATATTTTGGAAAGAGATCGGGACGTTCTTGTTCGAGAACTTCTACGATGTCTTTCATTGCATTGATGTCCTCTTTTGAATTTGAGAAGAATCGAAGTGTGTTTCCTCGATTTGCAATGTCAACATCAACATGGTTCATGTCGAGATTGATGTAGAGACGTAGGTTTCGGGCCAGTTCGTTTGCATTTGCACCGACGTAGGCCTTGCTCCCCCACAACCCCTCTTCTTCTCCACCCCAAGTGCAGAAGCGCAATGTGTAATCAGGTGTGCCACTTTCGTTTGCAATCATCGCGAGTTGACGAGCCATCTCAAGTACAGTTGCAGTTCCAGAGGTATCATCAACTGCACCTTGTGCATGGTAAACGGTATCATGATGTGCGCCAACGATGATGAGATCATCACTCTTACCGTAGAGTGTACCGCACGGGACACTCACGGACAACTCACCAGCGTTATCAACATCAGAAAACAACCGCAAATAGGCACCTTGTGCTGCGAGTTCCAGCATCTGATTCCCTGTGTTGTTTGAAACTGCGATGAATGGTATATTCTCAGGAATCGAGCCGCTGTTTGCTGCCTTCATGTCGTCCACGAGAATGGACTTGAAAATCGGGACACAATCATCGCTCTCGATTTGTCCGCAATTCGATTGGTTGTTGATTCGAAAAATACCTGCCAATCCATTTTCTGCTGCCTTGATGTAAATCCCAGTGTTCCCATCAATGCTGTTTCCACCTCTTACAATTCCGACTTTCCCCGCTGCTGTACCCCAGAGGCCGTCGTCTGTACCATCATCCAGATCGATTAACTCCATTTCCTGACCGAACTGGATGTCCGCAGATCCTGAGTAACCCTGGAGTACAAAATCGGTACGATGATTGAAACTCGTGACTTGTGCTCCTAACCCACTGTTGCAAGAAGCACCACTCACAGGAGCCCCAAACAACCCATCTGCAGGGGGTATGCACATGGATACGATGGGTTCACTGTTGATGGCGAACATCGGTACTGGGTAGGTGTTAAGTTGTGGAGAATATCCCATTTCGCTGAGGTTGTCAAGGATCATTTGGGCAGCAGCGGCCTCTTCTGAACTTCCCGACATGCGACCTTCCCATTCCGGATGGCCGAGATTGACGAGTTCTTGGGCATACCATCGAGTTTTTTCGGCATCGAAGCCGATTGGTTGGTACACCGGTTCGTCCTCTCCAAAACCAAGAATCGATGGATTCAATACCACAATCATGAGGAGCAACACCGCAGCAATCGAACCAACGGATTGGGCAAGATTGAATCTCCCAATCACGTTTCGACTCCAAATTGAGGTGCTCAATTCGATGACATTTTCTTGTTTTGCAGAATTTAATCTGTCGATGAGTTCGGCCTTTTTGCCGGTTTTTGGAAGATTTTTTTCCGCCAACATCGATTTCAGTTGTTCTACTGTCAGCGACTCGAGTGGGACGTCGTCACTCATGACCGCTTGAGGTCGTTTGCTCATTTGAACCCGTTGCCTTCCTGCGTCTTATTCATCAAGTTCTTCGCCAGTCCAACGTTTGCCGATGTTGT
>CALBFP010000110.1 GCA_937894115.1 uncultured euryarchaeote
ATTGGCTTTCAAGTTCGGCAACGGATTATGATGGCGATGGGTGCAATGATGACCATCTCGAGGATGATGATGACGACAACGATGGCTACAACGATACGGAAGAGATTACCTGCGAATCCGATCCTCTTGATGAATCCTCATTGCCGACACTGGATCTTGACGGCGACGGTACATGTGATGCAGCAGATTTAGACATGGATGGCGACGGATTATCCAACGATGTTGAGACCAATACCTCTGTTTACATCGATGTACTTGATACTGGGACAAACAGCATGAATGCAGATTCAGATGGTGATTCATATTGTGATGGACCATCCATTCCAGTCTTACCTACAGACGTTTGCACAAACCCTTCTGATGCGTTTCCGAATGATGCAGCGGCCTACCGTGATACAGATGGAGATGGAATGCCTGATGAATTGATTGGAACATCATCAACTGGTTTAATTGAGGATCTGGATGATGACGATGACAACTGGTCCGATACTGATGAAGCTGCATGTGGCAACACAGATCCGAAGGATCATGCTTCGTTCCCTGTTGATGGGGATGGAGACGGGATTTGTGATATCCTTGATTTCAAGTCGCTCACATTCGAAATAAACGGACTCCAACAAACATTGTTCGAAGGCGTTGAAGGTCAAGGGACATTCCAAATTGTGGCCAATTTATCTGGCATGACAGCAACGTCATGGGAGATTGAGCCTGAATTACCGGTTGACTATTTGTTTTCAGAGGGCAACATAAGCGTCAATAACCCACTTGCCACTTCACTCATCAAATATACGATTTGGGCGAATAATTCCATAACCGGCATATCACTCGAGAAGGAAATTGATTTGGAGGTTCTCGCTGATTTAGATGGCGATGGATTGCCTAATGGCCCAACCTTGACCAACCTCATTGAAGATGAAGACGATGACGATGATGGGATTGATGATGTGGATGATCGATGTGCGCAAGGTGTGACTGGATGGACATCAGATAATGCAAGTGATTATGATTCGGATGGATGCAAAGACACGGATCCAGAAGATGATGATGATGACAACGATCTTGTTCTTGATGACAATGATTTGTGTCCATACGGAATTATTGGACTAACAGTCCAAAATGATGCAGACAGAGACGGTTGTATCGATACATTCGAGCCCATCAATGTAGGATTGAACAGTGTTTTTGCAAGTGTAACAGGGCAGGAAAATACGACTTATGAGTGGGAACTTAATCCAAACTCAACGCTTCCGAATTTCTTTAGTCTGTTCAATGAAGGAAACGAGACATATCTTCAATCCAATAGCAGTACAACAAATTCTCAAGAAACATACCAATTAACGTTCAATGCTGTGACCTCTAATACAGAGAAAACAAACATGACGATTGTTTTCTATGGAAACTTAACCATTGCTTACAGCCCGACGATCTACATCGATAATTCGGAAAAGGAGATAATCACTGTTTTTGAAAACAATTCAAGGACTGAGATTTCAAAGACTGAGATTTATTACTTGGTTCCAGAGAGTACAGATGGTGACGATGAGTCACTGGAGAGAATCCTGATGACCTTTTCGATTGCGGTTATACTCCTTGTCTCGTCATTGTTCGTTATCCTCCTCTTCAGGCGCAAGCAAAATGATGGGCCGGCTGAACCAACGACTGTGATTAATGTTGAAAAAATCATCAGCCAAACCCAGACTCAGAATATTGATCAAAGCCAAGAAACACACCAAACTCAAACATATGACCTCAGCGTAACTCATCAGAGCATGGTTGGCGATGGAAACGTGCAGATTTCGAGTGGAGGTGATGTCAACGCAGTCGTCAACCAAACGCAAACTGTGAATAATTCTCCAGAAAGAATTGACGAATTTGCTTTGTGGTGTATGGAACGTTTGAAAATGAATGGGCCGAAGAAAATAGGTGATCAGACAATGCTCGTTCCTTCTCAAGATGTGATGCAAAACATTGATGATTCAACTACGATTGATATGAAAATCTCGATTGCATTGAATTATCCTGAACATTGGAAAGAAGCGGGAGCGGTTCCTGCTAGGGAAGAGATCGACAAATTCTTGCGTGAGTTGGCATATACTGGAGGTAAATTTGATGTTGGAACTGGTTTCTTTGTTCACGGTGGTGAGGGGGTAACCAAGGACATTCAGGTCGAGTACTCTGGAACGTTCAATAGTACTCAATCCCCAACAAAACTCGCATCTCTTCTTGGCCTGATTCGCTCAGCAATTTGGGAATATTGTGATGTTCTTATTCAGAGAAGTGTGTTCGTTCAAATCGGCCCCCATATCTCTGATTGTGTGAACCCATGTCCATTGGAGAAGGTCAAGAAAATTGAGCGTTGGCTTGACGACGGTA
>CALBFP010000111.1 GCA_937894115.1 uncultured euryarchaeote
TGAAGAAACCGTTGCTTTCTTACCCATCGAATTCCTTCATGATGGGGTGCCACAACTTGAGTTGGAATCCGAGTGGGTACCTCCAAATCACGAACCCTTTATTCCTCCTTCAGCATTAAATCATAACGTTCTGTTAATGGAAATGCTTGCAAGACCAAACATTGCATCAAAAGAAACATGGGTGCGGCAATACGATCACGAAGTCATTGCTCAAACAGTGGTGAAACCCTTCGTCGGCGTTGAACGTGATGGGCCGGGCGATGCGGGACTCATCGCACCGATTCATGGTGAATCCCAAGGACTTGTTGTTTCATGTGGAATTGCTCCGCGTTATTCAGATATTGATGCGGGAGCAATGGTCGCAGCATCCATTGATGAAGCGGTCCGAAACGCGGTTTGCGTGGGTGTTGATGTTGACAAGATGGCAGGTTTAGACAACTTCTGTTGGCCAGATCCAATCGAATCAGAAAAAACACCTGATGGGAAATTTAAGCTTGCCCAACTGGTTCGAGCAAATCGAGAACTTGAACGAATCTGTCGCGCATATCGCCTTCCATGCGTCTCTGGTAAAGATTCGATGAAAAACGATTACGGGGTTTGGCCAAACAAGATTTCCATTCCACCAACAATGCTGTTCTCACTGTTTGGGAATCAACCCGATGTTCGAAAAACTGCAACTTCAAATTTCAAGCACCACGGTGAACGCATATACCTCGTTGGAACAACCTATGAGGAATTGGGGGCATCAGAAGTTGCTTTCCATCTCAAACAACGCGGCGACTCGGTCGGTATTGGGGGGCAAGTGCCCCGATTGGAAAACCCATCCGAACAACTTGAAATTTATCGAAATCTTACGAAAACAATACACGAAGGCATTGTTCGAACGGCACACGATTGCAGTGAAGGCGGCCTTGCTGTAGCACTTGCCGAAATGTGCATTGGAGGCAGATGTGGCGCCATTATTGATATTGATGGAATCGGCCCAGGCGACTCATTTTCTCGTCTTTGGAGTGAATCCCTAGGCCGAATTGTTGTTTCAGTTGAGTCCGAACATGAACTGGCTTTCGTTGAGAAGATGTCTGGAGCAGATCTTCATTTGATTGGAATGGTAACCGACACTCCCATGTTGGTGATTGAAGATGGATACGACACAATTATCGAGACAGGTGTTGACGATTTAACCCACTCTTGGAAGCATGCGCTCGATATGACGGGGGACGTTGAATGAGGCAAGAAGTACGAGTATGTGTCTTGTTCGGATTCGGCATTAACTGCGATCGAGAAACAGCAGCCGTATTCGATATGGTAGGGGCCTCCTCTGAGCGTTTGCATGTCAATCATCTGGTTGAGGGTGCTCGTAGTTTAGATGAGTTCGACATTCTTGCAGTTCCCGGCGGATTCTCATTTGGTGACCATCTTGGGAGCGGCCGTTTACTTGGAAATCGCCTTCGTTTTGCTTTGCGTGAACAGCTCCAAAAATTTGTCACAGAAGGAAAACCTATCATTGGTATTTGCAACGGTTTCCAAGCCCTCGTTAAGACAGGATTATTGCCTGGACCAGAACAAGCCTCGTTAGAACCCGATCTTGTTCAGCGGGCAAGTTTAACCTTGAACAATACTGGACGTTACGAAGACCGTTGGGTAACCTTGGAATTTGACCCACAAAGCCCTTGCATATGGACCAAAAACATCCAACGAATCGAATGTCCCGTTCGTCACGGAGAAGGGCGGTTTGTCATGCCATCTGGTGAAGGTTTGGATTTACTTGAATCAAATCATCAACTTACAGTCCGTTACGCAGACCCAACAAAACCCGTTGGAGAAGGGTTGCAGGATGAACTTTTACCGTTCCCTCTGAGTCCAAATGGAAGTATGCGTAACATTGCAGGAATCTGTGATGCAACAGGTTTGGTGTTTGGTTTAATGCCTCATCCTGAAGCATTCTACAGCATGTGGTTGCACCCAGAACACACATCGATGGATCTCGGTGATGATTGGGAAGGAGACGGATTGCAAATCTTCCGTAATGCGGTAGAGTACGTTCGCAGCCAACGGTGACTCAGAATGAGTCGACGACAAGACATCGACCAAATCCGAGGTCTTGCGATTCTTCTGATGGTGATGGTTCATGCTGCAGCAACCTGGATGCCAGCTGATGCATCAACGACAAGCGTAATCGCCATTGTTGT
>CALBFP010000112.1 GCA_937894115.1 uncultured euryarchaeote
CTTTGGCTGATGATTTGTATCGATATGGACACGATGTGACCTGTGTTGTTGGCAGAACAAGCATAGAGCAGCCTCCTTGGCTACCGTTGTGCATCAAGGCGGAACAACCGGACCACATGTTACGTGAATTAAAGGCACTCGCAAACGATGACATTCACGCTTGGATTCATGTGGCAGCCGTGCTTGATTACATTGTTGAATCCCCAGCAGAAGGGAAATTAGCCAGCCAACAAGGCCCATTGCACGTAGCTCTTGTCGAAGGTCCAAAACACATCCAAGAATTAAGAGAAAAGGTTCGAGGATCGACACGAATCGGTTTCAAATTGGAATCTGGTATCAAACAACGTGATCTGATTCATAGGGCTGTTGCCCAAATAGAGCATTCAGAAATGACAGCAGTTGTAGCGAATCGGTTGGAGGATTTGCAAGATGGCACCAAACCTCGGGGCTATCTGGTGGATCAACAAGGAAGCCACTATGTCCTCGAGACAGAAAGGGACCTGTGCGATGCACTTCGCACAGTCGTTGAGCGAGGGGATTGATCTGCGCCGATTTGCAGTCGTTGGCCATCGAGCTATGAGCAAGGGCAAACTGCCTCTCAACGATTTGGCTGGAGGCGCAGGGCGCATGGATGTCCTCATTCGTGCAGTTATGTCCGCTCTTTTGACCTCGCACGGACTACGTCAAGATGTTGAAGTCGTCCTCCATTTGCAAGGAGGACCTGGTCCGCATCGGCGATTGAAGTTTATTGGGTCCGAATTGCGTGGTTTTCATGCGGAAGAACGCAGTGTTTCTGGTTTGATAGCGAAAGCCATACGTGAACCGTCTCCGCCAATTGGCCAATGGATTGAGCGCACACCTGGAGTTTATGATGGCGGAGGCACGCTTTCTGAAACCATCCTAGAATGGAAGGATTCTCTTCTCGTACGGCTTGATGCAGATGCTGAACGTCTGTGGAGTGATGGAGCAACCCTTCCTAACCGAGGAACAGCAGCCGACCAAAAAATTGCCTTCCTGCTCTCTGACGATCAGCCTTTGAAAAGCGACGAAGGAATCCCTCGCTCACTGGGTTCAACATGGCTTCAAGGCCATCACGCAATTGCAATTTGCCACTTTTTGTTGGATGAAGGAGTTCAACTCAACCTTTGAGCCATTTTGGAAATCCAAATTCGTCTTGTTTTAGGGCATGGGCAAGGAGTTCACCATCAAGAGCAAGTGGATGTGTTTGTGGCCAGTTCGGTAGTGAAGAAATACTTGCATAGCCTGATGCTACCGCATCACAATCGCCTTTTTCGATCGTTTCCGTATCAATAAACGCTGCACCGATTCTGAAAGTGGTTTTCAATGAACCATCATCGCTTTCAACAAATTGTACGGCACTTCGATACCACCGCATCCCCAATCGCGTGGTTTGGAAACGACCGTTCCATTCGGATGGTACATTGAGATTGAGCATCAGTTCACCGCTCTGAAACGCACTTCGAAGTTGTTGGAAGGCTTCAACCTCAGAACGGGTGGTTTCAGTCTTCGGCCACCTGGAGACGTGCTCTTCTTCTGCATCAACGTGCGGCCGACAGAGATTTTGCGGAACACGTGGAATTAAGGGCAGCAGATGTTGGATGAACTCCACTGTAGCAGCGATACTCACATCCATCCCATCCACATCAAATGAAGTGTACGAACTTGCTACTGCTGGCATTCCGTACAACCCCGCTTCTCTCGCAGCACCCATGGTTCCGCTGTGATAGGAATCCTGAGAAAGATTTGGGCCAAGATTAACACCGGAGAGTACCAGAGTTGGGGTGATGTGTGGAAGAACGTTGTACAGGCCACCATCCAAAGCCACAATCATCGTGTCGCATGGAGTGCCATCAAGCGCATACAAGTGAACTCCATGAGACTCGTCTAGGTTCCACTTCTCGATAAGATCAGAGCGTTGATGCAAATCTATGGATGTATTCAGGTTGAGTTGCATGCTGCATGCGGATTTGTTTTGTGATGGAGCAAATGCAACGATAGGAATTTTCGCAACGTTCAATGCTTTCACAAGGCGTTCGAATCCCGGAGCTTCAATCCCATCATCATTGGTCAAAAGGACCCACTTTTCGTCTGTCATTCGCTATCGACTCCTCTTTGCCTGTTATCAAGTGATGTTTGATTCATCAGGTGTTCACCGTAAACGATGGAAATAATGCCCAGAATTAGAATAGGCCCGCCGATCCACGTCCACATACCCGGAATACCGGTTGAAAAGAACATCCAGCCGATGAGAGAACCAATAACCGGTTCAAGTGTTACGCTGATCGAAATCAGCAATGGAGAAACGTACTTCAAGCAATAATTCAAACCCGTGTGACCCAAGATTCCAGCAATAAGTGCTAAAACAGCGAACCAAATTAAGGTCTCATGACCCATGTAACCAAAAGCCCCAAAGTCGGAAAAACTGGATTCGAGCAACAACGATGCGGGAATTAGAAGCAGACCTCCAATCAACGTTACGGGGAAGGCGTAGAGAAAAAGCGGCATCCATTCTCGAAGTATGCGCCCGCAAACAAGGTAGCCGACAACAAATACAGCACCCAAAAATGCAAGTTGATCACCAAAAACTGAGACTGCTTTTCCCCCTTGGACATCGCCTACATCGAGCATTGAAATTGCTGCTCCAACGAATGCAGCAATTCCTCCAAAGAGTTCCAAGCGATTTGGTTTGCGAACAAAAAAGAACATCCCGGTCAAAATGACCAGTGGATGAGCGGTAACAAACAGCAACGAATGCGTCAGTGAGGTATAGTCCAAAGACGTGACCCAAAAGCCGAAATGCAATGCTAAAAAGAACCCGCTTGCAAAGACAATCTGCAATGTCGACATTTCAAACAACTTTGTTTTAATCTCAGGTTCGAGTGTAGTAAATTGCCACAAAGCGAGAGGCAAGAGGAACAGCGCCGTCAACTGCAATCGCCATGATGCACGAAGCAGCGGAGGAATTTCGTCAACATGCGTAAAGATCGCACCAGCGCTTGAAACACCACATATTGCAACACCAAGAACCATCCAAACGTGGGTTGGAACTGAACCAAATTGCATCTTGGTCACGACTCATTGACCAACTCAGCATCGAGAACTTTGGGCGCACCGATGACACCTGCTCGCTTGAACAGGGCATAAATGATCCATCCTATACCCACGTTGAGGGCAATGAATCCTGCCATTCGTCCAATGTACCATCCGCCTCCATTTGGATTCGGTACAAGTGTGTCGATAAACGAGAGAATACTCGATTCTGTTCCAAAGAAAGCTTCACCAGTGAGCAAACCTGCGGCAACCATGAACGTGCTCAAGAGAATTAACGCTCGCTTCTTTTCAGCTGCTGAGGCCCCTTCTTCTGCCTTGATTGCCTCGATTTTCGGTTTCAATTTCTTTTCTTCCCATTTATCGCGACTGTAGCCTCCAATCAACATGGGTAATGTGTGCGGCACGTCGAGATACATACCCAAACCGAACGATGTACCCATACCGGTAACCCATTCAACAAACATACCCAACAAAAAGCCTATTCCAAGTAGGACCAAATCGCCTTGACCTTCTGCGAAAATGACCGAAAAGGTCGCAAACGCATTCGCTTGTGGAGCGATGAGATCAATTCGACCTTCAGCAAGTTGAATCGAAAGGAAAATAGCAACTGCGGCACCGATGATTGCTCCTGGTACGACGCCCATGATGTTCCCTTTTGAGATGTGGTACGGACGATTACCGATGTACAAACTGTTCTTGTAATCTCCAATAACCGTTCCTGACATTGAAATCGCTGATCCAAAGACCGTGGTTCCTACCAATCCAAGCAAAACTGCATCCTGTGTGCCCAATCCCAATGTCTCTTCCATGTTGAGAAAGATACCAAGAAGCATGAGAAGTACAATGAACGATGTGCCTGAGACGGGTTCGATTCCAGTCTCACCCATAACACGAACCGCAATTGCACCCAGAAGGAACGTTGTCATGATGAGAACGGTTGCGAAAATAACTGCGGATGCAATCGGAAAACCACCAACCCAGAAGATGACAATCATCGATAAGAAGGTCAATCCCATGAAGATTGGAATGTGCATCAAGGGCCATTCATACCAGCCTTTGCCTTCCATATATTCCTGCGACCCTTCGCCCTTGAATGCCGCACCGATGTCCTTGAAGATGTTCGCAAAAGTACGCCACATTTTCGCTAAACCAAACATTCCACCGCCGACAATGGAACCGATAGCGATGGTCCGCACCGTTTTCGAAAAGGCAATCATTTGCAGGGCCTCTGGACCCGTGCTTGTATAGGACTGGATGGGGACATTGGCTTGCAAGGTTGCGTCGTACACGGGGAAATTACTGAACACCGCAAGCGGTACCAAGAAGAACCAACCAACGAGTGTTCCGAGGTTGACCAAAAACGCAACTCTGGTTTTCATAAACCAACCAATAGCGAACATCGAGGGTGTGAGAGCTACTCCAACGTAGGTGTAGGCAAAGGGGTTCCATGCACTGTCTTCAGACCACTGAGTGTACTTTTTGGATGAACCGTCTGAATAGATGCCAGAGGGTTGGTGAATTTTTCCTGCGCTGTAAAATGATGCGAGCCCAATGTCGCCCACATGAAGGGTCTCAGCAAGAAAATCCATTACGGAGAGCTTTTTGTCTGAGAGCCACACCAATGGATACTCAATGAGGAACATACCAATCATGGTGATTCCTGTCCATAAACCAATGGTCTTTAACGACTCACGTGCGTGTTCGACTGCTCCTGTGTTGACGTCTGAGGCGATATCCAGCATCTTGAGTGTCGCTTCGAAACCTGGTAAGGGCAATGGATCTTCCACCAACCAAACGCGACGGAAAATAATGAAGTACATCACACCAAGGAATCCCGCAAACATCGAAGCAACGATAGCAATGAAAGCAAGTCGAAATGCTTCACCATCCTCAAGCGTGATCAACGGACCATCCGCAAGCGAATACTGTGCCTTCGATGCAAGTAAAAAGATTGCAGGGAATGTGAAAATAAATCCTGTGGAGGCATGTGTTGCACCAGTGGTTGCAGAGGTAGCAATGTTCACCTCCGAAGGTGACCACTTTAGGGCCATTCCCAAAAGATATGCAATATACCACGCTGCTGAAATCGCCAGACCAAGTTTGAGGCCAATGTAGGCAGTTACCCCAGAGAAGACGGCTCCAATCGCAATTCCAATCATCACTTTGGATGGGGACCAATGGGAAACTTCGAAGGACTCTTCGAGATTCTTTTCTTCCAGATATTGCTCGAGAACTCCCGTGTTGAGATTGTTGTACATCTCATCGTCAAGCCATGTTAAGGTTCCGTCCTCAATCGCTTTGAGACCCTTTGCTGTTACTGGTTGTCGATAGGCTGAGCGCTGAACTGTCGAATCCGAACCAGATTTCTCGTCCATTGTTCACACCCGCGATGTATGTTGCTATCGCGGGTACTTGAATACAGTTGCCCTCAAGGGATTCCGCTTTTTGATAACATCCACAGAGTTTATGCCTACGAATTGTGATGGAGCGGTATGAGCGGGGCGACCAGTGGGGGGAAACTTTCTCGACTTGCGGCACAAGATATCAATCAAGATGGACGAATTATCAATCTTGTAATTTCGGGCTCAAGTCGATTTTACGATTACTCTGTCATAGAAGACATCTTGGATCAGTGGATTGAAATCGAGGATTACCCTGACCTAATAATCGTTGGTGGAGCAAGTGGTGTTGATTATTTAGCTGAGCGATGGGCCACGAACAACAACATTGAATTTCTCATGTTTTCAGAATATTGGGACCAACCTCGACCAGGATTGAAGGATTCTGGAAGAAGTGAAGCTCCACTTGAACTGACTGAAAAATTGCTTGAGGTTGCGACCCACGTCCTCGCATTCTTAAGCAAAGAAAGCAAGTGGACCAAAGTGGTCGCCGATGAAGCAAATCAACGGGGAATACCCACGTACGTTTATCATTTGGAAGATTTGGAATGAGACGATGAAATGGGACGCGCAGGGATTCCGACCCACACTTCACCATCGGGAATTACCTTGCGTTTTGCAAGGAGTGCGCGATTGCCCAAGATGCTGTTTTCTCCAATGCGAGCTCCTGGACCAACCATCGTTGCTCCACCTACCGTGGCATTTTTGCCGACCACGATCTTCTCAAGTACAATCTTTCCACCCTCAACAAGATGGCCGTTCAGAGTAGCCCCCCCACCAACAACAACATTATCACCGAGTACGACAAGTGATGGGTCGTTGATTTTAACCGAGTTGATGTTGACATTTTTTCCTATTTTACAACCCGCCAGCCGATAGTAAGCGTTTGCAAAGAAAGACGGTACAACATGGGCAAGAAACGGTTGTGTTGAGCGGTGAAGTTGCCCACAAATAGCCCAACGTATGGTTACCATCGAACCAAGTGGAGCCACAATTCGTCCCTCAAATCGTAAGCGAATAAGAAACTGAAGGCTCCCTGATAGCAAGAGAAGAAACATACCCCAAGTGAGGAGGCCAATCGACGCAGAAAATCCAATCAAAAATAAATCAGGCCAACTTTTGTCGCCAGGTCCAAACGATGTAAGCCAATCGAAGACATATATCGCTGGTGCGAGCGGTAAACCCCAAACAACGCCCATCATGAGAATCAAAACAACCGAGAGAAAGGCCTGAATTTGAGGAAAGCCACGCATGGCATTCACCCATCATGCATCCTGTTTCGCAGCCTCTGCTCTCGCCCGAGCATCTTCTTCTTCTGCAACTCGTATACCCTCTTCAAGATCGACTCGGCTCGTGAGGTACGTACCAGCGAGAATGACGATGGTGATCGTCAAAATTGCAACGCGACTGTCGAATACCGAACTTGCGATGCCGTAGAGGAAGGTACCGATCATGGCAGCAGACTTGCCAAGGAATCCGAAGAAACCAAAGAATTCAGAGGTTCGTGTTTCAGGCACAAGTTGAGAGAACATCGAACGAGCCTGCGCACCTGCAGAACCCATCGCAATTCCGACAAACATTCCTAGAATAATCCATTGCAACGATACACTGATGTTCAACGGACTCCATACGTTATCACGCATGAACGTAGCCCAGCCATCAGCAGGTCCGCCTTGATCCACAACAGTGGGGTGTCGATCACCAAGTTCCGACTCACCACCCTCTGGACCACCAACAAAGAGAATGGAGAAACGGTGATCGCTGGTGTTGTTGAAAGCGTCAACCATGAGCGTTGCATTTGCGCCATCAATTTGCATCACATCCGCAGCCTCGGTTTTCTTTTGGTCAGCGAGAGTTGACGATGCGAATATCGCAATGGAGACCATTGCAATCATCGCAAGAACCCCCAACCATCCCAATTCCTTTCTTTGGATGAACATAATTCCCCCACCAAGAATAGCAACAAATGCAAGAATAACAACACAAACCATCAAACCAGTTGCGATGGTACTCTCACCTTTGTCTCCAACGCTGTAGTCAGCCTCAGGAAAATACTCTTGAAAGTTGTCTCTAAATGCCGCATCACCTTCTGCCGTTTCACCAACCCATCCCTCATATCCACGGTCGTACAACGTATCCATTGTGTAGTTTCCATCGTCGTCCCATGTAAACGTGAAATCATAACGCTCTGCATCATCTGGAATTGCATCTCCATCATCATCGGATATCGGATCCAATTCGAGCGGTGCAAAGCCAGCAGCAACGATTGCAACAAAGCAATAAATGAACAAAGCCAGCATCAACGCAAACTTCGTTCCCCTTACGTCTGCAAGTTTACCGAAAACCAAAGTCATTGGAATGGCAACAATGTTGACCGTGAGTAAGAGAAGAACGTTCATGCTTGGGTCAAGACGAAGCACGGATTCTCCAAAAGCACTGGCCATGCTGGCGATGGTATTGACTCCATCGTAAAACAAAAGGTAGGCAAGAAGGAAATAAGCGAGGACCTTGAACCGCTTAACTTCTTTAAAGGTCTGAAAGACTTGCCTGTAAGCCATTTTTGTGGCTTTACCAAAACCTTCCCACTCCATCTCAGATGGAATTTCAGGCTCGGGCGTCCACTTGAAAATCAAGGCTCCGAATCCCCACCACCAAATGGCTGATGTTGCGAATATGACGGCCATTTGAAAATTCGTGTCCCATGAAGTTCCCAAAAGGACAATGAGATGGAAGATAAGAAGAGATGAACCACCTATGAATCCGTAAGCATAACCCCACGTGGAAACGTGATCCTGGCACTGACGTGGAGCCAAATACGGCATGAAGGAATAATAGATGACGTTACCACCGGTAAAACCAATCGTACCTATGGTGTACATGAGCGCCAAGATGATGTAACCTTGTGAGCCGAAATACGGAGCAGCACCCATCAATGCTGTGAACAGAATACCAGCAACGGTATACCATTTGAGCAATTTTTTCTTGATTGGCATTTTGTCGGCTATAACCCCCAATGCAGGCGCTGTGATAACCACGAAAATCATCGAAATGGTCAATACCCAGGCGTAAAAGGTGTCACCGGACTGTGTACCTGTAGCCTTGTTGTAGAGTGCTGCCATCAACGCTGGTGCGATAACCGTCATTACCGTCAGAGCGTATGCTTGATTGGCCCAATCAAAGAAGTACCATCCTTTGAGCGCCTTCTTGTCGTCGTCAGTCATGGCAGACATAATCTCTTTTGTTGTGCGCTTATCGTCAGAAGTTGCCATCTCGCTCATGGTATCCCTTATCGCTTCATGTCCGACTTGGTTTATGAAAACAGCACCTGCACGGCAGCGATGTTGAGCCGTTTGGATGAAATTGACAAACGTTCAAGCCAAGTATTGTCGTCCGTGGAACATGAACAAGAAGTTCAAGCGAATCCTCATCACGGGATGCACAGGATTTCTTGGAAGGCAAGTCACACAGGAATTTCTCTCACGAGGCTACTTTGTACGGGGTACCACAAGAACACCGAAAGAAAACCACGCCACTGTTCTGGCTGACTTTTCAGCAGGAGACGCCTTTGAATTACGGACCCTCGATCTAACATCAGAGAAGGGATGGAAAGAAGCCATGCAAGGTATCGATGCAGTAATCCATACGGCATCACCATTCTCTGCATATGAACCTAAAGACGAAATGGAGCTGATTCGACCTGCGAAGGACGGTACCCTGCTCGTTCTAAAGACAGCGTACAATACAGGAATTCGTAAGTTTGTGGTTACATCCTCGACAGCGGCAATTTCAGGGGCAACTCCGACAACCAAAAATCAAACCTATGATGAAACTTGTTGGACCGATCTCAACGGAGGCGTTTCCGCTTACACCAAAAGCAAGACGCTTGCCGAAAAAGCAGCAAGGGAATTTGCCGCTCAACACCCAGATGTTTCTCTTACAACAGTCAATCCAAACGTCATTTTTGGTCCGCTCCACAGTGGTCGAGCGGGAACATCTCTACGCATCATCGAATCGATCGTCAAACGTTCCTATCCAGGTTTTCCAAAAATCAGTTTTGCACCTGTGGATGTTCGTGATGTTGCATGGATGCACGCAGAGGCATTGGAACGGAACGAATTGGACGGTGAGCGTTTGATGATGGCCTCAACACCAATCACAATGCCCCAAATTGCACGTCATTTGAAAGCTCATGGATACAAGGTACGAACCGCAGCGCTTCCGAATGTTGTTGTAAGACTCATGGCACTCTTCATCAAGGAAGCGAAATTGGTAACTAAAGGACTAGGCACTACCAATCACTACGATTGTTCTAACACCATAGAAAAAACGGGTTGGAAGTCCACAACCCATGAAGAGATGATCGTCT
>CALBFP010000113.1 GCA_937894115.1 uncultured euryarchaeote
AAGAACGGCCGGTGGTTCGGTAGAGGTGTGGCGGACAACATTGTTCCTCTGGCGAAACGTATCCTCCTTCTCGATGAGTTCTCTAAGCATTGTAATCTTCTGTTTGTGCTGCAAGGTGAGGAAGAAATCGGAAGCCCTTTCGCTATGGAAATGTATCCCACTCTTGAATTGCCGCATGTGGACGTTTGGGTTGAAGAAACAGGTTATTTTTTCAGAAACGGCAAACATCGTATTCTCGCCGTCAATGTTGACGATACGCTGCAAAACGTCATTGATAATCTGCAAGACCTGAACGACAGCAACGGCAGGGAATCTGTTGTGAGGTTTAGACCAATGAACAAAGCCTTCGGGAATCAGGGGTGCCCGTGCTTGGTACACCTCCTAAAGGATACGCCGTACATTGCCTTGGGACCGAATGACGATCACTCTACCATACACGGTGTTAACGAATCCATCGATCCTGAGCTGTTGGACATTTCCGCAAGACAACTTGTGAAATTGTGCGAGGTGCTGGCCGGTGACTGAGTTTGACTTAACCCTGACAAATTCAGAAATCTGTTCCTTTCTCAAGCAAATCAAAGTGGAAAAGGAAGAGCCCAGCAGTCAGTTGCTGGAACAAATCGTGGCTGGAATCGTGGAGCACGTGCCTTTTCAAAACCTGACCATGCTAACAGGTCCCCGGCATCGCCCAACGAATAATTGGATAAAAACCGAGATGCTCAGTGGATTGGGTGGTCTGTGCACAGCAAGAAACCCGTTTCTCTATGCCGTACTGCAGCAACTTGGTTTTGACGTTCGATTTGTTTCGTCAACAATTACGGAACCGGATTGTCATATATGCCTTGTCGTAACGGTTAGCGGTCATGATTGGTGGGTGGATGTTGGAAATGGCTATCCCTATTTTACTCCTATCAGACTTGGCGATAATTCTGTTAAAGTAAACTGGTTCTTTCAATACCGACTCGTACATCAAGGGAACAGGTTCGCTGTCCAGCATGCATTCTCGGGTGATGATTGGTTGACAAATCAGCATTTTTCCCCTGAAGGCGTTCATTTCAGTGTGTTTGATCGCATGCATGAATTGCACTATACAAAACCGGGTTGGGGACCATTCTTGACCGGTTTGAGGGTGAATCGGTTTTGGTCAGATGGAGGAGCGGTGTTGAAGGATCACCAAGCCACTTCTCCAAACGGCAGTGAATCAATAACAACGCCTCGAAATTTATTAAACTGGCTGAAACAGTGGTTTGAGCCAGAATTTTGGAATCACATCGACGTGCACGGTGCGTGGGATAATTGGAAACACGCTACGGAGGCCTTAGAATGAAGCAAAAAATTAACAGAACAAGATTTGAAAAAAACGACCTTCGATATTTGGATTTTTTCAAAGAGCATGGATGGGCGGTCATCAAAGGCAATCTCTCTTCCGAGTTGGTCTCGGGGGGGTTGGTGCAGTGGGACGCACTGAAAGAAAGGTACGCTCATGAGATGGGTTTGACAAAAACAGAATACGAGAATGAAGTCAGTCAGTGGCGCAACTTGTGGCACAACGAAAAAGGGTATTTCCGAGACCTAGTCTATACACCAGTTCTCCATGAATGTGCGTGGGAAAGCATGGGATGGGAGGGGGCTCGACTTCTTCACGACCACATTATTTGCAAGCCCCACAAAGGGCATAACGACAAGATACCTTGGCATCAGGACTCCATGTTCTGGCCCGTAAATTCTCCCGGGGTCTCCACATGGACGCCCTTCCGAGATGTGACGCTCGAAGATGGATGTTTGGAAGTGGTGGACAAAAGCCACTTGGGCGGGTGTTCATCACCCGTTGACTTCATGGCGAAAGAAAAGGATGAATTCCCCGAAGATTCGGTGCAGGTGTTCCTTCCGGTTTCTGCTGGAGATACGGTGTTGCTTCACAGCCTCACTTGGCATCGTTCTTCTCCGAACAAAGGCAACCATGACCGCCCCGTCCACATTGGCTTGTGGATTCATTCCGATTCGAAGTGGAGGCCAGACTTGGTTGATTGGCACCCGGTGAACGAGCATGTCAATGCGGCCCCTCTTGAGCGGCTTGAAGGTGAACTTTTTCCTGAGTTTGGAACCATTGTAGAGCTTGTTGATTCCGGCACAGATATTCACGGCGGGACCGTCCGACACAATTCAATATCAATGTACGATGCCAGTAAAATCGTCGCTCAGCAAATGAGAACAATCACAGGTTCA
>CALBFP010000114.1 GCA_937894115.1 uncultured euryarchaeote
AAGCCAAACTTGCAGCATCCTATGCAAGCATCGGCCTTTCACCCGATGGAGGAACCACTTGGCTCCTTCCTCGGCTCGTAGGTGAACAACGAAGTCGCCAATTCTTCTTTGCGAACCAAATCTGGAATGCAGAAGAATCAGCAAACGCAGGAGCCATCGATGAGGTCGTCAATGAAGAAGAACTCATCAATCGATCCATCGAAATTGCAACCAATTGGAGTCAATGGGGCAATCATTTCCGAGAAGCAACCAAACATCTCCTTCATGTCCAAACGCTCAACGATTTTGAAACCCATCTCAAGCACGAACAAACACTCATCGAGGCTGCAGGGACGACGATCGAATTCAGAGATGGAGTACAACGTTTTCTGAATTAATCGTAGAAGACGAAAAGGAGATTGATTGAGTGACGGACGACCAAAGTGAGCATCCGCGAATGACAAAATGGGCAATTGCTCTGACATTCTTCTTTGGATTGAGTGTGTTAATAATTTGGACACTTTATACGGAATTTCTGCGAACAAAAATTGCTGATTGGTCGGGGATTCAAGTCACGAACAATTGGTTCGAATTTGTTGTTATCCTAGTGACTGGAGTTGTAATGATTGCCATATTGTTTAGGTACAGGAAGGTCATAGATTGGTTCGATGATCGCTTCTTTACGAATGATGACGTGAATATCAAAACAACTTCACTGGCTGTTCTCGTATTCTTCGTCCTTATTTTTGTCTCAGGCCTAATTTTGCTTTCCGTGTTAGCTTTCATTATCGGAACTGGGTATAGTCTCGATGTTTTTAGTCA
Source organism: uncultured euryarchaeote (assembly GCA_937894115.1). Taxonomy (GTDB): domain Archaea; phylum Thermoplasmatota; class Poseidoniia; order Poseidoniales; family Poseidoniaceae; genus MGIIa-L2. Next base: position 802 of record CALBFP010000114.1, read on the forward strand.
ACCAACAATGAGCACGAATGAATCTTTAATCCTCCTATTTTTCTTTATTTTGGGAGTAACAGTCGTAACTCTAGCGATAAGTGAAGCATTAAAAATTATTGATTACTATCTTATCAATGATTCCAAGTCCGAATTAGATTCAAAGAAAATTGACGAAATCTATGCGATGTTGACTTCTCAGAATACAGAGCAGGTTGTGAAGGTAGTTAGTGTTCCTAAGGATGGGGAAGAGTAAATTCCTAAAGTGACCCATAAAACTCCTCATAGAAGTCGTAATCCCTGCCATCGCTCCCAACGTCTTCGTATCCGGGATGTTCAGGCTCACCACAACCACACTCTCCGCAAATCCCATTCGAACTATCATCGACGTGTATCATGTATTCGCAATTGATGCAAATGCAAAGGTCATCGAAAACAACCTCTTCTTGCTTGTCCACATCCTCTGGCGAACTTGTTGCGCTTTGTGGATCAAATTTGAAATTTTCAAACTCCACTTCTACGAATAGTGTTTGTAACTCCTCTTCAGGAAGTTCACCTATTGTTCGCCCATCATTTAATTTCAAATTAGCAATGGCGTAACACGGCGATTCAGCGTAGAAGGACATCCAGCCCAAAGGCTCATCTTGGCCTGCGACATACTCTCTGGTGCAACCGGGAACTTCAAACTCGAGCTCATTTCGTGGTTTTATCCAAGAAACAGGGAGATGCCTTGCCATCCACCAAACAGTGCCATGCCAACGTTCCTCGGTTTTTGCTATTCCAATGATCACTGGAGGATTATCAATGACATCCTGTGACGGAGCAGAAGCCAATCCAACATATTGTTGGATCACTGTACCTAAATGCGACATTATCTCTTCGCCATCTTCGTATTTACCAATTGGCCTCTCATGCTCAGTTTTTCGTAATTCTCGAACTTCATCAGCATCGATGTAATTCACAAAATATCGAGTCATTCACTCACCATCTTCTTTCATGTGGAAAAACCACCAGTCCATCGAGAATTCATCATCTTGATATTCGGGATCATCAATCAAATTACGAGCATATTGGATTGCAGCAGGTCCAAGATATCGGCCCCATTGTTCCTTGTGTACTTCCCATTCTTTTTGCAACTCATCAAACTGTGATTGAAATTTCAATAATTCGAATGCCAATTCAACAATGTATTGTTGAAGTTGCCAGAAATGAACTCCTCCTTCGAAGTTGGGATCATTTCGATATTGTGGTGGTAGATTTTCAGGTTTCTTTTCTTCCTCATCCAAGGCGATGAGGCCGGTGAGATAATCCGAGAAAACTATGTGGGCATTCTTTTCCATATTTGTCACTGTGGCGTCTAAGGATATACTATTTGTATATTCATGTTGATGTGATTCAGATTCAACGTCAACCTGCAGTCCTTGAGACGACCGGAGTGTTCATTGGTCCAACATGGTTTTTGTAGACAACTACAAATTCAATGTCAAGACCTCCTGCGGCGGTTCTAACGGCTCCGTTTAAGTCAGCCCAACACAAGTCAATCTGAGTTCCTCTTGTTTCTTCTTGATAGAGGACATTGACATTGCCAAGGCCGTCGGTTTGTTCAACCGTAACTATCGCTGCATTTTGGTATGAATTAACAGGTTTGTCTGTAATCAACCCAGTGATTGCGTTTATACACACTCCTGACCAACTAAATCTCAATTTTGGGCTACCTGCTGGACTGGTAGCAAACCAGGTCACGGGAGGAGGTCCTCCAGTATCGTCAGTAACAGTAACCGCAGGAATTGGATCGGGCGGGCTAGCAGTCCATCCATTTATTGCAGGGGGCAAAACTGTAGGAGGTACTGTGCGGGCGGGATCAGGGATGCCCCTGTTATCTAGCCATGAATAGAAGTGTTCGACTGATTTGTACATCATTGTTTTGTTTTTATCAGGTGAACCCCAGACCTGCCATGAAAACCACGACAAGTTTGTCAAATATGACAATTGGTTTGTGAAATTAGCGAGTGTATATGCTAAACCATTCCCCTTCATCCGTGTCGCTACAACAGAGAATAAATCGAATAGAACCTCGAAAATACCTCGTTGTTGAAGGTAACCATTTGCCCCGCGACCAGGGTTCCAGTGACCCGCTCCTGGCCAAGTTGCGATGACCGCTTGAAAGTAATTGGATAAAGCATCTCGGCAATCATTCTGGGTCATCATCCCATCCGCTTGCGCAAGATCTACTAGTGGGCCACCTGCAGTAAGCCATTGGGCTAGTTTTGAAGTAAAATAGTCTACTTCTAATACATCACCCATCCTTGCTCTCCCATCCCTGCCACCTGATAGTTTGATCATTGTCAAACGACCATTTGCGTTATTCCAAGGTGCGGTAGGTAATGCAGAGTTATTCAAATCCAATGCAACTTGATATGCTCTGTTATTTCGGTCTCCTATCGTGTTAAGCGCAGGAGCGACTGCAGGAGGGACTATTCTAAAATCGGGATTTGCCAGTCTGACAATTTTGTTTCTCGATTTTAATCTAAACAAACGGAGTAAAGCAATCTGATGATGCGAGTCCAAAGGTTTCGCACCCGTTGTGATTTCAGTAAATATTTTTGCTTGCTGAGCAGGAACGAATCCTCCAACCATGGTTGGGTGTAGTAGTGTTGTAATCAATG
>CALBFP010000115.1 GCA_937894115.1 uncultured euryarchaeote
CGTCTGGTTTGCAACCAGAAGGCCGGGGGTTCAAATCCCCCAGCGTCCACCATCCTGTAATGCATCAATTTCGGATGTTCGACTGGAATGATGAAATGTCGGAGGAGTACTTTTAAGCCGAAATGCCCTACTTGTAGGTAATGGAAAAAGCCGGTCAAGGTTTTGTACGCACAACCGTCATTCTCTTGGCTCTCTGTGTCTTACCAGTAGTACGAGCAGAGGAAGGAATCCAGGAGGCAGCCAAAACCTTGGATTTGGTCATTCTCTCTATGGGTCTCAACATCCTCATCGCTGGAACACTGTTGTGGTTCATACTCAAGCACAGGGATAATTATCCCCAAAACCGCCTCTTTCTCTCTGTGATTGCCTTGCTTTTCCTTGCGAATGGGGTTCACTTTGCCTCAGAGAGCTTTTTACAACTTAAAGCGTCAACACTCTCCGAACAATCGTTCGTCTTTCTTTCGAATGTTGTAAATGCGATGGATTTTTACACAGCACTAACATTTCCTCTAATCTTTATCCTGTTTCCTTCACCCTTGTTCACGCAACGGAAACATATGATCGCTGCTGGCGTCACTGCAGCAGCTATCTACCTGCTGTTCCTCACTTTCATTGTGTTTGCCATTGTTCCAATGATGCTGGTAATTGCTGTGCTTAACATTTTGATGATAGTTACGTTTTTGATACCCATTCGCTGGTATCTCCTCTATCGCGACAGTCCAATCCTGTACGAACGCAATCATGCTATTGCTGCCGGTCTGTTGGGCGTTGGTATTTTGGTCTCTCAAGGGATGTTTGCATGGTCATCGATCTTCATCTACGGTGGTGAAAGCCTGGTTGCAGGTATTTCCGGACAAGTCGCTGCAAGCTCTGGTGATGAGGTTTCGTGGGCCCTTGTATTCAGCCACGCACGAACAATTGGTCCGATGATGTTTCTTTTGTACATGGTTTACAAGGAACTTGTCGTACCAAAGAACTACGTAAGCAAGCCTCTGCGTTTTGTTGTCATCGCAGTGTTCTTTGTTGGTATGCTGAATGCACTGGTTAATGGTTTGGTTGACGATCCCAACCTCTCTTCGCTCTGGGAATTCTTTGCCATTCGTGGGACCTATGGATTGGTTCGACCCCTCATAATGGTCTACTTGCTGCTCAAATTCAATCTCATCGACATGAGGAACGCTGATGTACGAAAAGTGGCGAGGCTCGTCGCTCTTGTTCTGATCAGTGTTTGGGTTGCCATGGTCTTTGAAATCTTCCAGGCCTTCCTTCCAATACCGCAATTGTTGTCAGCAGCCATCATCGGTGTTGTTCTGGCTTTCTTAATCGGTTGGGAAGATCGAATGTTTGAGAATGTGGCAAAGGTTTCTGACGATACCCAACTAATGATCGTAGACGAATTTATTGAGCCAGATGATGTTTCAAGATTCATCACAGTTGGTCTTCTTACCATGGTTTTGGGTTGTTTCCTTTCTTTCATTAACTCGGGGTTGCTCCTATGATTAACAGGTTGTTTCGATTGAACGGCTCCGATTCTGGGGGATCTGTTCTCAAAAACGAACGACGCATGAGTGTATTCGTTGGTTTGATGATTCTCATCATAATCTTCGATGCAATAGCGTTGAAATCCATTGACATTGAACGACTCACGGGCTCCGATGAAGAGAGTATGGATTGGGAATTAACCTTCACCTCTTATCTAGAATCCGAAACCACCTCAGAAGACCTCAGTGCCAATCAAGCCATGAGTACGAGTATTCAGGTCGAACTTTCCGAAAATGAGTATCTTGAATCCGTTGTGTTGCGAATCCAATGTTCGGATGAAGACGAGCCCGGAGAAGGTTTCTCCGACGAGGTGACTGTTTCCACAGACTTGTCTATGGTTGATGGAGGCCCTGAGGCAAAACAGGAGACCGGTTCATGTTCGGAACAATCTGCTGACGATCTTGTCATGACTTGGACTTTCATGAGCGCAGCCTCTGTGGATGCACAGCAAATAGGAATGACAGAGAACGAGGTTCGAAGTTTATTCGCTGAAGGTAAAACCGGTACTGGGATGTGGTCAGCGGACATTGAACTTCAAGTCAACACTCCTGGAGGTCTGGGTGCACTGGACAGCGGTGAACGAGTAACAGCGATTTGGGAGTTGCAAACCTTTGAAGTTGAGTTCAACGAAGTGTAGTCTGTTGTATCAACGTCAATCGCCCCATAAATGTGTTTGATTCACGACGATGTTACGAACTCAATTTAACTTGCATTTTTTTCCTGCAACGTGCTTGAGTCCTGTTAAGTACCACAACTCGAAGGGCTCGTTATGTCGTACGCACCTACCGATTATGATTTTGGAAACTCGTCCAACTACGCCTTTGCTGAAACAATAACCTGCGCCAATGATGAAGCACGAAAGATGTTCGTCGAAGCCTTTGGCCACATGCTGAATTACAACCACGAACAAGCCATTGCCTGTTTCATGAAATGCACAGAATTGGACCCGAATTGCGCCATGGCTTGGTGGGG
>CALBFP010000116.1 GCA_937894115.1 uncultured euryarchaeote
CCTCCATTGGGCGTTCAACTGTGCTCACAAAAGTCTCAATGTTTGCATCCAAAAGTGCGTCGTAAACCGCTCGTGGATTTTCCTCACGGTCCAAAATCACTAGATCGGGGGCCATATCGATAATCTTGTTCAGATTTGGGTTTTTCGTGCCACCGACTGTCTGAACCCCCTTTACGAACGGTTTTGGGTGAATGCACCAGGGCGTGCGGCCTACGAGTTGTGTTGTACTGACGCCCAAATCAGCGAGTGTCAGAGTAAGGCTTGGCACAAGCGAAACAACACGCATTGGAAGGCCTCAGACCGATTGAACACGGTAGGCAATGGTAGCACCGTCGACATCAAAGGATTCAGCGTTGGATGGAGCCTCTTCCATCGAATAGACAACACCAGAGGCCCGTGTTTCCTTGGCAATCCATGCTTTATCTTCATCAAACAATTGCGGGGCTTTTGTCATCCAAATTTCAACATCAACCATCGCCTCGATTTCAAGATTCATGTCTTTGCGTTTCGATTGAATGCGTCGGGTGATGTCACGTGCAAGTCCCTTCGAAAGAAGGTGCGGCGTGTTCTGCATGTCAAGAACGAGACTGACGTGACGGGTTTCATCACCTTCACCAACCGCTATGGTTGCAGCAGCGTAACCTTCGCGTTCGGCTCGTCGCACCTCTACGTCGGATTCGAGAATGTCGATTCCCATGATGTTGCACGAACCGTTGCGAATGTCGGCCAAAAGTGCTTCTTGATCGGCGTGATTTCGAATTTCGTTTGCGATTGCGTTCACATCGCCTTTTGCTCGTGGTGCGAGGGCACGGAAATTGACGTTAAGGTTGATTTGTTGGAAACGATCAAGGTCGGTTTCTACTGCGATTTTTTCGACGTTGAGTTCCTCACACAAAAGGTCGTGATAGGGTTCGAGATTGGGTCCAGAAACAATCCACCCCTCTGCGCATGGGAGTCGTTGGCGTCGCTGCGAATCGATTCGGATTCTTCGACCGGTTTCAGCCAATTCGCGAACCAGTTCCATCTCGTTTTCAAGAGCAACATCTTGTGGTGGAAGTTCTGCAGTTTCCGCTGCGAGGGTTTCATCCCATGCATCTGCTGTCGCACCTTCGGTTGCACCGGGTGTACCCAACGGCCATGAAGCGGTATGAACGGTCTTTCCAGTCAAATTGCGATGGATGGTGTCGACCATGAAAGGACTGACTGGCGCTATGAGCCGGCACAGCGTAACCAACACTTCGTGCAAGGTATGCTGACAAGCGAGTTTGTCCCCGGATTCAGCCTCATCCCAGAGGCGTCGTCGACTTCTGCGGACGTACCAATTTGAGAGATCATTCACGATAAAATCCTCAAGTTGCCTGCAAGCCTTGTGGAAGTTCCAATTGGTAAATTCTTCATGATACACCTTTGCAGTCGTATGCAGTTTGGAAAGAATCCAACGATCGAGGCGTGAACGATCAGCAACTGGCGATGTGGATGCATCGGGGTCGAAGACATCCAGTGCAGCATAGTCTGCATGGAATCGATAGACGTTCCACAACGTGAGGAACATTTTTGCATAGGTTTCTCGAACGCCGTTTGAATCAAATTTGAGCGGGTTCCATGGTGCTCCCGCTGTCACCATGTACCAACGTGTTGCATCAGCACCTTCTCGATTGAAGTGGTCCCAAGGATTGACAATGTTTCCTCGGGATTTGGACATTTTTTTCCCCTCTGCATCGAGAATCAGTCCGAGGGAAAGACAGCGTTTGTAGGCAGGTGAGTCGAAAACGGTCGCTGAAACCGCCAAAAGCGTGTAGAACCATCCACGCGTTTGATCCACTCCTTCGCAGATGTAGTCTACGGGGAAGGACGAGTCGAAGATCTTCTTCTCATCAAAGGGGTGATGCCACTGTGCAAAAGGTGCGCAACCGGAATCAAACCAACAATCCATGACAAACGGTTCACGAGACATGGGTTTGCCCTGTTCCGACACGAGAGTAAACGCATCGACAACGGGCCGGTGCAGGTCAACATCATCAGGGCATTCAGGATTGTTGATTCCCGCTGCGTTGGCCTTGGCCACTTCTGCTTGCAGTTCGGCAATCGATCCGATGCATTTCATCTCTCCATCTTCGTCTCGCCATACGGGCAGTGGAGTTCCCCAGTAGCGTTCTCTTGAAATGGCCCAGTCTTTGACGTTCCGCAGCCATTCTCCAAACCGCCCTTCTCCGACCCAATCCGGCGCCCATTCAACACCGTCGTTGAACTTGAGAAGATTTTCCTTTACGGCAGTCATTCGAACAAACCATGAGTCCATGGCATAATACAGCAGAGGATGATCGGTTCTCCAACAATGTGGGTAGTCGTGAAGATAATTCTTCTCCCGATACAGCAAACCGGATGAGACCACATCCTCTCGCTGCATCAAGATGTCCATGACGGTGTCATCGCAGGATTTGACGTATCGGCCGTCAAGTTCAGGGTGAACACCTGAAACAAAGTTGCCTTCAATGTTGACAGTGTGGTAAGCTGGAAGACCGACATCCATACCGAGATTGTAGTCGTCCTCACCGTACATTACCGCAGTATGCACGACACCTGTTCCGTCCGTGGTTGTAACCCAATCGGCGGAAAGAACGGTCCATGCTGTCGAGGACTCTCCCCGTGGAACAGCGTCTGGGAAGAGCGGTTCGTAGGATTTCCCAACGAGTTGAGTGCCCTGAATTTCTTCGACGATATCGACTTTATGTCGTAATACTTCGCCAAGCAAATCCTTAGCGAGAATCAATTCCTCACCAACCGAGGCACCGCCCCGTCCGTGCCATCCTTCGGGTTCCTCGCGTACACGACAACGCACGTAGGTGACATCGGGTCCAACGGCAAGACCAACGTTACCAGGAAGCGTCCATGGCGTTGTCGTCCAAGCAAGGATTGAAGCAGAATCATCGACCATCTTGAATTTCACGTATACAGAAGGCTCCTCGACCT
>CALBFP010000117.1 GCA_937894115.1 uncultured euryarchaeote
AAGTCGCCGACCTTCTGCCGTGGCCGTGGGTCAGCTGCAAGGCGGACCCAATTCCGCACTTGACCTCGTTGTTGGCCACACCAACTACAACTTTGGTGGATGGCGTGACAACTTCGGTTGGCAGGGCCAGTACGATTCCTTGACGGTCGTTGAAATGGACAACAAAGACTTGGCCGTGACCGACTTTGAAATCTCTCCTACCGACCGATTCTTCGGCCTTGTCGGCGAGGGCACGAGAAACATCAACTTCACCGTCACCAACACAGGGATGGACACCCTGAACGGGCAGACAGCCGATCTTGATGTTGAACTGAAGATTGTCGACGAAGTCAATTCAACCAACAGCACCGTTTACGCCAACGACTGGGATTCACCCGAAGTCAAAACCGGTTGCGGTTCTGGATGCTCGTGGACGTTTGAAGAGTACCTTGACGGCGCCACCAACTGGCACCTTGAGACCAATCACAGCCAGAACGACGACGATTACACCTACGGCGTGAGAGAAACCAACATGGGCGGCTACTTGACCGACCTTTCCGCACCTGAAGTGGATGCAAATTTCGTGAACCCAACCAATTTCATGTGGGCGGGCAACCTGAAAACCAACACCTCTGGCGACACTTGGAGCGGCTACGGCAAGAACTGGGACGACGCCATGGTGCTCAACGACGTTGACCTGACCGGCGCCGACAGGGCTTTCATGAGCGTCGAACTCTTCCGCCACCTTGGCCTCGGTGCTTTGGGCAGCTCGGACGGGGCCGGCTTCATTGTTGGTGATGTCTGGGACGACCTGGCCATCATCGAAGTCGGTAGCGAAGAAACAGGATGGAACTTGATCGGCTGTCCGCAACAAGCTGCCGTTGAGGGAGCATGCCCATCGGGTGCTTCAATCTGGGGCGGCTTTGACGCCGACCGCACCTTCAAAACGGACTTCTGGGGATACTCTCCAGAGAACATCGTGTACTACGGTCTCTACAGCCCTGGGTCTTTCTACGGTTGGGACAACTTCACCGAAGAAGACCTCGGCGTGTTCGACCTGTCGTTCTGGGCAGGGGAAACCGTGGACGTTCGCTTCCGCTTCCGCACGGGCTTTACCGGTTCCAACACCGATGACAACGAGAGCCGTTGGACCGGCCGTGACGGGTACGCCGTGGACAACTTGACCATTTGGAAACAGACGACGGCCTTCTTACCCAACCCGCAGACCCTGTCCACCACCATCGGTCCGCTCAGCAACCTCGAGCCCGGACAAGAAACCGTCACCTCCATTCAGGCCGACCTCCTGAACGACACCACCTACCGTATCTCGGCCATCATATCCAACAATGCATGGGATGAGCAATCCATCAACGACGACATTATCGCCTACACAACACCGTTCAATTTATACGACCCGACGGTGGAATCCATCGAGAATTTCAATCCTGGTGGGCTCTACGCAGAGGGTGTGTTCGAAATCGGCGTGGTCACCAACAACTACGGCAACACACCCGTTGATTTCGGCATCGAGGCCACCGTTTACTCGGCAACGCCCTCAGACGTGTATTGCGGGACACCTTCCGCTGTTTGCGAAGAAACGTTTGAGG
>CALBFP010000118.1 GCA_937894115.1 uncultured euryarchaeote
AATTACCTAGCACTGCTGTAAGATTTGCAATTAGATCTCCAGTTGAAAATAAATCCATGTTAGAAATAATTTCAACAGTTCTTCAATTAACCTAAGGGTAGCGACGTATACTATCCATTGCGTGCTCTTGTCACCAGACGGATTGAATTCAACGGTCGTTGACATAACTCCTTGCTAACACAACCAAGCCACTTACTCACTCTATGAAATTTGGTTAACTGTCCTCGAGCTCGTCGAATTCTAGGAACTCAACGCCAATTGCGTCTGCAATCTCTTTTGCTTTCTGTTTACGATTTTCGAAACATGTCACCACATCACGGATTTTCAATTCCCAATCTCCCTCGGCCGAGATACCGTGAACGTTGTACTCAGTCCAAGAATGACCCGAGGTATGTCCTTCATCATCGGTTTCTACGTTTTCCTTCCAGTGGAACCCCAGGTAGAGTGCCTCTGAAAGGCGCTTTTCTTCACGGAGCCATCTGAACCTGTGAAATACGCTTTCGAAGATCAACAAGTCTGTTGTGTGCTGCACGCGTAGACGGTATTCGGAGCGACCCAGTAATAACATGTACATAGGAAAAAAGGCAAAAAAGAACAAACAAAGACCAAAAATCAAGTTAACCCAAAATCCGCCAATTATCTGCCACAATATCGTCAAAACACCACCTCCTAGTAAAACAAATACAATCAGGTACAGAATTGCAATCCCAACAGGCGAAGCCTCATCTGGGAGCACCGACGCAAAAACTCGGTCTTGAGTTGAGTATGCAGGTTTGTTCTTCACCTGCAAATCAGAACTGCTGGCGGCGCCGTCATATGAGTCATGATTTCCCACTCAATTTTCCTCCACAAAGCAAACCCGTATTTCCCGGAACTAATTTTTTCCCCCTAGAAAGACGAAAATAAGCCACAATATTCGTGTGTGTAGACATCGAGGCCATATTGAACGCTAGCGTTGTGCATGACCCACTGCAAGCCCATGTTGATGCTTGAAATGTGTCCATGGGATATTTGGCTTAACCCACAAAGATGCCTCTAGTCCTTTAGCCCATCCAAAAAATCATCGGACAAATCATCAATTATTTTTTTGCCCCTATTTACGCTGGTGTCTTGCTGAGAATCGTCTGATTGTCCGTCACTTTTCTCACCATCTTTTGCTCCGTCAAGTGAATTTTCATCCTTAGTTTTCGATGATTTCAAACAACAGTTCTTGCTTCCACAATTAGGACAAACCTCTTCCTCGAGTGATTTCTTTCCTCTTGGCCATGCCCAGCCAATTGCGCCAGCCATTACTAGCATGGGAGCGTATCGGTATTGCAAGGCTTCACAAGCATCCGTTGCTCCTGACAAAACATCTAGCTCACTCCTCAATGCGCCATAAGGGTCCTCACAAGAGACATCGATCAAAGCAATACCTGCAGAGGGTACGATTGCAGCAACTGTGTACATCATGATGGCGGTTGAGAGAAGTGTACACCAAGTGATTCGCTCTTTGCCGGGGTCAAGGAGCTTTTTCTTGTTCTTGAGAACCATCAGCATTGGTATGGAAAGAGCGACACAAAACAGAAGTGACAACGCACCCCAGCCGTATAAATTCGTTGCTATTTCGCCCGGGTTAGCCACCAGAATGGCAGATCCCCCCATGGCGATAAAAAGTCCAGATGCTGCATTTCCTGAGCGCGACAGATAGTAACATGACAGTGGTGCGATGAAAAGTTGCCCTGTGACAAAAACTGCGAGAATCCACTCCAAGCCGGTAGGCAACCCCCATGCGCCCAATGCTGCTTCGTAGGATGTTTTTCCCGATAGAGTGTATGCCGTACCAGGGCCGATGACGGCCATTGAGAGTAGCCATTTTACAGGGTTGTTACGAATGTCGCTCATGAGAGTATCCTCATCCGAGAAAGTCTCAACAACATCATCGAGGATGTATTCATCTGACATGCTGTTAACTCAACAAGTCTAAACAAAAAGTTTGCTTTAGAACACACCATCTCCATGGGTATCCCTTGTAGTCATGGGCGACACCATGGGTACCGTTGTTATCGATTATCATACGAAAGTGCTTCTATCTAATTTTGGATT
>CALBFP010000119.1 GCA_937894115.1 uncultured euryarchaeote
TAGCATATCATCACTTCCACAAATAATGAATCTTGTTGTTGAATCAGTCCATGATTCGAGCTGCTTATCCTTCGAAGTAAAGAAATCTTGAACATATTTTATACCATCTCGCGGCTGCGTCGAAAATGCCAGACAGGTACATTTAAGTGCTCCTCGATTTCTGGCATCATGGAACATGGTTTCAGCAAATAAAGCCTCATTTTCGTCTCGTACACCCCACAGTATCGTGGCATTTTGGTTATCTGGTAATGAAGCAATCATACCAAATAATGGGCCAATTCCGGATCCATTGGCAACGAAAATCAAATTTTCGTCTGTGTCCATTAAATGGAAATGGTAGTTGATCTGAACCCTCCCGTAAACGATGCTTCCAATTTGAAGTTTGGACAGCCAGGTCGAGCATTTACCGCCCTCAACTAATCGAACACAAATTCCATAAGTTCCATCAGGCTGAACAGATAAAGAATAATATCGTTCAGAATTCGACCCCGGAGACTCCAACGCGATTAAATCGCCGGACTTAGCCTTTTTGGAAGGATTCCCCACCTGTACAAATTGAATCCAAAACAGGGAATCTGTTCCGCTTACGTGGTGCACTTGGAGCGTAATTGGGAAGGATTTTTCGTCAGCCATGACTTGCGGATTCACTGAACACTTTGGTAAGGCAAATTCCTTGCAAACGCGGTCGACACAAATTTGAAACTCCGCCCAATTTTGAGAATTCACACTATGAGATGTAACCAAAGCTTCCTTATCTATTTTGGCAACCAGTGCCTCTGCCAAGTCTTTTCCGAATTGAGCAAATCGCTCGTATTTGCGATCTCCAAAACCTATTACAGATACTTTCGAATTTTCAGGAAAACTTATCCAGCCTTCAATTTGATTTCGCCAGTTCCATAAGTGTTCAGGGGCAGCACCTCGACCATAGGTAGCGACCATGAAAACAACATTGCCCTGAATGGCATCAGGTGAAAACTTTTCAAATTCGAAAACTCGAGCATTATATCCGGCCAGACCTAAGGCCTCTTTGAATTCATCCGCAAATTTCCATGTTGTTCCGCCCTGCGAAGCAACAACTAATGCGACATCAAAACTTGAAATCTCCTCGAAACTTGCAGCTCGGATTTGGGACTTTTTCCGATACCAAATTTGAAGCCCTGTCCAAATCGCGAGACACGATGCTAGTCCACTGAATAGCCACAATAGAGACCAACCCAAGCCCTTATAACCCGTGTGAACATCTGCCATCCACTTCAACAGAGAAGATTTCGCATTAGGACGAATTTCTCCCATTTCAATTCCTTTCAATGCATTGATGCTCACCTCTATTCCATTTCGAAAACGCACCTGGAACCATTCCTCCTCATCAAATGCAAACGGAAAATCAATGGACTGGATTTCTGCAAGTGCATGCGCTTGAAAGATTTCAAATTCTTTAAAGTCTTTCACCTCAATTTCATCTGGAACCTGCGAAGTAGACTCCGTACTCTTGAACTTCCACAAACCGAAATGCGTGGCCGACATACTTAATCCTGTCAGGCTCAGAATGCACAATGGGATGAAAAGGACCAGTCCAGTATCCACATGCAAAATGTTTGATGATTTAAGCTTAAACCCGTGAGTCTTCAACCATAGCAATAGTCCCGTAAGCGTCAGGACTAAGAAGAGCACAGTACTAACAGCTGCCCAAACTCGACCCAAGGTTCCCAAGAAAAATGATCGATGTAAGATAGAGGCCCATTGCACGACACTCGCAGCACGTTGACGCTCGCCAATCACATTTTCTAATTGGATATCCCATTCCCACGTGCCATAAGCGTAATCGACGTGTTCACCTCTGACAAATACATGACCACATTCATCAAATTCAATCGCATCGATAAAATCGAACTGATCCTGAAACGAAATCATCAGATCTGAAATGCTCGTCGAGTTCATCAAGGAAGCATTTCCTTGGGCTCCGATATTGCAGCCCGTTGCATACCAAGCCAGAATCGTTCCAGTTACGATGACCAAAACGAATGCGACGGACACCCAAACAGCCAAAAACCTATGTATCCTTCGAAGCCAGACCGACTGAAACATCAAATCGCAAGCAGTCTCACGTAACGAATGAAACCGTCACATTCTAATTTTTCGTTCGGTATATCTGCGTCAAGCGGCACTACAATCTCACGAGGGTAGTACCCTTCGTTCTCAACTCCGGACTCAAAACGTATCCCGTAGCCTTTATTGAGAACCTCTGATTCAAGATCGAAAACAAATGTGGTGCGTTCTCCGCCAGCAATTGTAGGGCCGGTTATGCCGTCGACTGATGTTCTCTTTCTTCCGTGAAACTTCCACCACTCTTCCAGCTCATAATACCACTCATCGTCGTCACCAACGATGTGAAGGGTCTTCAGATACTTGCCATTTTCATCAACAAGACCAACCGCAATGTAAGCTCCTTCACCATCGTAATTCTTCATTTGAATCATGCAACGCACCCGCTTGTCCTTGGGAGCCTCTCCTGCCTGAAAGAATAGTACCGATGTCAGGATTGCACTTAGCCAGAATTTCATGGGCTAATTTTCAAAAATTGAAGATCATTTCCAACAAGCATTTCATTTTCACTTGCCAAATCGTACGGAGTTTCTTCAAAAAAAGTACGCACATCTTTACTTGCTCCAATGGAAACGAGCCACTTCAATAAATCAATGTCCTGAGCCGTCATACATGCTTCGTGCAGTGCAGTACAGCCTTCTTCATCCTGGTGGTTAACATCGAGGCCCAAAACAGCGGCAAATTTCAGCATCTCGAGTGATTGACTTCTTGCCCCGACATGAAACCACGTTTCGCCGTCATCAAGCAGTTGTTTGGCTGAAATTCCCGCTGAACGCAAAAGAGTCAACTTCTCGTCAAAAACGTCATGATTTCTGGGACTATAGCCTTCAGACAAGGAATTTATTAGGCTACCCGTTTTGAATTTGGCCCCTTCCATACTCCATCCCGAATTCATCAACTCCTCAATACAACCTACGGATCCATCTTCAAGAGCATGATGCATGGCCGTCTTTCCATCAGAATCTTGCAGGTGAAGATCAGACGATTCCTGTATCATGTATTGCAAAATTGGGCCATTATCATTCCTTTTTTGACAAAGTATCATCAACGCAGTTGTTCCTTTTTCGTCTGCGAAATCAAGATCAACTCCTTGCTCTTTTAAAAATTCAAAAACTTCAACTTCAATGTTATTTCCCCGGGTCCCCATTGCTGCGAAGTGAACAGCAGTCTGTCCTTTTGAATTTTGAAATTGAGCTGACATTCCCTGTTCGATTAGAAGATTCAGGAATTCAACGTTTCCGCCCTTACACGCATATAGAAAGCCATTTGAACCATCCGAATCCGTGTCGTTCATTTCCAATCCAAACTGCCCGAAGTAATCAATTAGGCGCATATCCTCTATATGCGAAGAAACGAGTAACAATGCATTTGCTCCATTGTTGTTGACTTCTTGGTCCGGTTCTGCTCCCTCACCAATAATCAAATCATATAAAACGGGATCCATTTGGCCCGTCACAGCAGCAAAATTCAAAAGTGAGTAACCATGCTCATCTACAATTCCGAAATCGGCACCCATACTTTTTAGCTTTTTCATAAAAGCCTGATTATTTCGGTAAGCAGCCCAAAACACATAAGTTCTTGCGTCGTGAGTTAGTTTGTTGACCGTATTACCCTCGAAACTCAATAAGTAATCCAAAATATCGGGCGAGGCTTCTTCTATAAGAGCCCAACTCAAAGGGTCAAAATCATAAGGCCCCAAGGCTGACGGATCGTCACCAAGATCGACCTGATTCATGACATCTTCAAGTGAGGGCTGATTCTTCCAAAATGAACGACTTGATAATCCCTCATTATCGGTTTGAGCCTCAACTATGTTGAATGCAGTCAAGCCGATGAAGAACATAACAATTTGCGAAGGCACCGAGGCACCTTGAGATAAAATGCGGAACATTAAAAAATCAGTTATGACAATAGACTACACTGACAACTTTGAGAGGTCGTGTGTTCAATTGCTTAGTTACAAGAGAATCCAAATTCACTCAAGAACATGAGTAAGTCTTGGGTACCAACGATTCCGTCAGAATTCAAATCAGCCAAACAGCTACTAAATTCACATGAGCCATCGTCTTCGGTGGCATCAGGGGAATAATTTAGTGCTGATTCATATGTACAACCGGAAATTACACAAGATTCATAATCGCAGCTTCCGTCATCCATGTTCGCACCCATGAAATAATTGCATGCCCCGGAATATGTGCAGCCAGGAACATCACACGATGCATTCCAATAGGGGTTCATAGCAGGGTTTGAAAGCATGTCACCGCTGACCCAAACGTTGCCGCAGTCCGCAGCAGCTGTATAACTCACCTCATGGGTCACTGGATTGTAACAGTAAGGAAGTTGACAATCACCACAGTCATCTGTCATGCCACAAGTCCCGTCATCCTCCGTAGCTAGATAATCAAAATTGCATGCCATCGGGTCCGTACACCCAAGTACTGAACTACACGACTGATTCCAGTAAGGGTTCCCAGGATCATCTGGAAGAACCAGAATATCGTTGGGACCAAGGTCCGCTTCATCCTCCGTAGCAACAAACGTGACTGAGTGAGTAATGAAATTATAAACGTAGGCAGACTGACAATCGCCACACTCGTCTTCCAATGCCAAACCGTTTACAACACCAGCACAGTCAGTGCACGATGCATTCCAATAGGGGTTCATAGCAGGGTTTGAAAGCATGTCACCGCTGA
>CALBFP010000120.1 GCA_937894115.1 uncultured euryarchaeote
TGGGCTCGGAGAGAATCGAACTCTCGATCTTTGCCATGTCAAGGCAACGTCATAACCCCTAGACCACGAGCCCTAGGTAATCTTCCCAGAAGAGACGCGTATTTATTCACATCGGTGACGATGTGTTCACACTAGGATACAATCTTCGAAATTTTCCCACTGCAGTTCGCTTGGGAGCAACTTCC
Organism: uncultured euryarchaeote; assembly: GCA_937894115.1. Classification (GTDB taxonomy): domain Archaea; phylum Thermoplasmatota; class Poseidoniia; order Poseidoniales; family Poseidoniaceae; genus MGIIa-L2. Next base: position 186 of record CALBFP010000120.1, read on the forward strand.
AGCAAAACGGGTTCTGCCGTTACTCATGACGATTTTCTTGCCATCAACAATCGGACCGTACATCTTACACTTCAGACAAAAACCCTCGATAGCCGACATGATGTGAGCCTGACTGGGGTATTGTATGAACTATTTGGCCAAAAATCTCTGAATATCGACATTTTACCCCCTCCTAGAGGAGGAGAAATCGATTTTATTTGCTTACAGCATCTGTGAATTACCACCAAACAAGCTTACTGCGTACCATCGATCTCAAAAATCGTCTGTCTGGATGTGTTGTTGTTTGTAGAATTGTCGCATAACTACCATTATACGACGATAAGCATCATTCTTTTTCTTCTGTTTTGAACTGTTCAAGAAAGCTTACTTCATCCACTTCGAAAATTCCAACAAGTGGTGGGCCACTCATAAACGATTCAAGAGATCCATGTTCTGAATCCAACTTCTCGGCTACGAATTTTGATATTCGCTTGAGGTGCGTTCTAGACTTGTATAGCGTCTGTACCAAAAACAGTGGTTGCCCGTCGACAGATCGCGCAGCCCATGCAAGCAAACAACCCTCTTGACGACGTTTGAGTTCTTGATGCGCATTCAATGTGCGCAAGAATCGAGCATCAATTTTTTTGTGGCATGAACAAACCACCGTCTCCAACCATGCCATGATTTTACACCTTTCTATTTTTGATTAAAAATTATTTTTTGAATGAATTCACGATTTAAAACTTAAAATTCAATATATTTCCCTTCTAAGCAAACAGATTGTATTGGTGAAGCAGATGGCATCATGCACCAGCTTTCCCAATGTTTACTTTTGAGGACATTAAAACTTGCAATAGCACCTTTTTGTATGACACCGTGTTGTAGCCCGTCACACCTTGGTGTAGATTTGGCGGCTAACCTCGTGACACAAGATAGAGCGTTGTACGGGTCCATACCGTTTCGTTGTACAGCTAACGAACCTATGAAGGGAATGCTGTTGATGTAGCAATTTGGATTGAAATCTGTTGCCAAAGTGAAAGGGATGTTGTTTTCGGTTACCTGCTCAAAGTCAGGCCAAGTATGTCCGTTACAGTACGGCGTCCCTGGTAAAAAGCCCGTCATTACATTAGCCTCGTGCATCCTTATCCTCGTGTCCATGGGTGTGTGATGGGCGTGATCTGCAGTGGTAACCTTGAGTTCTGCTGCCAACTCACCTCCGCCTCCGTCTTGAAATTCGTCAATGTGCATTCGAAGTTTTAGACCTCCGTTACGAGATGCGCGAAGGATGTCTTCAGATTGTTCTACAGTGAACCAACCTGGCTCACAAAATACATCGGCTGATTCAGCAAGATCTGATTCCAATACTTTTGGCAACTGGTCCGATAATATTTCTTCCGTGTACGATTCGTAGGTGTGTTCAGGAGTTACAGCGTGAGCGCCCATCCACGTTGTGTGGATCGATGGTAGGTTTGTATCGCCCTTGTATTGATCAATGATGTTCAACAACCTTAATTCGTCTTCTGTTGATAATCCGTATCCTGATTTTGCTTCAACAAAGGTTGCACCATTGCGAAGCGATTCTTTAAGCCGAAGCATCCCGTTTGTGTAAAGTGCACTTTCTGAAGCATCTCGAGTGGAACGAACGGTACTCATGATGCCGCCACCCATTTTCGCAATATCTGTGTATGATTTTCCATCCATTCGTAGTTTGTGTTCGTTAAACCGATCGCCATCCCACAACAAGTGGTTGTGCGCATCGATGAAACCGGGTACTACTGCACGCTGATTGAGATCGACGAATCGTGCATCTGAGGATTGGTATTCATCAATTGAATCTACAATAGATTCGATAGTATTATTATTTACAATAATACTTTTTCCTGTAAAGAAAGAATTGTTTTCATCCATAGTTTGAATGGAACCAATGTTGTGAAAGATGGTTCGCATACAATACGCTAGAGGTGAGAGTTGAAGAACAATCGCATGCTGGAATGTCCATGACCGAAGGAAAATGGACCATAGGCATCGAGTCTACCGCCCATACCTTTTCATTCGGTTTGGTAGATCCCAACGGGGTTCCTTACCCATCTGTGGGCGATACCATCAAACCTCTGGAAGGGGGTATTCATCCTCGAGAAGCTGCAGATCATCACCGGGATTACGCAGGTGATTTGTATCGGAAAGTACTGGAATCACAAAACCTATCATCTTCTGATATTGGTGCTATAGCCTACTCGCAAGGACCAGGACTCGGACCATGTTTGCGAATAGGTGCTTCGGTTGCAAGAACATTGTCGAGTAAATTGAACGTCCCATTGATTGGTGTGAATCATTGCGTAGCGCACATTGAAATCGGGAGACAACAATGCGATTGCGATGACCCGGTTTTACTGTATGTGAGCGGAGGTAACACACAAGTTATTGCTAAATTGCAAGGTAAGTATCGTGTTCTCGGTGAAACTTTGGATATCGGTATTGGAAATATGCTGGATAAATTTGCTCGACAACAAGGATTCCCTTTTCCAGGAGGACCTGTTATCGAAAAACTCGCCAAAGAGTACATCGATGCAAATCCTGATGCAAATCTTGCGGAATTAGAGCTCCCTTACCCAGTACGTGGTATGGATTTGGCATTCTCTGGCATTCTAACTGCAGCACAAAGATTGATTGAGAAAGGGCATAATCTTGGCGCTGTTTGTTGGTCATTGCAAGAACATTCGTTCGCTGCATGCATCGAAGTGGCAGAACGTGCCCTCGCCCACAGCGGTAAGAAACAGATACTACTTGGAGGAGGTGTCGCATGCAACAGCCGACTTCGTGAAATGTCGCATCTCATGGCTGGTGAACGTGCTTCCACATCCCATGCACCTCCACGAATGTATTGCATCGATAATGGAACAATGATTGGTTTGCTAGGGTATATTGAACTCAAGAGCGGCCGGAAAACACCGTACGAAAAAAGCGCGATAAATCAATACTTACGAACGGATGATACTGCCGTTACGTGGAATTAATCGAATCGGATTGTTTTTAAAAAGTCGAAGTTGAGAATTAAGTACCGGGGGATTCATAATTCGAGATCGTCGTAGGAAACCAGATGAGCCGTTCAACCCAT
>CALBFP010000121.1 GCA_937894115.1 uncultured euryarchaeote
GCATGCGAATGTGATGTGCTTAAGGGATTGCAGCGGAGCGTATACGTCGCTTCTCACTGGTTATTCCTCTTCTTCAACATCATTTGCCATCATTAATGCAACCGGCCGAGTGTTCTCGTTTTCGTCGAGGATGAGGCGTGCGATAATCACAATAGGAGCACCTATGATTGCGCCAGCAATACCCCACACTTGAGAAAACAGCATAACGGTAAGCAAGAGAATAAATGGCGAGATTCCAATTTTTGACCCTGATAGATTTGGTTCAACAAAAGATCCGAAGACTTGTTGATTACCGATCAGCAACGCTAACAGAAATAACGCTGACATTGGTTCGAGCATGATGAAACCAATAATGACAGGAGGAATGGTAGCGAATAAGGCCCCCAAAATCGGTATGAAATCCAACAAAAAGCAGAGTATTCCAAACAAGAACCATCCTGGAATGTTAAACCCATAGAGAATGAGGGTCATCACAAGCGCCTGTCCTGCACTGCAAGTGACCTTTGAGACAACATAAGCAGTGATTGATTCCGTGGATTCACTTACGATCTTTTTCGCACGATTGTATGAATTTGGAAAGGCTGCTCCGAATCTTTTTGCAATTGTGTGCTCCTCTAGGATTATGAACAAAAGGAAGATGAGGACTGTAACCATCGTTCCAAAAAAGCCACCAACAGTTCCAAGAATTGCGAGAACAAAAGATTCGATGTTGCTTGGAGATGCGACAGATGCTAACAAATCAGCGTCTGAAAGAACTACTTCAAGTCCATACAAATCCAAATCGGATAGGGTTTGTTTTTTGTTCTCAAATTCCTCAGTGATTGTAGGAATCTCATCAATAAACTGTGAGAGGTTTTCATACAAGAAAATCGAGACAAGAGATATGGTAACGATGAAGCTCAGCACAACAGTTCCGTATGATACAAATCGATTTCCAACCTTTTCGTAGATGAATTGCTCAGGTGGTTTAATGATAAAATAAATCAGTATTGCAACTGCTAAAGGCATGAGAATTGATTTCAAATGAATCATGGCTAAGTACACTGCTATGCCTACAATCGCAACACTCGCCGCAGTCGTTCGCTTCGAATCAATACCGACCTTCGACAATTCTTCCATAACAATAGGTTTGCATCTGTTCATCTAAGGTTTATCCCGAAGAAGAGAATAAATGCATAAATTTCAAACCTTATCGGATTGGTGCGTCAGTTCTGTAGTCAACCAGATTTAATCTGTTTGTAAATGGCTTAAGGTTGCCATTCTACCCGATGGTATCATATGCCATGGTCACTCTAGAAAAAGCATGAGCGAAAGAGTGAACATTTCCTCAGACACGCCCTGGGGGCCAATTGCTGGGTATTC
>CALBFP010000122.1 GCA_937894115.1 uncultured euryarchaeote
GAAGGCGTTGTTGTGGCCAATGAACCCATCTCGGGTCGCGTCAACATGTTGGCGAGCAATCGTGGACGTCTCTCGCTTCACAACGTGATAATTTCACAGCACGATGGTCGCCATGTAGGCCGCATTCCAAAGCCTGGATTCGATGCAGTGGTCGCTGACGTGCCCTGTACCGGAAGTGCAACCTCTCGAAAAAACAAGGACGTTTGGTGGAGTTGGTCTCCAAAAGCCGGTCGTACAATGTTCAAACTTCAGGTAGACATTGCGACTCGCGGCGCACAACTTCTCAAACCCGGTGGGTTGATGGTCTACTCGACCTGTTCGCTCGATCCCGTTGAAAACGAAGCCGTGGTCGCTGAATTGATTCGGACCTGTCCTTGGATGGAGCTTGTGGAAATCGACGAGTCCAAGGTTGACGGTCTGTTGTGGCATCAAGGCTTGACCGACTGGCATCCACTCGATGAAGAGGGGAACCTCCCTCACGATGCGAACGACGTCCCTTTGTTGGACCCAAGGCATCTTCCACCTGAAGAAAAGGAACTGCTTGAAGCGCTTCCAAACACGCGACGCTTGTACCCTCATGACAACGATACGGGCGGTTTCTTTGTCGCCTTGTTGCGCCATCGTGAACAAGCAACACCCGAAGGTGTGGCCAAGACCTTTATCGACAAGTTGACGAAACGACGCTTGGATTCATCTTGGGAATCAAGGCTCCTACCCGCACCCGAATCGAATCGTCACACCATCCACGGTGCGCGCCAAGACGACATCGACAATGTTGTTGAACAGTGTCAACTTGCTGAGACCGATTATTCTTGGTGGCAGCGTGGAAAGCGTATGGCGGTTGCTCCTCGTCTGGTATACGATCGAATCTGGGCTCAAGAAACACCCAACAAGCGCGGTGACCGCTGGCCAGGCAGAACCTTTCACCCGCTCCAGGTGCTTCATGTGGGGCTTCCAGCCTTCGTTTCCAAGAGCGGGAGTTGGCGCGCCCGCCAAGAATCCATTCCACTGCTTTATTCTCAGTTATCCGACGATGTGCTGACCGTGGAAACGGAGGTCTTGGTTCGACTTCTTCGCGGTGAGGCTCTGGAGCCAGACGTTCTCTTTGATGAACACGACAAGCGCCAAGGTGCGCTTCTTTTCCGATGCCATCACGAAACGGGAACACTCATTGTCAACGCTTGGCGAGGGACACGAATTACGCTCATGCTCGACAACAGCGAGCGTCGGTTGCTCTCGATACGGCTTGGATTGGAGGAAGAGGAATGAAACGGATTGCTGTGTTTGCTCTCATCGCTCTCATACCTCTTGCTTCAGCCGTCACAAGCATTCACATCGAATGGGACGTCAACGAACCTGTTGACGCAGATCGAAGGTATGTGGAACACTTTCCAGGGTCAGATCTTGATTGCTTGGAGTGCGTTTCAACTGCAGAAGATGACGTGGTCGTTCAGTGGTGGCGATACAGCGACCAAACCGGTTCAACATGGCCCAATGACGATGCAAACATCCGGGCAGGAACGATGGGCGTGAACCTCAACGAAAGTCGTTCGATCATCAACGGGAACGGCTCCGAGCAGCGTCAGCATTTGGTTGATGTTGAGGGTACACTTTCCATACGATCGGAACTTGAGGGCCAGCATTTCATCGTCGCGAATTTGACCGTCGAGCCACTGGTGGACCTTCGTGATGATGTTGTCATGCAGTTCCTTATCGTCGAAGAGAACAGCGTCGACAATCACGGCCGATACTTGTCGTATCTGGTACGAGACTTGAGTTCCGAGGTTGGATTTTATCGCACCGATAACAACATCTCGAGTGTGAACGTCTCAATTTCCTACGAACATCTGATTGCAGCTGGTGTCGACCTTTCAGAGGAAGGATACGGCTGGAAGGTTCTGATCGTAGTGGTTGGCGCTGCTGCAGAATCATCAGAGGCTCCGGGTGTGATTGCACTGTATGCGACTTCTGTACCAACCTCAAGCGAAACGCTCACCCTTCTTGATTACCTTCCACCGCTTGCGTTCATCGCAGTAGCATTGGTCATCGTTCTTTCAGTCGTCAGAAGCTCCTTCAATCAAGAGAGTGGCCTGCCGAACGTGCGTGCACACTGGAAGGAAGGGAACGACCTGGCCATCACCGTTGAAATTGAATCCAAGCGACGCCGCATCACTATCGAGGGATGTGAGGCGGTTGAACCGTGGACGATGCGGGGCGGTGTGAAACGCAGTACAATCGAGCCTGAATCCTTCTTGAGTTTTGACGTCCGCTTCAAAAAACAGCATCACCAACCTCTCTTGGTCCTACTGAAGATGGAAGTCGATACGCTCGGTGGTTGGACGCAGAACATACGCCTACCCGTTCGCAGCGAGGTTGAACGAAGCGTTGAAAATGAACGACGATGACGGTTTGTCATGAATCTTGATGCAACCGACCGCACCATCCTCGCCGCCCTACTCGAAGATGCCCGCATCAGTCAACGAGGTTTGGCCAAACGCGTCGGTGTTGCCCAAGGAACCATCACCAATCGACTTCGTCGACTCGAAGAGATGGGCGTCATCAAAGGGTACACGGTCTTGCTCGATGCTGAGAGCATCGGTTGGACCATGACCGTGATTACCGGATTGCGCATCCAAAAAGGGACAATGATCGACGTGCAACAACAAATTGCTGCAGACCCGCGTGTTTTTGCAGTCTACGATGTTACAGGCGATTACGATTCGATGGTTCTTGCGCGAGTTCAAGATCGAAAAGATTTGGACGATTTGACAAAAACAGTGTTCACAATGGAGGGAGTTCAACGCTCGATTACTCAAGTGGTTCTCAACACGGTCAAAGAAGACGGGCGAGTCCGCCCCACCTCTGAGTGAATTAATCCAGCGTCTTGACTTTGATGCGCCAACGTTTCTTCGCTTTGTTGTAGCTTGAAGAGGTGACCACCACGTCGATTGCAGAGTTGACGGCCATCAACATCTCTCTCTGCAGCCATTCTTGTTCCGACATTTGATCGCGCCAGTAAACACCTTCGTTTTTATCGTCAAGACGGAACACAATACCTTGATGCTTTCCTTCAAGCAAATGCTTGATGACCCTTGCTTGTGGAATGACATCGCCTTCCTGCGGCGTCGGAATTACAACGTCTCTTGCTTGTTCAGTCGTTGTTGTGGGTTTCATCAGCATCACTTTGTTCCAATCTGGAACCTCCTTGTATCCGAACGTTAACACCACCATGTCTTCCATCAGGTACTCCTCGTCGATTCGTTCGTGAGGATTGTGCAAAACAACCGGGCTGTCCTTGTCGAGATCAACGGTTTTGACTGCATTGCCAAGTCTGGGAATCAAATCCCCGACAAATTTTGGACCTCGAAACAACGTGGCCCACCAACTGCGTTGATTGCGCACTCGAAGTTGTGCATAGGTCACTCTCCATTCCCGTATCTGGTCGCGCGGCTGAATCAGGTCTCCCTCGTGTTGCGCCTCATTCGGAAACTCGATCGCATCCCAGGTTCCAAACATGGACAAGAGCTTCTTCAACGCCTTGAGTGTCTCCTCATCAAAGTCAGAGTGGTGCTCCTCTGAAGACGCTATAAGTTCCATCAGTTGTTGTTTGGATTTTGCAACAAAGGAACCTGTGAGAGCCCTCGGCTTTACACTCTCATCAACTTCAGCAGACCCAACGCATGCAAGAACGGTCTCGATAACATCGCGCTGGATTCGGATGCCAACGTGTCGACTTATCTCATGAAATCGCCCAACAGCCTCTTCCAGTTTTGCAAACGTCCATCCGCGCGATTGGTCGTTTTGATGCAGGACCTTGTCAACCATGGAAATGTGCCCTTTGTAATTCTTAACCTCGACGAAGACGATGCGATTTTGCATCAAGACGATGATGTCGGCTTCTCGCCGACTTTTCCCACTGATGATTTGATCGATTCGAGCGGAGTGAAACACATCGACAACGCCGTCGATACCTCGCAACGCTTCACAAACCGAGACCTCTGCCTCAATTGCGGCCTTTTTTGCAAAATCCGGCTTCGGGTACGACTTGAGATCTCGGCCTTTCAACCATCGATAGTTCCTCAACAGGCCCATACAAAGATACACCATGGGAGGGTACTTTAACTTCAACCTGAGACTTCAATCCTCATACTGTCGAATCGTCGATTCGATTTCCATGTAAGGTGCGAGGGCTCCTGCTAGACTGCCCAAACTTTCAACGACTCGCGTCTCGGGTTTGAGCGCCTTCATCAACACCTTTCGCAGATTCTCATCGATCATAACATCGAAGGACTCGAGTCTCCTTCGAAGGTTGGCCTGTAATTTACCACCCGTCCGGTCCCAGTCCATCAACAGCGTCATCGTCGAGCGCCTTTCGTTGGTTCTTGTACCGTAGGTTTCGTAGAGATAGGCCACAAGTTTGTCCATACCCCAGCCTCGATTCACCACTTCAATCGGACCCTCAAAACCCAAGCGCATCAAGGCTGCTTTATCCCGTGGACCCTCGACAATTACAGCAAACCCCTCTTCTCGATTCCGATGTCTCGCTTCACCCAAAGCCTTCCCAGCAGTTTCAAACCGCTCAATGGTATTGGTTGGGTCCATTTGCGCACCTTGTCAGCCACCACGAGTTGTTTTGTTCTTGAACGTGTGTGAACGCGCGTCGGAACATACATTAATATGAAAGAAAATCTGAGGAAAGAATTTCAATCTGGTGCTTGCTTTACGCCAACGCTTAAAGTAGACCTTCTCGCCCCTTTAATCAGGGTGCGGACATGCCAGCGGAAGATACCGTCTTCTACGTCCTTTACGACAGGTATATGTTCTGGGGAATCCTTGTCGCAATTTTCACATTTGGCTGGTTGTTTACGGCACTTTTGCGCTATCGAGATGGTGTCGAACCCGACACCACCGACGTCGATCACATTGAGGTTGGGGCGTTTCCCATCGAGCGGCACAACACGGCGCTTGAGGCAATGTTTTACATCGTACCGACCATCTTAGTCGTCTGGCTTACCATTCTCGCCCTTGGTTCCAACACAGCGGTTTGGAACCCCAATACAGAAGATTCTTTTGAAATCAATGTTAACGCATACCAGTGGTATTTCGAGTTCGATTACGCGGAGGAACTGACTTGGGAAGATACAGGAACTGGAATTGACGTGGAGTGGCCGCCGGTCGGCCCCTTACTGATCGATGCATCAGGAAACCCTGACGCCGTTCTAATTAAAGTCAAACACTCAACAAGCGACGGTGGTACGGAAAACATCGAACTGGAAATCAACAACGGTTCAACTGTGGCAGGTAAACAGCTGACATATTCTCCGAAAAATAAGGCGCAACTGGTCGAAGTTTACGATGCTGATGGAGCCCTCCTTCACACATGGGAACACATCAGCCCGGGCACTACACGGTTAACCCCCAGTCAGCCATTGATCGTTCCTTGTGATGAACTGATTGATGCGACGATGAAATCAGTGGGTATCGACGATCGCAACATTGGTGTGCAACACGCATTTTGGGTCCCTGAGTGGGGAATGAAAGAAGACTTTGTACCGGGACTTGAAAGCGGTACAACACTGTATTTCATGCCCGATGATGCAGGTACATTCCCCATTCGATGCGCAGAGTATTGTGGATTGCAGCATTCTGTCATGACCGGCGAAGTCAAGGTGGTTGCTCGCGACGGTCAAACATGTGACATCGACTCCGGTGTGAAAAAGCTCAACTCCGATTCCTCAGACGATTATGAAGGAGGTGAAATGTGATGCGACGTCGCGTTTTTGGGACCTTATCGGTTCTCATCGTTGCACTCATGCTCGTCCCTCAACTGAGCGCAATCCCTGGAGGCATTGGTAGTTCAGGAAACGCTGGGTGCTCTTGCCACGCTGGTGGTGATGACGGTTCAACCACGGTCGTCGTTGATGGGCTGCCAGAAGTGTTCAACGCTAGCGAAAGTTATCCATTTACCGTTACGCTCCTCAACGACAACCCGCGCTATGCTGATGGTGATCCAGCAAAGGGGTGGAGCGGGGTCCAAGGTGGATTCCGGATCGTCGTCGAAGGTGGCGGAAGTGTCACCACCATCGACCCCACACTCAGTCAAGTCATGGATGGCGGGCTCACGCACTCAGAGAGTGGAAACAAATTCCGCTCGTGGGATTTCGAATTCGTAGCGCCGGCCAGCGATGAGACGACCGTAGATATCACCATCATCGGTAACGCCGTTAGCGGCGGTGCTGCAAGCGGTGGCGCAACAGGAGACAGTCCTGACGGAACAGCCAACGATTATTGGGCCATCCAAAGCATTGTGGTACCCGGTATCAATGCAGGAGCACAAGCACCAACAGCACCTCCACTTGTCATTCTCCTGACCGCTGTCGGACTGTCCCTTTCCATCATCCTCATGGGTACGATGTGGGTCTTTTATCGACGAAATCCAGAAACTTTCACCGTTAAGCGATTCTGGGGGTACCTCAAGCCTTGGTTGACCACAACCGATCACAAGCAAGTCGGCATCCTGTACTTCCTCTTCGGATTCTTCTTCTTCCTCGTTGGCGGTGTTCTAGCGCTCTTGTTCCGCATTCAACTCGCACTCCCTGAGAACGATTTCCTGACGCAACAAGAGTACAACTCGTTCTTCACGCTCCACGGTACAACCATGATTTTCCTTGGCGCCATGCCTATGATTGGCGGATTCCTCAATTACGTATTACCGCTGCAAATCGGTGCGAAAGATTTGGCATTCCCTCGTATCAACGCCATGGGACTCTGGCTGCTCGTGTTCTCTGCACCACTCATCTTCGGTGGAATTTGGTCTGGAGAAGGTGCTGACATTACCTGGGTTATGTATCCGCCGTATTCTTCGCTTAACGAGGCGGGAGACTACGGGGCCAATGCAGGTACAACATCGTTCATTGCAGGTATGCTGATGTTGGGTGCGTCTTCGACACTCGGTGGTGTGAACTTCATCACAACTGTGTTCACCATGCGCGCCCCAGGTATTACGTGGATGAAAATGCCGCTCTTCACCTGGTCTGCCTTCGTCAGTGTGTTCATGCTCTTCATGTCCCTTCCGGCCCTGATTATCGGTGTCGCCTTCCTGATGTTTGATCATACAATCGGCTCGACCTTCTTCACAGGAGGAGGGGATCCGTTGCTGTTCCAGCACCTGTTCTGGTTCTTTGGACATCCTGAAGTTTACGTTGTCATCATACCGGCTTTCGGTATCGTTTCAGAAGTGCTGGCTACCAGCGCACGCAGATCAATTTTCGGTTACAAATCGATGGTCTTCGCCATGGCTGGAATCGGTATCGTCGGTTTCATCGTCTGGGGACACCACATGCTTACCTCTGGAATGGATCCGTTCTGGAGAGCTGCGTTTATGATCACCACCATGGCGGTTGCAATTCCAACCGGAGCGAAGATCTTCAACTGGCTGATGACGTTATGGGGCGGTTCTTTGGTAATGAAAACCCACACGCTTTGGTCGCTTGGATTCCTTATCACCTTTACACTCGGTGGAATTTCGGGTATGTTCTTCCCTGTTGCAGGACTTGATACGCACTTCCACGACTCGTACTTCGTCGTAGCTCACTTCCATTACGTATTCATCGGAGGTACGGTGTTTGCTCTGTTCTCTGGAGTCTATTACTGGTATCCAAAGGCAACGGGACGGAAGCTCAACGAAACGCTTGGACTCTGGCACTTCTTAATCGGCTTCGCTTCGTACAATGCAGCGTTCTGGCCAATGCACGCCCTCGGTATCCAAGGCATGCCACGTCGAACGCACTCCTACACCGTTGAGAGCGGATTTGCGGAATACAACATGGCGGTGACCATTTTCGCCTTCATCTTCGGATTGAGCCAACTCCTTCTTGTTTGGAACATCATCTATTCTGGACGAAACGGTGAGAAGGCAGGTAAAGATCCATGGGGCGGCTGGTCGCTCGAATGGTCGACAACCTCGCCACCACCAACACCTTCGTTCCACGTAATTCCAACGCAACGCGACATGAACGAAATCTACGGCCATCATGCTGAAAGCTCCGTCAAGGAGAAGTTATGGAAAGGCAAGAAAAAGGGTGATGGAGCCAAGAAATCTACAGTCGTAAGCGCTGCTGTCCTCTCAGCAACAGGAGAGGATGTCTGATGGGAGGCGGTGGAGCCAGCGACGTCAAGAACACGGTTTGGGTTCGCGCTTTGATGATGGCCGGACTGATTTTTGGGCTCGCTGTTGTATCCTATGTTGGACTCGGAATCGTTGTTGCGAACGTCAAACACCAAGACTACGCCGAATCAATCGATGCGTATGATGAGAAAAATGACGCTTATGTTTCCTTGGGCTTACAAATTACGAACCTTGAGAACCAAAGCGAAAACTTAGATCCAGGAAACGTATCAGCAGACGTAGAGCCTTACAATGCGCTATCGGAACAAATCAGCGAGGTCAAGGCAGAACAAAAAGCGGCAAAAAAAGCCAAGGATGACGCACATCACCATGAAGTCGAAGCGCACCTTTCCTACCTCACTTATCGTGTTGCAGGATTGACAATTCTGTTTGTGGGCATCATTTACACCGCATTCCTGGTCATAAGTGGCTTGTTGAATTCCTCACAACCCGATGAACATCACGACGATCATCACGGCGGTCATGATGAACACGAACACCACGGTTCTGCTTCTCCAATCATCCTTTCCTTCGGATGTCTGCTGTTTTTGCTTGGATTCCCAGACTTTGCAGACGGTCTACACGGGCTGATGATGGGAAGTACCAAGGGGTCGGTAGGCGACCTGTCTGTTTCCATGGTTGGGCTCACCGTCGTAACAGCCGGTATAGCAAACTGGTGGAGGGAAGACCTTCCATTCAAAGGATATGGTGAACAAATTGCAACCTCGGAACCCTTCCAAGGCCACCACATCCGTAAGGCAGGAATCTGGGTCTTCTTGATGTCTGAAGTGATGGTCTTCGCAACCTTTTTCTCAGCATATCTTCGAATGCGAACAGAATGGTGTACCTTCTGGGCCTTCAAAGAGAATCTCATCGCCGGAACGACCGTGGACGGGTGTGTAACCCAAGACCACGTCAATGATTACAACGCTGGCGCAACCGTAGAAGCACTTTGGCCTTCAGCATTGGGTGATTTGACAGCATCCGATTATCTTCGACCGGGTGGTGCGGTTGGTACGGGTGATTTCTGGACCATGCTCCCTGGAGCGGTCAACACCTTCGCATTGATTATCTCATCGTACACCATCGTATTGGCCCTCAAAGTTGCTAAAACCCACGATTACAAGGCACCCACTGGCGTGTTTGGAAAATTGATGCCGACCAAGAAAGCGGCCATTCGAAACTACCTCATCATCACCCTCGCTTTGGGAACGATGTTCATTGTGCTGAAATTGGTTGAATGGAGCCACCTCATCGCTGAAGGATTCACCATCGGTACCGAACAAGGATCCATCTTCTACGTCGCAACAGGTGCGCACGGCGTTCACGTGTTCGCTGGTTTGTTGATTATGCTGTACATGGTGTTCAAAGCCGATACGGTTGAATGGGACGAGGAAAATGCGCAAGGTATCGAGTATTTCGGACTCTATTGGCACTTTGTCGATCTTGCGTGGGTCGTGATTTTCCCAGCATTTTATTTGTATTGAGGTGGTATAATGGGCGAGCACAAATTGATTCTAGGCAAGGACATCTACTTCTGGAATTTCATCGTATTGATGATTTTCACTTTGTTTGAAGTTGGAGCTGTGTTCTTTGAAGAATGGCCAGGAACCGACATTCCAATCAGTCTCTACACGGTATGGGGCATCCTCATTGTCGTTGGAATTGTCAAAGGATTCGGCATCGGTGCGTTCTTCATGCACCTTTGGGACGACCCGCGTATCTACCTCCGTGTCGCTCTCTTCCCTACCATCTTCGTTCTCTTGATGCTCTGGGGAATCGGTCTTTCAAATCCTGAAGGCGTTACTGGCCTGCCAGGATGGTGCACACCGAATTGGGACTCACTTGTTACCGAGCGCTAATACATAAACACAGCAATTTATTAATTGCGCAGTTGAGGATTAACAGGCTGGTTTAAGACTCAAGCCCAATTGGTGTGGATGACGTGATTGAAATGGAACAGTACAACAGAAGAATTCCTACACTACTTGCTTGTATCATGGTTGCATGCCTCTTGTCTGTAACGCTGATGGGCGCCCCTGCATCAGCATACAATGGAAACGAACTGAACAAAGTGAGCGTATCCAATTTCGCACTTCCAGATCAGAACAATTCCATGTACAATCTTTCTTTTACAACCGAAGAGATCGTAATCGTCTCATTCCTGTTCACGCGCTGCCCAGATGTATGTCCGGTCATCACGCAAAACCTGAAACTGGTGGAAAACACATTACCCGATAATCTCCAAGACAAAGTAGGATTTGTATCGATTACGCTCGATCCAAAATACGACACTGCTGAAGTACTCACCGAGTACATGGAACGACACGGCGTCGATTGGCCGCATCTTACGGGAGATGTGGACGAAGTGAGAGAGGTTTGGTCGAGTTTCGGCATCTACACAGAGGAGTACATCCTCGACCCTCATGATGACAACGTCAGTGATATGGAAGGCCAGGTTCACAACTCCAGCGTCGTTTACGTTAGCCCTGACGGAACAAGTCAGGAACTCATGTATCTTCCCACTGGAATGACCATGACGGCCGCCGCTGCGAGCGAAGCGGAATGGACACTGAATACATCCAAGACAGAGTACGGCACCATGGTCAACGGAATCAACGGTTACGATTCCCCAGAGGACTGGAGTTGGTGGTGGAGCCTCAAATTGTACAACGCAACCTCCGAACAATGGGAAACATCCCCTGTTGGTGTTGATGGCGTCAACGCTCTGGAAGTGCCGCACATCGCATGGATGGCATCAAATGCCAACGAAAGCCTCCTCCATGCGCCAATGGGAGACACGCCGAGTGTGCAGATTGTTCATCCTGATAACACAACGGCATTCAGCAACGTATCCTCCTTCACCGGGTATCACCTAACACAGGGCTCCTTTGATGGAGCGGGCATTGATGTGGACATTCAAGACAGTCAATACGGCCATTTCTTGAACAGCATCGATGGAGAGGCAGCACCGAGCGATTGGAGCTGGTGGTGGTCGCTGCGAGTTTGGAACGAATCCTCCAGTGCTTGGGAGAATTCCGATGTTGGTATGGATCTCATCACTGAACCCATGACCTTAGCTTGGGCTCCGAACAGCACCGCCCACGACGATATCCCCAGCCCTGGATTTGCAACAGTTGACAACGACGAATGCAGCGGACACGGTTGGGTTATGGGATCGGGAGGCAATGCGCACTGCATGTGCGATGAGGGTTACGAGTGGGCAGAAGGCGATGTGATGATGTGCGTTGCTGTGCAATCCGACCCTGAGTACACGCTGGGACATTTTGCTTACACGTACATTCTCGATGAGGAGAGAAAACCTCGCGTTCGCTACATTGATGACTCGTGGATGGCCTCTGAGTTTGTTGAAGACATCGTTCAACTCGCTGATGAGGACAACATCGTTGAAAACGATAACGATCGAATCCCATCAATCGGTTTGCTGCTCTCTGTTGCTGTCGTTTCAATGGCAGCAATTTCTCTGCGCTCAAAATCTGAGTAAGCAAGCGAAAAGAGTTTGATACAGAGGGTTGTGGCCAAAGCACTGCGGAGGTCGCATAGCCAGGTATTGCGCCGGATTTGAAATCCGGTGTCTTATGACTCGGGGGTTCAAATCCCTCTCTCCGCGCCATCAATTATGAGAGAAGCATTCACAAACTCCAGTACTTCTCATTATCATATGGGCCGAGGGTTGCTGGGGGTTCTTCTTGCATCTCTCTTCTTGCTTGCTGGATGTCTTGCACCCGTCTCGCCCGATTGGGGAAGTGACCTTTCGGTAGAGCGAGATGATGGAAGTTTCACATTCACTTCTCGAATGTCGGGCGAGACCGTGAGTTCAAATTATACTGAAGTCGGTTGTTCAAACGGCTCCATTGGCAATGACCATCAAGGCAAAATCAAGTTTGAAGGTTACATGAGTGCGAGCCAGATTTACGACTCGCATGATGCAGAGTTGATCCAAGACATCGCTTTCGCAACCTCTGCTGCCGTAGCGATTCAATCCATGTCGTTTCAAGATGCTAAAAACATCGTTTCTGGTGAAGGTGAACGTGTTGAAATCAAAGATTGGAGCAACCCCGTAGAGCCAGAGACGGGTGCTGGAACCGCCAATGTTGAGAAAATCGATCGCGATTCCGACACCAAATGGTTCGTTCTCGGTCTCATTCCTGCAAGCGAGAGCATCAACGACGGTATTGCAGCGTTGGGCAAGTATCACCAGCCGATACGCATCAGCGGTTACCTCGCTAAGGACGCCGAAATGAACCTCATGGGAGGCATGTGGAAGAACGATCTCGGAGTATCGAGCGATTGCATCGCAAAAGTGGGGAATCAAAACATCAACCAAATGTACGTCCTTGTGACGAAGATTGAACTTGCGGACAGCGTCGTAAGTTTGGATGGTGACGATGACGATGAATACACCTTTGGTGACGTGGCGTTGCTAGGACGCACAGGATTTGTCCTGTTCCTACTCGTTGTCGGAATTGGGGGCGCTGTTGGATCGTACATGTACTCTTCAATGCGCCTTCGCATGAGTGCTCGAAGCATCGCCCTTACACTGCTTGGAAAAGAGGGCGTTGACAAGGCGGCTCAAGTACAGAAAGATGTTGCCGACGCCGCTCGTTCTGGCATGAAGACACCCGAGCAGCGTCGTGATGAACAACGAAAACAAAGCAAACCCGTCGCAAAAGAAAAGAAACCAAAGAAGAACGAAGACGATGGGTTTGGATCTTTCTCAATCGACAGTGCCCTCAGCGGGGGCGAATCCTCAGATTCTCGGACGGATTTCGGATCTGGAAGTTCCGTCGTCGCATCCGATGATGCGAAGAGGGTCGAACGAGAAGTTGGGCAGATGGATTCCTTTGTACCCCCTACCTCAACGTTCGGCGGCGGTGCACCCGTTACAAGCTCGGTCTCATCCGCACCAACATCCGTTCCTTCCTCGCGAGAAACCAAGCCTGTTGCGTCTTCGGCTGCAGAAGAACAACCGAAAGTTCGACGACGCAAGGTTGTACGAAAGAGCAAGCCAGAACCCGAGGTTGCGCCAGAACCCGAACCTCAAGACGATGAAAAGGCAGTTTGGCAGGAAGACGAAGAGGACTTCTCAGACTTCAGCCTTTAATCCCATGAGATATCCTGGGCACCTCTGAAGACGATTTGATTGCGATGCCACTCGAGTGATGCTGGCAATTGCAGCAACGGTTCACCGTCCGCTTGAATGAAGGTTGAATGTCCAACAGGAACATCCGAAGGCAATCCGTTCTCATCGATAGGACGTAGAGTAATTCGATTCACATCCATTTGCTCAATGCCCCATTTTCCAACATGTTTTCCTTTCTTGACCGGCCCCATCAACGACAGCATTTGCAATCGACTGAGTCGATATGCAAGGACGATTGAACCGTTGGTCCGTGTTGGATACATGCCTGGTACCACACGGTAGCCTCCACCAAAGGTTTCACCCGTCGTTACCGTCATCATGGTCAAATCCTGAACGGTTGGCTCACCATCATCCAACTTCATTTCAACCTTCCTTCGTGGCCAAAATGGGATGGTCGTGACACCGAGATAGGTGTACTTCTTTGGCCCTTTGATCCACTTTGCCCTACGCAATTTGGCGCGACTGATTGCGGAGGTGATGCCTGCGTCGGATTCAAGGAACACCCATCGCACGGTTCGACCTTCGTTCTCTGGTTCACCGTCCCAATGATTTGAAGGAGGACTTGGATAACCGTCTTCGGTCGGAGCAGCAACCGCTTCCAAACGCCATGCTCCACAACTTCGGTCCACGCCATTGAGGAGAACGTCGATGGCTTGATTGAGATTTTTGCGAGAGATTCCGTGGGTAATGCAACAATCGTTTCCCGACCCGTACGGAATTTGCCCAAGTGGAATTTTTGAACCGCGCAATCCAGAGGCTACCTCGTGCACGATACCGTCTCCGCCAACGGCAACCACGAGCGGTGATTCTTCGTTGCTCGCTTCAAGTTCCGTCCTGATTCGATGAGCAAGTTCTGCACCATGACCGATGCACTCGGTCATGTGTTCAACAACCGCGAATCCCTTCTCTATCAGTCTTTTTTTGATGTCCGGCCAAGCCTTGCCGCAACGAAAATCTCGACTTGCGGGATTGATGATGAAATGGGCCTTGACCATACGGTTTCCTAAATCTTGTACAGTTTCAATGTATCCATGGATGAACGAACAGACTCATCAACTCGATACCTTTCGCCATCGATGAGGACCCTCCATGTGGACCAAAGATGACGAAGCGTTCATGCAGCATGCACTTGATGTTGCAGAACGAGGAAGGGGGCGTGTTGCACCCAATCCCCTGGTCGGTTGCGTTCTTGTCAAAGAAGGCGAAATTATTGCAGAAGGTTGGCACGATCATCTCGGAGGACTCCATGCTGAACAAATGGCAATACACGACGCAGAATCAAAAGGAAACTCTCCAAACGGTGCTACCGCCTATGTTACGTTGGAACCGTGCAATCATTATGGACGTACACCTCCATGCACCGAAGCACTGCTTTGGTCCGGTGTTAAACACGTTATCATTGCCCATCCAGACCCGAATCCAACCGTTCGCGGCAAAGGTTTCCAAGTATTGAGAGATGCTGGCATCTCTGTTCAATCGGGTCTTCTCAAGGATCAAGCCGCTGAACAAATGAAACCGTTCCTGCACTGGTGCGAACATCGTCGTCCAATTGTAACGGTCAAACTTGCAGTTGATGCGAACGGTTCTGTCGATGACAATTCAGCAGAGTCAAAACGATTCACAAGCGAGGCATGTCTCGATGAGGTGCATCGACTGCGTATGGATTGTGATGCGATTCTCGTTGGTGCAGAAACCGTAGAACGAGACGACCCCTCCCTCACCGTTCGACGCATCGAAACCGAACGACAACCGCTGCGCGTCATCCTCGATCCGAAAGAACGCACCAACAAGGACGCAAAGGTCTACAACGATGGCGGCGAAACCATCCGTATCGGTCGTGAATACAATGGCTTGCTGCCCCTTTTGAATCGACTAGGTGATATCGAAAAACAGCGGTTACTGGTTGAGGGTGGACCAGCGACCATCCATGGATTTCTTTCCGAGGGACTGGTTGATGAATTCTACTTGGTGCAGAGCCGTGTTGAGCATCGCGAACCCGTTCCCTCAAACATCGATGGCGATGTCCTCGAACGATCTGGACTGATGTTGAATCACGAGATACAGTGGGGCGAAGAATCGGTTCAGGTTTGGATGCGAGAGCTGTCGCAGTGATGTGAAATTAAAGCGGGCGATGCAGGATTCGAACCCACGTCCCCGGCTCCGAAGGCCGGAAGGATATCCAGACTACCCCAATCGCCCAAATCTTCCGAGTTGCCTCCCCTTTTTGAAGGAGTTGTTCAGAATCCTAAGTCTCGGAGCAACAACAAGAGGAACACAATGGCAACGATGTAAAGCGAGAGAATGACATAGCCAAGGACATAGCCTGTAATCGCAGAAATGCGTCCAACACCCGTTTTCGATGCTTTTTTCGCACCAATATGACCGAAGATAATAGCCAACAGCGCAGGGAGCCATGCGAAGAGGCATAAATCGAATTCATCCAGTACAACCGCAAACATCGTCGTTCCTGCACCAATCAATCCTAAGACGAAACCAGCAGTAGCGACGTTGTTGATTGTTTTCATTTGTACATGAATAACATTCGTAGTACCAGTCTGTTCGCTTGGAATCTGCTGAAGGGTAACAGATTGAATTGGGACCGAGGCTGGTTTCTCCCTCGGTTCCTGTGGCTGCATAGCGGGAAATTCATCACTGAGGTGTTCAACGTTTCGGCGACGTTCGGCTCATAGTGATGCGCCTGCACCAAGCGAGCCGAGGAAAATAAACGGCAAGAGATAACCGGCGAGCGTCAAATAACCGAGAATCAAACCTGCTACACCTTGGCCACCACCAACACCTGTTTTACTTCCCTGCGAGGCTCCTATGTGCCCAAAGATCACGGCTAGGAGTGCGAACAGCCAGCTAAACAAGAAAAAGAAACACAGGAACGGTATGAATCCAAGGGCAAACGTCGAAATTGCGAGTATTCCCATAACAAGTCCAGTTGTTGCAGCACCGTTTGAGTTGCTTTGTGGAATCATGATGTTCTGAGCCATGATGGGTTGCGGTTGTCCGTACATCATCGGTTGCGGTTGGGTTTGCATTGCGGGTTGCTGAACAGGAGCCGATTGTATCGATACGGATGGTGGCTGCACGTTGGGGCCTTGAGGCTGCATACCTACGCCTATGCATCTTAGATATTCAACTTCTCTGTTCAAACGGCCTTCGGTGCTGCTTGATTGACGGCATCCGAAACACCTGCAGCATATCGCTCAAAGTTATCGTTGAACATGTGTGCTAGTTTGTCGGCCGTTGCATCGTACGCGACCTTGTCGTCCCATGTCGTTCGAGGTTGCAGAACTTCACTTGGAACGCCTGGGCAGGACGTTGGCACTTCGAAGCCGAATCGTTGATCGATGACGTATTCAACATCGTCCAAGATTCCGTCAAGTGCTGCATTAAGCATGGCTCGAGTGTAACGGATTTTCATGCGGCTTCCCACACCGTAGGGGCCGCCGTTCCAACCGGTGTTGATCAACCAAGCCGACGATCCGTGCTGCTCCATCTTGGCCGACAAGAGGTCGGCATAGACGCCGGGATGCAACGGCATGAACGGTTCACCGAAACAGGCAGAGAAGGTTGCTTGCGGCTCTTTGACACCGACTTCGGTTCCTGCTACCTTAGCGGTGTAACCCGAAATAAAGTGATAAGCAGCCTGATCGGGCGTAAGACGAGATATCGGTGGAAGGACGCCAAAAGCATCGCATGTCAGGAATATGACGTTTTGAGGATGTCCTCCACAAGAATTCATGGTCCGGTTTTCGATGAATTCTATGGGATAAGATCCACGAGTGTTTTGTGTTTTGCTCACGTCGGTAAAATCTGGAACGCCATCACCGTCCAAAACCACATTCTCGAGTACAGTCCCTCGTCTTCGCGTGGTTCCAAAAATGGCCGGCTCGTCCTCTTCGGACAAATCGATCAATTTCGCATAACAGCCCCCCTCAAAATTGAACACGCCGTTTGCTCCCCACCCGTGCTCATCATCACCGATAAGAGCCCGCCTTGGGTCAGCGGAGAGCGTCGTCTTTCCGGTGCCTGAAAGTCCGAAGAAAACCGCTGTGTTCTCACCGTTGGTGTTTGCGGAACAATGCATCGGCAGTATGCCTTTCTTGGGGAGGATGAGATTCATTATTGAGAAAATGGATTTCTTAATTTCCCCTGCATAGCGAGTTCCACCAATAATGACTTCTCCTGCAGCATGGTTGACAATGACAAAACACTCAGAATTGAGCGCGGCATCGTTTGCCTGGAAATGAGGCGCGTGGAACACCGTAAATTCGGGAGTGTGTGAAGCAAGTTCTTCCACCGAGGGTCGAATGAACATGTTTCGGGCGAAAGTGCTGTGCCAGGCATTGTGTGTGATCACACGAATGGACAAAGCTTCGGACGGTTCTGCTCCACAGGCCAAATCTTGAACGAACAGTTCGTCTTGTTGTGAAAGGAAATCAACCACTTGTGAGCGCATTCTCTCGAACGTCGCAAGATCGGTTGATACGTTGACCTTCCCCCAGTTGACGTCGCTGTTGGTGGTTTCTTCGTCGACAATGAATTTGTCGTTTGGTGAACGCCCAGTGCGCTCGCCCGTTTCGGTTACCAATGCTCCGTGTGCACTCAAAACGCCTTCGTTTTTCGATAACGAAATATCGATCAGCACATCGGTGTCAAGGTTCCAATGTACTGCTCCAGACGGATTGATTCCGTGTGCAGTAAGAGGGGTCGATGTCGGGGTGGAAGTCTCCGCCATAATTGTGGCTGTCGCGGACCATCTTTGTCCCTTTCTCTCCGGCAGTGATAAAATCAAGGTGATTCTGTAAGGAGTGGAGAAGGTTTGAAACGGGACTTTGCTAAGACGGAACCATGGAGGAGGACCCATCAGACCACGATTCCGTGGAAGACGACGTCCTTCGCGCCAACGAGTTCCGTCGTGGAGGGGGAATCGAACTTGGCCAATTCATGATTGAATCGTTTGATGAGGATGTCAAAGACGAACCGGTCACTGCTCCACAAACGATGGATGAAGCCATCGGAGAAATGGCTGCCCTGTTTCAGGGTGAGGGGGAGCTTCGTGATGAACCGGGTTCGGTTCAACGAGACGGTACGGTCGAACAGGCTCCCTTACCCGACAGCGTCACGGACATGGCTGTTCATGGCGAGCGAAGACTTGGTTTTGGCCTTCTCGCAGGAATGGTCCTTGTGTGGTCGGTTCTGGGGTGGGTTGTTGGAACCGCTTTACCTCCCTTTCTTGGCGGGCCTCTCCTCATTGTGATGGGACTCTCGGGTCTGTGGGCCGGCGAGAAGTGGGTTCCGAACCCAACGATGCACCTCCTTGGGGTGACATGGGTCATTATTTCGATGAAAATTCTGTACGGTTTTGCCCTCGACGTGCATCATTGGGGTTGGTTGGATGATTCCCCTGCAGGGGCAGACCTATCGCTTGGGATTTTCTTGTTAATCTTGGTCGGATTCAATGTGTTAATTGCTCAGCGTCACGATGACGATGCCATCGCTGCACAGGCCACGCTGGTTCTTCTCGCACTTGGAAGTGCCACGGGCGCTTTGTACGATGAAATCGGTGTAGCGGGAATGATTCTTCTGGGAACCCTTTCGATGCACGGACTTGCACTGCTCCGCAATTCAGGCAACCTCGCCAGCCTGGGCATTGCCGTATCCTATCTTTGGATCGGATTGCATGCTTTCTCCAACAATTGGTCGATCGTCAACATCGAAATTGTTTCGTTCGATGATGACCTTCTGCTGTTCATGTTGATGTTTGCAGTTACGGCAACCAATGCTGTTGTTGCGACACAATTTCACAAGGCTGAGAATTGGTTTTCTTCCGCTGCGAAATCTCTTGGGCTTGGCAAACCAGGCTTGTGGGCCATTTCCGTTGGCCTCGGAATGATTGGTGCTCTTCTCTCCATCGCTGCCAATCGAGACGAGACCGGTTACGCATTGGCGCAATTGTTGCTGCTGATGAGTGCCTTTGGAGGATCCTATCTGGCCGTACGTGGCGTTGAGTGGAAACGCTTGGCACCGTTCATTCTTTTCCCAGCACCGTTTCTGCTCATCCTTGTCGTCGTTCTCAACCTTGAAGTGGTTTCCATCAACATTGCAAATCTAAACGCATACAGCATCTATGCAATCCTTACCGCACTGTTCACGTCCGTAGCCTTGCTAAGAAATCAGCAGGCTGTTTCAGATCATGTTTTGTGGTTGGGCGGTATTGTGATGGTGATTCTTCTGACGCTCCTCATTCCTGCAGAACGCGATGGATGGCGTCTTCTTGTTTCCCAGGCCTCTGTATGGATCGGTCTGTCCTGGCTTGGAGTCCAACGAAAGTCTCCCTCCATCTCAGGAGTGGCGGTTCTGATGCCTTGGATTTGGTTGCTTCTGTTCGCTACTGACGTTGAATCGCGGATGTTTTCAAACGACTTCATTCCTGTCGTATTGGATGAACAACATGTTGCTGCGTGGATGCTCGTGCTGATCGTTCAGCAACTCTATGTCAATCTCAGCCAGGGTCAAGCGACCCTCAACCTTGCAGGAAGGCTCGCTGGGTTGAGTGAACTTGGTGCGCGCGCACGTGATTCGGGTTTGTTGCAATTGTGGAATCTATCTTTCGTCCTTTCTTTGGTTTCTGTTTGGGGAATCACGCGCATCGGTGGAATGCCAGCATGGGGGCTTGTCGGAGTTATGGCTGCCATCCTCATCTTCCACGGAACGCTGGTGGCTCTTGGTCAACATCGCGGTCAACCAAGGACCATGTTGGTGGCTTGGAGTATCTTTGCCCTCCATTTCGGATGGAAATTTGGTCACACCTCGATGTTCGCTGCTACAATGGTCATCGGATCATCGCTCATGTTGGCCCATACCGACCGATTCCTTGAAGATCGAAACACAACAAAGCGAAATCAGACCAACGGCATCGTCACATTTCAACTCCTTGTAATGGGCGCTTTACTGGTCATTCCAGCTCTTCGAAACAATGCCTCACTGGAATTGACAAACGCTGAATGGTTTCCCCAAGGAGCCCAAGATGCAATCATGATGGGGTTCATTTCGTTTGGAACGTTGTTCCATTACATGCGGCGCGTGACCAAAATGGACCGATTGTTACCACCAACGCTGGCTACAGTCACCATGGTTGGGATGATGTTGTTCACTGGAGTTACCCTTGAAATCGGCTTGCTTACGACGATGGCATTGTTGAGTTTTGTTGGTTCTGGTGCTTATCTCGCAATCCAGGGCGAGTGGCGTTCCGGTCTTCGTTCGGTTGCTCGACGTCAAGAACGTTTGCAGGACATTGAGGCAAAACAACGCGTACAGATCAGCTACAATCAAACCTCCAAAGAAACCGGTGTCGAGTTCATTGACCCAGCAATGATCGAATTGGCAGAAAAGCAGAGGAAGCGGTCCAAGCGAGCCGGTTCCATCGGCGATATGGATTTGGAACTTGGTGATATACAACATCAACCAAGCATTGTCCTATCGTTCCTTGGCGTTACAATCTTCGCCTCGATGTTCTTTGCCTATCTCTCTGGCTCAGGTCTCATCGCCTTGCTCATGATGGGTGGTATGTCCTTTTTGTTCATCAGTCTCGCTCGAATGCGTGCCGAATCACTCAACCTAAGATTGGTTGATGTGTTGGGTGTTGAAATTCCTATTGCCCTGACCATGGGCGGCTTGGTATTGGTCCACATTGCCTCGAGAATGACTCAAGGCACCGTGTCGCTTGAAGACCAGTTCGATTTGTTAACGCTCATTGTTGCCTTGATTGCGATGGGAAGTTTTGCCCTTATCGGGCGCGATGATCTTGGTGTGAGAATACCGAATGTACTCGACATGGTTGTCGGCTTGTTGGTTATCGACCGCCTTGTTGCAGTAATCGCCGGAGGAGAACTTCCCATTCCAACTTTGACCAACCCTCTCGAATTTCGAGAGATGTCGTGGATCATTCCAGTTGTCGGTAACGAAGTGTTGCTTGTTACATCCGCACTTCTTTGGGACTGGGTTGAGCGTGAACGCCAGAAGCGAGGTTTGCAAGATCATCGTGGCGCGCTCGGACGAATTTCGTTTGCCGTCTCCATCGTTCTCCTCTCGTTTGGGCCGGCCGCATTGCTGGCACTGGGTTTGGTTGTCCTACGTGGATGGGAATGGAAACAACCCGCAGTTCTCATGATTGCATTCATCGTACTGCCGGTCGCTCTGAATGAATTGGTTTGGTGGATTGAAAGCGAATTTTCACTGACGCTGTTTGACATCTGGATGTCTTCTGTTGCCATCGGTTCGGCGGGATTGGTTGCAAGCGCAATCGCTACCTATGCAGAACGCGGATTGTGGATTTCAGCTTCGCTTTGGGTGGCTCAAATACTGTTCATCATTTCAGGCGTCTTGTCGCCATCACTGTTGTTGTTCATCTTGCTCATTTTGGGAATGTCGACGACATCTTGGGTCATTGGCGTAGTCACACTCCGAAGAGGGTGGCGCATCGTTGGCTTCCTCAACCTTATCCTTGCATGGGTCGTTGCGAGCGTGCTCATCTATCAGGGCATGACGGCGCTGGCAGCTCTTGCACTACTTCTAGCAACGGCAACGCTTCTCGCAATCATCACCTATCTCACACAGTCGAGGGATGAATTGTTGGCTTCTCAATAAGATGCTGGATTGAAGGTTCGAAGCAAGAGGTTCTGCACCGAACGCATCAACAGCATGGCATCGAAGCCCGGATCTGGTTGAGAAAACCGCAGACTGATGCTGGTCTTTTCTTGCGTTCCACTGTTTCTCAAACCAAAACTCATGTCCATTTCGTTAAACGTGCATCGAACAAGCATCAGGTTTGATTCGCCAGGCAGTCCCCCTCGAACCCAATCCTCAACGGTTCCAGCCTGTTCAAGATGGGCGCGTACCATGGATTCAACAGTGTTGGATAATGCGTTCCGTCCATCCCACATCCAACGGTTCGGATTCTTGACACTGAGTCGCTTTTTCCAGCCTTTTTCCATAGGTTTTGATTCTACGTTTCCAAACGCCAACAAAGAAAGAAGCAACGTCATTGCCCCATCACCAACGAGACTCCATTTCTCTGCGGTGTGGGGGTGGGGGGATGGAAAGACAAGATGTCCAGAATCTTCGATGCCAAACAAAAGCGGCTGTTGTTTTTGGTCAACAAGATGCGTTTCCAAAGCATGGGACAACCATCGGTCACCAACGGCCGTCTCAAAACCCTGCATTAGTGGATGTTGATGGATGTTTGAAAGGAGTTTGAGGTTCGATTCAATGCTCGCTGCAACCTTCCATGCTTGAGGACAGGCCTGCAACAGAGCGTCTGCAATATCGTCTCCGTCAACAACCTCAACTCCCGTATCGGTTTCACGGACAAGAAGACAGCGGTCTCCATCCCCGTCTAAAGCAGCACCAACTACGGCTCCAACACCTTGTGATTCAAGAGATCGTATCAACAAATGTTCGCTTGTTTTAACTTCGCTCCAAGACCATGCCTGTCCTGGAGAAAGCTCTCCAGCTCCGCAACCGTCGTTCATTGCCTTGGCCTTGTTGCTTACCTCTTCAACCGAAAGACCCTGCTGCTCGAGCCATGTGCTCAACCAAGTCGACGCATGGCCTTTGGAGCAATCCAGTCGAAGGGGATTCGACAACGAGAATTCGTGTTTGAACAGCGGTCGAACAAGAGACAGTCGTCGTTGCAGCAAGTCTTGATGATCGACGTTGTGCTTTTCGTCTGGGTGCATCCAGGTTTCACGAATATCATTCTCAATTGTCGGTTCCTCCTCCGATAAAGAATAGGCCATTGAAGAGACGAGGTTTTCATAGTCTGGCATTGATTTTCGACCCCGTGCGTCAAAGACCTTGATGCCGGAGTCTTCAACAGGGTTATGGCTTGCAGTAATCATGCAACCCATTCGAGAATTGGTTTCAAGGACTGCATAGTGGAGCATTGGGGTCGATGCACAGCCGATGTGGACGACTGTGCAATTCGAAGCATGAAAGCCTAAGGTCAGCCACGCTGCTAAGGTTTCATTGTGTGGGCGGTTATCCCAGCCAATCACAATTTGATTGCCTTCCCCTCCTTCCGGTAAACAACGACCCAATGCTTCACCGAGCAATTTCATCAGTTGTGGAGTCAGCAGCCTTTGTTCGACGATTCGTTGAAGCGCACCAACATCATCACATTCGTCTAGAACAACCCGTCCACGAATCCCATCGGTTCCGAACAGATTGGACATGAAGAAACCTCAACGCAATACGGTGCCTTCGGCGTGATATCCTCCAACAGTAACGTTGGGATGGACCATGCAGGATTTTCCGAGAACCGTTCCAGGGTTTGTTACAGCATTGCAACCCAACTGAGCGTTATCGCCAAGGATTGCACCAAATTTTCGCAACCCGGTTTCTCGGCGGGCTCCATCGAGCCAGATTCCAATCTGCGCCCCATCGTTGCGTAGATTTGATAATTTAACACCTGCACCGAGATTGACGTTTGAACCTAAAATAGAATCGCCAACGTAGTTGAAATGCGGAGCCTTAGCACCGGGTAAGAACAACGAATGCTTTGATTCGCTTGCATGGCCAAGTACGCTACCATTCATCATCCATGTGTTTTCGCGCACATAAGCATGCGATCGGATTATGACATTGGATTCGATGTAACAAGGTCCAATGAAATGAACGTGCGGTTCAACAATCGCTCCCTCTTCGATATGCACAGGGCCGTTTTTTTCATCGATGGTAACGTATTCCACGTTGCTCGGATGCTTTGCACCCAGCAATTTCAATTTCTCAGCCAACTGTTGTTTCAGAGAAAACGACATCTCCCCGTCCAGCAACATCCACGCTGGGTGGCTTTTTTCAAACATGCTCAGTGCAACACTGGATGAAAAGAGCGCCTCAGCTTTGACACCGGCAGGCCAGTCCATAACGCCTCGAGAACACTCGTCACATTGAATGTTTGGTCATGCCATGGTGTGGTAGGTGCGCTTCCCGGTGGTTGTATCGAGTTTGAAGCCGATGCGATTCTTCATGTAACGCGGGATGAAATATCCTATCTTACGAGCAGTGAGGCCATGGTTTCTCATCTTTCGTTCGTTGGAAAGATACGCAACAATATCGGCCGCTGAGCAACCGGGTCGATCTTCAATGTAGGATGCAATTTCTTCTTTGAGACGTTCTAAACGTGCCTCTTTTTGCGACCCTTTTCCTTTCATTCCAACCATTGTATTGTATTTGACACTGAACCTATATGAGACAATGATGGGATGTCCATGGGCATCCCATGATTTTGCCTGCAAAGGTTCTTCAAACGACGACAAGCCGTAGAATCATGGGCGAAGTACGGGCAATCACAGATTCTGAGTTTGAAAGCACCATCAACGACAACGAATGGGTCCTTGTTGACTTTTGGGCCGAATGGTGTGGACCATGCAAAGCCATTGCGCCCATTCTCAACGACCTTGCAGAGGAACGTGAAATTCTGGTTGCGAAGGTCGATACGGATGCAAACACCATGCATGCTGCACGTCTCGGTGTTCGTGGAATCCCTGCACTGTTTCTCTTCCACAACGGAGCGATTGTTGACAATCTTAGGGGTATGACGTCAAAGGCTGCCCTGAGCAAGTGGGTCGACGATCACATGACTGCAGACGATTTCTGAACTACCGAATTCGCTCACGGCGCTCGGACTCCAACGAACCTACCTCACGAGT
>CALBFP010000123.1 GCA_937894115.1 uncultured euryarchaeote
TTCAAACTGCCTCTTTGCTGGTAGTGGACTCGGTTGAAGCGACCTCAGGACGCGGCGGTCCAACCGACGATTTCCGAGTGGTAAAAATCACACTCGGGAACGCCACAGATTCTGCTCACACGTGGGTTCAGTCGGACCAATCGACGGTTGATTACCTTGTCATGGGGCAGGATGTTGAAGTCAATGTGCAAGTGCAATTGGGTGGTACTTCACTGACTGGAAAATCTGCGGAGGTGTTGATTGAAATTGTGCATCCTATTGGATATGTCATCGAATCGAGCAACTTCACGACACCCGATTTGTTAGGTGGACAAAGCAATCAAGGCTCGTTCGTTTGGATTCCCATGATTGCACACTCCATCCTCAACACGACCACGAACGACTTGTCTGGAGGTCTCATCGTCCGAGCAAGTGTGTTATATTCAGCTGATAACCTCAACGACAACGATGTCCTTGAATTGGCTGTTCCAGTAGCCATTATGAAAGATAAGTTCGATGGGACAACCCTCGCTGTTGAATCTCCGACCTTTATCTCTGGAAGATATCCTGCTGGAGGCGGTGATGCCACTGCAGGTGGAAGCTGGCAAACCGATACTGGAGGTCCAGAAGGTACCGATCACTGGCGCCATTCCGCTCCAGGTGCAGATTACCCGTCCGGTGCGCACGATCGTCTTGTTCACATGTTCTTCCCTGCGGGTGGGCAATGCGGTGCTCTGGGCCAACTCGATCCCGGAATGTCTCAGGCGTACCAAACCTACATTTGTCGCAAGACGTTCTTTGCAGGTGAATTCATTTCAACGCAATTTTACGCTCAAACATGGGGCTCGCTTGCTGCAGGTGACAACGTTGCCTTTGAATTGTGGCGAGGGTCTGGAAACTACAACAACAAGATGGAATCGCTGGTCTGGAATTTTTCCAACGGAGCTCCTAGCCCGGCGCCAGGTCAATGGACGAATGTTTCTTGGGACCCGCAAGTCGACTGGGCTCAAATACCGGGTCTCGCAAATGCTGATTTGTTCTTGGGTGGTAATTCCTACTCCATCGGTCTGTTGTTCCATTCCGATAACAGCGGGGCTTCTGAAGGAATGCACGTTGATGATTTCATCCAGTTTGGAGTCTCAAAGGTTGCTGATTTCACCCTTGATATCAACTGCGATAATCCAGAAGCAGGATTCTCTACACCCCCGTCAAACACAGTCGCATTGCATTGCTTGGTTACCAACAACGGTTACTCAGGTGCAACCATTTCGGTCTACTCGAACGTAACAAACTTGACCTGGATGGATCCTGCATTCCCGTCCATCCGAATTGAAACCACCAATCCAAACGACTTCTTTTCACCTGTTATC
Organism: uncultured euryarchaeote; assembly: GCA_937894115.1. Taxonomy (GTDB): domain Archaea; phylum Thermoplasmatota; class Poseidoniia; order Poseidoniales; family Poseidoniaceae; genus MGIIa-L2. The sequence continues at coordinate 1,350 of CALBFP010000123.1, forward strand.
ATCCCAAGCATCGGCGCAGGTCAAACCATTGATGTTTTCGTTAACATCACCATACCTGCTGGAGCCGATGTTCAACAACAGACTTGGCAGGTTTGGTTCCTTGATAGCGGAGGGACGAACTCCGGAGAGAAAGGTCGAGTTTCCATGAATCTCGCTGTCACTGAACAGTACGGTGTGTCGCTTACGTCACAAACGCCTCTCCTAGCTGACACATTGCTACCAGGTGCATCGGGTCAAATTCCAATACGCCTTCAGAACGTGGGGAACCGAGATGCAGCCTACAATCTCGTTCCAACATTCTCTGAGGAAGGATGGAGCGCTGTTGTGGAAAACGAAACGGGCGTCGTCGTTCCAAATCCAATCATCCTCGAGAAAGCGGAAGTCACCAACCTTTTCCTTAACGTCACTGCCGATAGCCTTGCAATACCTGGCATCGTATCCTTTAACCTTCGAGCAACTTGCCCGTCGTGCGGTTCCTCATTGTTTGGTGCAGATATTCTTGGTCGCAACATTGAGGTTCCAGTCTTAAGGCAAGCATCGATTACAGCGGACGAAAACACCTTCTCAAGTGCTGCGGATGGCATTCCAGAGACGGTTTTCTTGAATCTCCTTAACCTCGGAAACGATGATGAACAATACGGACTTTCTTTAGGAGGGCCTCATCAATATCTCTTGGGTGCCCAACTTGCTGGTGATACAACCGCCATCCTCGACGCGTGGGATGGAGAAACCACGATCATTCTCACCCTTCCAATGCCGGTTGGATTGTCACCAGCCCCTTATTATGTCGATGTGATTGCAACGAACGTCGAAGATGCCTCGGTTTCAGTTTCGTACAGAGTAAACGTCGAGATTCTCGATACTGCGGCTGTCGTTGTTTCCGATGAATCATCCGACCAATCGTTCCTTCCAGGTTCGATGGACACGACAGATCGTTCGTTTGAGATAACAAATTACGGTAACAGCGATGATCGCTTCACAGTAACACTTGAAGTTCCTGAGGGCATGGTTGTCGAACTCATTGATCCTGTGTCAATCGGTGGTGTTGCGACAACGCCCGTTATCCCATCCGGTGAAACATGGGAGGCCACCGTTCGTTTCCGATTCCTCGCTGATGCTCAGAAAGAACTTACGTTGGGACTAACGGCAACTTCCGTGAACGATCCGAGCATCTCTGATACAGGTGAAGCGACCTATTTCGTTGGACGTCAAGGATTTATCGACTTGACACCACCCCCCCAAGAAATCATTGATGACGCGAATCTTATTTATCCAATGGAAGTGAAAATAATGAACAAAATCACAACCACTCAAACCGTTTCTGTGGACAAACTCGACGGGGATTGGTCCAGTTACATCAGTGTTCGAATCAACAACGATGATCGAAGATTCTCACTTGAAGGAGACACCGAACGAATAATAAATGTTGATGTCGAAGTCAGCGAAGCAACACTCATCAATCTCCCGTCCGACACGTACACGGTCAACGTTACAATCTACGCCATCTCGGAGACTGTACCGGATACACCCACAGCGACGCTTACAGTTGTCTTGCAAAAACAAAGCGCAGACAGTGGTGATGGCGACGGTGCATCGTCTGAAGATGACGGCGAACTTGTGAAAAACATCGTCATTTGGAGCGGTTTCTTCATCGTCGTCGCCGTCCTTGGATTTGTAACCTTCAAGATTCTGACTACGATTGACAAAGAAGATGATCTCGATGACTGGGATGACATGTACCAAGATTCACTCTCCGCAACCTACGGTGCGGTCGCAGCGGCGCCAACCGTTCCGATGGCAGCTCCTCCAATCGTGGAGTCGCCTCCTGAAACCGATGCACCCCCTCCCGTTGTTGAGTCGCCGTCCGCTGGACCTCCGCTTCCACCCGAAGGCCTTCCAGCAGGTTGGACGATGGAGCAATGGGAGCATTACGGCCAGCAATACTTGGACGGACAATTGTAAAATGGCCAGTCGTAGGGTTCAAGACCCACAGCATCCCGCCCTAGACAGTAGGTGAACCACATGTACGGAAATGGACAAGCACCAATTTTCATCCTCAAAGAAGGTACGCAACGCACGCGAGGACGTAGCGCTCAATCGAACAACATCGCTGCTGCGAAAGCGGTAGCAGATTCGGTGCGTTCCACATTAGGCCCAAAAGGGATGGACAAAATGCTCGTAGATTCCATGGGTGACGTTGTCATTACCAACGATGGTGCAACCATTCTCAAGGAAATGGACATTGAGCATCCAGCAGCAAAAATGATCATTGAGGTTGCTAAAACCCAAGAGCAGCACTGCTATGATGGAACCACTTCTGCTGTTGTCCTCTCTGGTGAACTCCTCAAGCGTTCTGAAGATCTCATCGAACAAAACGTGCATCCAACCGTAATCTGTGAAGGATTCCGATTGGCTGCCGAGAAAGCCATAGCATTGCTTGACAGTCATGGAATCTCCACAGAAGGGAACGATGAAGTTCTCTTGGAAGTTGCAAAGACAGCACTTACGGGTAAATCTGCGGGGGCAGTCAAAGCCTTCATGGCCGACATCTGCGTTCGTGCGGTCAATGCCGTGGGAGTGGTTGACGAAGGTGAACGCCTCGTTGATTTGAGCGACATTAAGGTCGAAAAACGACAAGGAGGCTCCATCAAGGATTCATCGCTTATCGACGGTATACTTCTCGATAAGGAGCGCGTGCATGCAGGGATGCCTCGGAGCTTGAACGATGCAAGAATCGCTCTTGTAAACTCAGCAATTGAAGTCAAGAAGACAGAAGTAGATGCTAAGATTCAGATCACAGATCCGAATCAACTTGCATCGTTCCTTGCAGAGGAAGAAAACTACATTCGTGGTCTTGTTGAGAAAATAACCGCATCCGGTGCAAATGTACTCATTTGCCAGAAAGGCATCGACGAGCTTGCGCAACACTATCTTAGCAAAGCAGGCGTTTTCTCCATACGTCGAGCAAAGAAGTCGGACATGGAAGCCCTTTCAAAAGCCACTGGTGGTCGTATTGTGACAAACGTCGACGACCTCTCTGACAAAGATCTCGGTAAGGCAGCACGCGTCGAAGAGCGCAAGATTGGTGAGAGTGACATGACCTTCATCACCGGTTGTCCCGAAGCAAAATCGGTTTCCGTACTTCTGCGAGGGGGAACCGAACATGTCGTTGATGAAATACGTCGAGCATTCGATGATGCGGTCGGTGTTGTTTCAGTTGCATGGGAAGATGGTGCAGTGCTGACCGGTGGTGGCAGCGTTCTGGCTGCTCTGAGCCGTGACTTGCGCACCTATGCTGAAACCATTGGTGGACGGGAACAAATGGCGATTGAGGCCTTTGCATCAGCTCTTGAGATTATCCCCCGCACTCTGGCAGAAAATGCAGGTCTTGATCCTGTCACCACAATCATTGCTCTGCGAAAGGCGCATGCTGACGGCGCATCGCATGCAGGCATCAACGTTTACGAAGGCGGTGTGGTTGACATGCACGCATCAAACGTCCTTGAACCGTTGCGAGTTGTAGAACAAGCCATCCAGTCCGCTACCGAAACAGCCATTATGATTCTACGAATTGATGATGTAATCTCCTCAAAGGGTGTCAGCATGGGCGATGGATTTGGCGGAGAAGACGGTTTCCAGATGTGATTTTTAATCCATCAGATTTTACTCAAAAAACGTGGCTTGTTCCCAACCTTCAAAGACTATTGATATGTCCACTTGACCAAGGGAGGCGGAAGTTTTGGCTGTCAAAGGAAACCCTGAGTTGTCCATTTTCTTCGGTTCTCAAACAGGCAATGCAGAAGAATTGGCTGGAAAGACCAAAAAAATGGCAGAAAAATTAGGCTTCAAACCGAATGTAATTGACATGGACGGTTACAACCCTTCCTCCTTTTCGAACTTGAAAAGAGTCCTCATTATCACATCGACATGGGGCGAAGGAGACATGCCCGATAATGCAGAAGACCTTTGGATGGCAACGTGCGAGCAGAACCCCCCGCTTTCAGGCGTTAGTTTCTCTGTTTGCGCCATTGGCGATACTTCCTATGATGAGTTCTGTAAAGCAGGGAAAGATTGGGATGAAAAATTTGTTGCATTGGGGGCAACGCGTGTTCACGATATCCAGCTTTGCGATGTAGAATATGAGCCTGAATGGGAAAAGTGGGCAAATTCCGTTTTGCCGAAGATGTCGGAAGTTGACGGCGGCGAAGTGGATGAATCAACCGTTTCTGAAACCGTTGCAGCACCTGCTGAAACCTCTGCACCCGTTGCCGTATCAGGATCAGGTTCAGAACAAATTGCCTCGCTCATGGGTGGCGATCGTTCGTTAACGATTCTCTTTGGTTCTCAAACTGGAAACGCTGCTGGACTCGCTGAAAAAACCGCAAAGTTGGCTACGAATTATGGGTTGGAAGCAAGCGTTGTTGATATGGACGGTTACGATAAATCAAATCTTGCTAACATCAAGCGCCTGCTCATCATCACATCGACGTGGGGTGAAGGAGAAATGCCCGATAATGCGGAAGGATTGTGGCAATCCGTACAATCGGGAGCGCCAGCACTAGCATCCATGCACTACTCTGTTTGCGCCATTGGAGATACAGGCTATGACGAATTCTGCAAAGCAGGTCTTGATTGGGATGGGAAACTCTCCGGTCTCGGTGCAACCAGTGTTCAACAAATACAACTGTGTGATGTTGATTTTGAACCACCATGGAACGAGTGGGTAATGGAAGCGCTCCCTCGAATTGCCTGCGTTGATGATTCTGGGACAATGCAACTCGCACTTGTTGATGAAATGAAAGCATACGGTTCATCGGATACCGAGGACGTTGTGGATGGTGACTTTGCTCCCGGTATTATTGATGCCACAGAAATAGAAATCGAATTGGAACTGTTCCGATACTGTCCATCTCAAGGTGAGCGCGGATGGGATGTTATTGCTACAGCGGTTCCAGCTTCCGCATCCCTCGAGGATTTGTTTGTAACGTTCCAGCGCGATGTTGATGGAACCTTTGCATTCCGACGAGGCGTGGTTGGAGCAACCGCTACAACCGGCGTCCGAGCCAATGGGCGAGTGGTTCTTTCGGACCTTGCCAGGGTTGGTGACATTGTCTCGAACGGTCGAATCAAGGTTGAGCCTTTGCCTGGGTTCCCAGTGATTCGTGATCTGATTGTTGATACACGGAAATACGAGGAGAACAGGAACAAAGCAAGTCCATGGATGCAAGCCGATCCTCGGGAAGGAGAACGCTTGTTGAGCGGTCATGCTGTCGGCGTTCTTGCTACTGAAACGGCACTCGCGCTGCATCAAATGAACGCTGTTGCAAGCCACACTCTTGCGCACGGGATGTCGGAAACGGTCGACTTTGATACGGAATACGAGGGCCCTGGAATTCATTTGCAACGCTGGGTACGAATCAACGACCCGCGCACTTCTGCAAAACACAGAGCGCAATTGCTGGCGTCCTTGCAGGGCAAAGGCGGAGTCTGGAGTGAAGCTGATTCCGCTTCGATAGCTCGTCATGGAACAACGGGCGTAATGCTCTCTGAAACCCTCAACAATGCTCGAAGCCGACTCTTGACGGAGTTCAAAAACGCAGGCCGCCACGGGCGTCTCGTAAAGTGGTACGGTCGTTCAGTGAAGTGGTCTGGAAAACTCAACGAAACCACATTGTATCGTCAAGTCCTTGGACCGTTGGGTCTTGTATCCAACGTTTTTTCAGGTGTCTCTGCACGAATGATGCTTGGATTTACACGTACGGGTGGGCCGCCAATTCGCAGTTTGCAAGCGCTCTTACTACCTCCAGCAGGGGTTGGAAAAATCCCAAATATGTTCAACGGAAAAGTCGAAAGCCATCATGAAGTGGTGAGCTTGTTCAATGAACTTGATCAACGATTCTGAGGGGTTTTGGTGAAGGTCGCATACTATCCCGGGAACGTAGCCCGGGGAGCGATGATGGAAGTAGAAGATTGCATACAACCTCTTTGCAAGACGTTAGGGATTGACCTGATCGAACTTCCAAAAGCCACATCCGATGGTGGCAACATCATCCGACAAGCTTCTCCTCGTCTTCAACACGCACTCGCCGCTCGAAATCTTGCACTCGCTGAACAGAAGGGCTTGGACATTATGACCTCCTGTGCGACCTCGCACAGCATCCATTGCGATACAGCAGCGACCATGGAGGCAAATCCCGTTCTTGCTTCTCAACTGAACAATCTTATCGCTCGAACATCGAAAATCGAATATGCTGGAGAATCGAAATCTCGCCATTTGCTTCACCTACTCGTAGAGGAAATCGGTCTCGATAAAGTCAAACAAGCGGTCCTCAACCCACTCGGAATGAAAATTGCAGCATATTACGGCCCATACATGCAGAGAGAAGGGTTCTGTGGTGAAGACGATCCATTCGATCCTCATTATCTTGAGGATCTCATTTCGGTTTTGGGCGGTACGCCTGTTGCCTACGATTCCCGATGCCAAAGTGTTGGCTCTCCCAGTCTGCTCACCAACGAAAAAACCGCACTTCGCATGACCGCATCGGTTCTTTCTGAAGCGAAGGCGAACGGCGCTCAACTCGTTGTAAGCGCTTGTACAATTTCTCATACCAACTTGGATTCATACCAAGTCAAGGCTGGTAAAGTAACTGGAAAGGACACATCTGTACCGGTCATACACCTTGCTGAATTGGTAGCGTTTGCCTTTGGTCACTTCCCAGACCGACTTGCGCAGTTGCGAACCCGTGCAAGAATCATTGGCGGTTGACGTCCCTTCCATCAAGAACGGGACTCCACGGGTCTTCCGTATCGTCTGCAAAATCGAACAGACTCTTCTGGGAACGTGCTCGTTTGTGCAATGGAGGGGGTGCGGTTTTTGGTGTTGACACAGATTTGTCAACTTGGTCCTTTTTATTCTCTCCAGTTTCCTTTTCTATAGATTTTAATCGAGTGCGCTCTTGCTTCAAAAATTCCAAGGCTGGTTGTCTGGAATCGCCTTCTTCAATTTCAAAATCCAGCAGGTTCCCATCTTTTCGCGTTACGTACGAATCAATAGGTTTGTTGAGCCGCATTCTGGCGAGAACGTTGTGCATGCGTTGTTCACGATTTTTTGAAGCCTGTAGAACGTAAACATCTCGTGAATCATCAGCGACCAGAACGTGGACGGAACCGCTTCGTTCTCGAGCGGTTCGACCTCTTCTTTGAATCGATCGAATTGCGCTTGGAACCGGCTCGTAGAACAAGACCATGGAAGCAGAGGGAACATCCAAACCTTCCTCTCCAACAGACGTAGCTACGAGTACGTTCATGTCACCGTTTCGAAACCGTTCAAGTTGTTCCAGTTGCTGTTTTTGCGACATTCCTTCTCTTCTTCCTCGCTTGCTTTGGCCAATGAAACGGTTAACAACTGCGTTGGGAATTTTGTTCAGGTCTTCGACGATGTGATCGACTGTGTCACGATACTCGCTGAAGATGAGGATGCGCTCGTTTGGATTTTTGACAAGGTGTTCTTCGACGAGTTTTCGTACCAATCCTGATTTTGGATGGCATTCATCCATGTTCTGAACAGCTTTACGGAAGTTGTGGATCACCTGTTTTTTGAGGAAACGACTCGTGGAACGTTCTCCTTCTCTGAGCTGTTCATCGGCTCTGTCCAAATACGACCGAGCCGAGCGAAGGCCCTGAGTTTTCAACAAACCGAGGAGCATGTGCATGCGTCGTACATCCGAGATGCGCCGAGCAGCGTCGTATCCTCTCGGATCTTTTCGGGATATTGCGATACTGGCTCGTTGAGCCGCTTCTTCGATCAAACCCGCAGTAAGATGCTCAGTTGGAGCAAGAAAACCTTGTCGCCGCAGGGTGTTGATTTCATCAAATTGATGCGCTTCTAAAGGTTCCAACAGGCCCAGCGTTGTTTCGTCCAACATCACACGAATCGTTGCAATGTTCATGTCAACAGCGTACGGACGGAGCATGTTGTCTTCTCGCTTTTGTACGGATATTTGTTTGACGTTCAGGCGCTTCCATAATTGTTCGATAGCTTTCTGAGTCGAACCAGGGCTTGCTGTTGCAGCAATCAGCCAAGGTTTTGATGCTTGTTGGCGATATCGGTCTGCCACTTGTGCTGTGGCATGATTGCCTTTGGCATGATGGGCTTCATCGATAATCAGTAGACCGACGTCTTTGAGGTGGATGAGTCCTGAATCCACATCGTTTCGTATGACTTGAGGTGTTGCAATGAGAAGCGTTGCCTCGTCCCATAATTGTCCTCGTTTTGCAGGGCGATCGCTACCCGTGTAGGTTCTGACTTTTGATTCATCAATTTGAATACGTTCGAGAATCATTCGCCGATGCTGCTCGACCAAACCGACCGTTGGCGCTGTGATGATAATTTTTTCAACGTTTGAGTGAAGTGCGTCTGCAATGCAATTCCATTGGACGGCTGTTTTCCCGAATCCCGTCGGCATAACCAGTAGGGTCGAACATCGTATACAGGCTTGCGTTGCCTCGATTTGGTAGCCCCTTGCCTCGATACCGTCTCGCAAAAGTGGATGGCGCAAGACAGGCATGATTCAACGAAAAAGTCGAGGGTTCAAAAGGATGATGTGCAGAGCCCAAAACCTGCCGACGTCGTCGGATTAGAGACCACTTTTGGACCGAACCACTCAAATAGGGGTGGAAAGTCGGAAGGTTGCTCTAAGGGTGAGCAGCCAGACACGTTGGGCAATCCAGAAGGATCCCGCTGGCACCGTTTCCCACTCGTGGAAATGGCGCTCTGTGTCACGGCTACTCCCGGCCTGAAGAGCCCTCGTACGCTCTACGGAGCCTCTGCGTTGTAGAACAATGGAGGAGCCCAACATGGCAAAAAGAAACCACCCACGTCGAGGTAGCATGGCGTTTAGCCCGCGTAAGCGGGCCAACCGACCTTTTGGTCGCGTTAAGTCATGGCCGACCAGTGACGCAAATGAAGTACGAATGCAAGGATTTGCAGGCTGGAAAGCAGGAATGACGCACGTTCTTGCTCGAGACTTGAATCCTCGATCAACCAGCGCCGGACAAGAAGTCCGAATTCCTGTTACGGTTGTTGAGGTCCCTAGGATGCGTATTCTCGGTGTTCGTGGCTACCGGATGACACCCTACGGCAAGCAATCCGCAGGTGAGGTATGGGTTGACGCGGACACCCTGATGGACTCATTCCCAGAGGTGTTTGACCGAGTTTCAAATCGAAAGAATCACGATGCTGATAAGCACTTTGATAATCTTGGTAAGCAAGACTTGTGTGAGGTTCGGCTCATCGTTGCCACACAGCCTTCCAACGTTTCGGGTTCACCTTCAAAAGTTCCTGAAGTCATGGAAGTCGGTCTCGATGGCGGTGCCACAAGCGAACAACTTGCTTTTGCACAAGAGCGACTTGGTGAAGAGGTATCGTTCACGGACGCCTTTGAAGAAGGGGCGATGACCGATATCATCGCCGTCACCAAAGGATACGGATGGCAAGGTGTCATCCGCCGATTCGGAGGTAAACTTCAGTCTCACAAGAACTCAAAGAAGCGCCGACAACACGGAAACATGGGAGACTTCGGTACAGGTTACGTGCGAAAGACAATTCGTCAAGGTGGTCAAACAGGGTATCATCAAAGAACGGAATTCAACAAGCGTGTCCTCCGTATTGCGAATCCTGAAGATCATTCCATCACTCCAGCGGGTGGATTCCTGCATTACGGAGAAGTCAACTCTGATTACATTCTCATCAAGGGAAGCGTCCCGGGGCCTGCCAAGCGATTGATACGGTTCCGAGATGCTATGCGCTCAAACGAAGAGCCCCACCCGTACGAAATCACCTACGTAAGCACCCGTAGCAAGCAGGGGGCCTGAAGATGAAGGTAGCTGTCAAGAACATCAGCAACAACATCACTCAAGATGAGATGGATGCTGGCCGACTTCAGAGCGTTTTCGACATTACAGTCGAAGACGGCTCCAAAGTTTCACTACCGGATTCTTTCGGTCAATCGGTTCGAGAAGACCTCGTCCGTGATGCGATCGCATCAAGCCGAGCCAATCGTCGACAAGCCTACGGTTCGCGACGACATCAAGGAAAGCGCCGACCAATGGCTGGTATGAAACACTCTGTCGAATGGTGGGGTAAGGGGCGAGGTGTCTCACGTATCATGCGTCGAACAGGACAACGTCGAGCTGCACAGAACCCTCACACGTTGGGCGGTCGCCGGGCTCACGGACCGAAAGTCGAAAAGAAATGGTCTCGAAAATTCAATGCAAAGCAGCGCCGTATGGCACGAGATGCTGCACTGTCAGCAACCGTTGACATGGAGCGGGTTATGGCTCGCGGCCACCAACTGGATGAATCTGTACAACACCTTCCAATCGTTCTGGGAAGTTACTCTGAAACCATCGACGGAACGACTGCAGAATACAACATTGAAGCCTTCAATCACGGCTCAGCCACACGAAAAGTCATTGCCATCTTCAACGAACTTGGATTGGGGCATGATTTGTACCGAGCTCGCACCAATCGTAAGATACGTGCAGGGAAAGCAACCATGCGCGGTCGCGTTCACAAGACACCAAAGTCCGTTCTTTTGGTGGTCAAAGAAAAATCTGGCCTTGCACAAGCAGCCCGGAATCTACCGGGCGTGGATGTCGTTGCTGTACGAGATCTCAGCGCAGAAGACCTTGCTCCTGGAGGCGATGTTGGCCGATTGACGGTCTTCACAAAAGACGCATTGGAGGCGCTCAACTGAGGTGATATCATGAATGCTTATGAGGTAATTATCATGCCGTGGTTAACGGAAAAGACCATGGAAGCACGAACCACTCAGAATCGACTTGAGTTTATTGTCCGACGAGCTGCAACAAAAAAGCAGATTGCTCGTGCAGTGGAGACCGTATTTGAAGTTGAAGTCGAATCGGTCAACGTACGCAACACCAAGCATGGAAAGCATGCCAGCGTACGATTGGCAGAAGGCTACGATGCAGAAGACGCAGCAATGCGTCTAGGAGCACTATGAGGTGAGTACTTATGGGTAAGAGAATTCGTGCACAACGTAAAGGATCATCGCCACGGTATCGTGTGTCAAGCCACCGATTCCCTGGCGCTAGCAGAATGCCAAGGGACATGGATGTGGTCGGTGAGGTTACCGAATTGGTTCACTCCCCTGTCCATACAGCTCCACTCGCTCGAGTCAAGTTGCCTGACGGAGATACAACCTTTGTTGTTGCAACAGAGGGTATCGCAGTTGGAGGTAAAATTGCCATTGGAGACAATGTCTCACTCCGACCAGGAAACATAACGCTCCTGTCTGAAATTCCAGAAGGAACTGCAATCAACAACGTCGAACTTCGGCCCGGTGACGGCGGTAAAGTGGCTCGTTCAGCAGGAAACTCCTGTGTTGTCGAAGCCGTACTTGGGGACAGAGTCCGTATTCGTATGCCGTCCGGATCGCTCAAGGAACTCCCTGGAAACTGCCGAGCTACCATTGGTGTGCTTGCAGGTCATGGTCGAGATGAGATGCCACTGCGCACAGCAGGGGCTGCTCACTACAAGGCCAAGGCTCGAGGTAAACTCTTCCCGCATGTTAGCGGTGTTGCAATGAACCCTGTGGATCACCCACACGGCGGTGGTAACCACCAAGCGGTTCACGGTCCAAACTCAGTGGCAAGAGGTACGCCCCCTGGTGCTAAGGTCGGATTGATCGCCCCAAGCCGCACGGGCCGAGGACGCGGCAAGCGAGTATGAGGTGTTGAAGTATGGGACGTAAGAAGAAGAAGTCATTCATGACCCCAAAGGCAAGTCGAAGAAAGGCACGAAAGCGACTTTCGACCACAACGGCTCGTCAGAAGAAGGAATTCACCTATCGTGGATACAATGTTGAAACATTGACCAACATGCCAATGTTCCCAGAAGAAGGCCACGATGAGTATCTGTTGCGCCTACTTCCTGCACGTGTACGCCGAACGATTGTCCGTGGACTTTCAGAGCAGAATCTAAAGTTCATCGATCGTGTCAAGCGAAGCAAATCAAACACGATTCGAACACATCGACGCGACATGCCTATTCTCCCAGAATTTGTTGGAAAGACCATCGCAGTTCACAACGGCCAAAACTTCGTTGAAGTTGGTGTGAAGCCTGAAATGATCGGTCACTATCTGGGTGAGTTTGCAATCACGCGCCGTGGTGTTGCTCACAGTGGACCGGGTGTTGGTGCGACCCGTTCGTCGAAGCACGTACCATTGAAGTGAGGTGAAGAAAATGAGCAACAAACGAAACATGGACCGTCGAACAAAGCGTCGACAACTTCCACAGCGTGGATACACTCAACTTCTCCAAGGGAGCAGACTCGCAACAGCTCGTGCCGTCAACGTCGACATGCACGTCAAGCACTGTTTTGAAGTCGCTCGAGCCATCAAAGGTATGACGGCAGGCAAAGCAATCAACTACCTCAATGAGGTACTCTTGATCGATTCAGATCGTGCGGACATCCGCAGGAAAGCAACCGCAGTACCCTATCGATTGGGAAGCGGCAACAAACGTCGAAAGCGTTCTGGACCCTCAATGGTGGGTCACAGGAAAGGAAAGGTTGGACCCGGTCGTTATCCAGTGAAGGCGAGTCGCGCATTCATCAAACTTATACAAAGCGCAATGGAAAACGCACGACATCAATACGATGATGTCGAACCAGAAGACATGGAGATTACCCACGTTGCTGCCCACCGAGGACAGATTCGAAGGGGATGGATTCCTAGGGCGCGCGGTCGTGCAACACCAAGCAACCATTACCAAGTGAATCTCGAATTGTTCCTTGAGGATTTCAGCGCAACTGACGACGAGTTGGAGGACGACTTTTGAGGTGATTGATTATGGCAGGTAAAAAGAGTACAATCAAAGCAATTGTCAATCGCAACGTTGAGCGACATCTCGTCAAGGAGTTCTTGATGAAGAACACAAAACGCTCTGGTTTTGGTGGATTGGACATCAAGCGAACACCGAACGGTACCGAAGTTACCGTACACGCTGAGCGCCCAGGTCTTGTAATCGGACGAAAAGGAAAGATCATCAAGGAACTTGAAAGCCGTTTAAAGAGTGAGTTCGATTTGTTCGACCCTCAACTCAAGGTGGAAGAAATCAAATCCTCAGAATCAACGCTCAACGCACAGGTTATGGCGGAAAAAATTGCTTCCGCTCTTGAGCGTGGTTGGTACTACCGCCGTGCAGGAAACAGCGCTGCAGAGAACATCATGTCGGCCGGTGCACGAGGTGTAATCGTAACCGTTGCTGGGAAACTTACAGGATCTCGAAACAGAACCCAGAAGTTCATTATGGGTCACGTCAAGTATTGCGGTGAAACCGCATTGCAGCACATGGATAAGGGATACGCAGTTGCAGTTCGTAAACTCGGCACAATCGGTGTTACGGTTGAGATTATGCGAGCCAACACCCGACTTCCGCACGAAATCTCGATCTTCTCAGATGAAGAACTGAAGATCCGTGAAGCTGAAAATCAAGAAGCCGAAGAAGAAGCTCCAGAAGAGGTGGAAGAATGAGTCATGTTCGAAACCGTGACATTCTCGCCATGAGTCGCGAAGCGCTCGAGGCTCGCTTGCTGGAATTGCAGGACGAACTTCTTCAATTGCAAGCAGAGAAAGCACTTGGTGGCACGCCTTCCAACATGGGTGCCTACAAGGCAACTCGAAGAAGCATTGCGCGAATCAAAACCCATCTAGGGAACAACTGAAAAAATACGAGGTGATGAACAACTATGGCGGCAATTTGTGGTGTATGTGGTCTACCTGACGAACTATGCATCTGCCAAGAAATTGCAAAAGAACAACAACGAGCAATCTTGTCCACCGATAGAAGGAGATACGGAAAAATCGTAACAAAAGTGGAAGGTATTGACGACGTTGCCATAGACATCAACGAATTAGCAAAACTACTCAAAAACAAATGCGCTGCTGGAGGAACGGTAAAAGGTCGAATCATTGAACTTCAAGGAGATCACAAAAAGAAAGCAGCAAACGTATTACGAAACAATGGATTCAATGTGGAGGTGAGATAAATGACGGAATGGAACACAACATGGATTGGTCAAACGTTAACCGTTGTTGACTCCACGGACCCAACCCTCATCGGGCGCTCAGGCAACGTCATCGATGAGACGCAAAAGACGCTGACGATTCTCGAGAACGGTCTTGAACGTGTTCTTGGAAAGGCAGCGATTCAATTCACACTCAATGACGGTAAGACCGTCCTTTCTGGGTCGTTTCTGCGGCAACGCCCCGAAGATCGAATGAGCCGCAAATACAAGGAGGCATGAACATGCGAAAAATCGGAATAGACGTCAAATTACCAACAGGCGAATGGGATGGGGATCAAAACTGTCCATTCTACGGAAGCCTGCGCCTACGAGGACAAATGTTCGAAGGCGTTGTTTCAGGTGTTGGAATGCAGAAAACCATCACAATTGAACGCAACAACGTTCGTTACATGAAGAAGTACGAGCGGTTTGAAAAGCGAACGAGTTCGCTTAGCGCACATCTTCCAAGTTGCATAGGCGATGTCGAGATTGGCGATACCGTCCGAGTCATGGAATGCCGACCGCTTTCGAAGACGGTCTCATTTTGCGTTATTGAAAAAACAGGAGGTGAAGCCTGATGCGCGGCATTGCAGGTAAACAAACACGTGGTCTACCAACGATGGCTCGATTGCATGTTGCCGACAACACCGGTGCAAAGATTGTGCAAATTGTCAACGTCATCAAGCTCGGTGGTACCATGCGCCGATATCCATCTGGAGGCGTTGGTGACATGACCAAGGTTTCTGTCAAGAAAGGAACTCCAGACACACGCCGCCAGATGTTCAATGCAGTCATCATCCGACAACGTCGTCCATTTAGGCGAGCCGACGGCACATGGGTTCAATTCGAAGACAACGCTTGCGTGATTACCAATCTCAAGGGTGAAGTCCAAGGTTCTGATATCAAAGGACCTGTTTCTCGAGAGGCTGCTGAGCGCTGGCCTCGTATCGCTGCAACAGCGAAACAAATCGTCTGAGGTGAACAAAAATGGTCAAGTCAAGAAAACCAGGAAAGCAACGAAAGGAGCAGTACAATGCTTCCATGCACACCAAGCGCAAGCGAGTATCTGCACGATTGCAACTCGACAAGCCTGATGAACGATTTGCAGGCGTCCGATCCGTTACGGTTCGTGCCGGTGACACCGTGCGCGTCATTCGTGGAGATTTCTCCCATGGAGGTAAACGCCACGGCGGTAAGCGAAAGGCTGAGCCATTGACGGGTCCTGTGATCGGTATTGATGCAAAGAACGGTCGCATCCTTATCGAAGGTGCAAAACAATCCAAGTCCGATAACAAAGAAGAGGCGGTTCCGGTTCACGCCTCCAACGTTGTGGTCGTCAAACTCGACGAGACCGACAGAATACGAATGCAGAAGTTAACCGAGGACAGGAGTTGATGAATATGGGTAGCAGCAGTCACTTGAAGCGATTGGCCATGCCACGAAGCTGGCCTCTTCCACGAAAGACAACCATCTGGGTTACTCGGCCAAGTCCTGGCGGGCACAGCCTTGAGCGTTGCATGCCGGTCAACCTTATCGTTCGAGATGTCCTTGGTCGTGCTCAGACCTCACGTGAGGTGCGATTTATCGTTCACAATGAACTTGTAAAGGTCGATGGACGCGTCTGCAAAGACCCCCGTCGTGGCGTTGGTCTCATGGACGTTCTTACGCTCGGCGATGAACACTTCCGTTGCATGCTCGATGCCAATGGGCGTCTTCGTTATGTCAAAATATCCTCAGAAGAGGCCTCGTACAAAATTGTAAGAATCGAAGGAAAAACGACCATCAAGGGAGGAAAAACCCAACTCAATCTTCACGACGGTCGTAACATGGTCATCGATGAAGCTGAACAATACAAGACTGGAGACTCGTTGAAAATCGCTCTTCCCGATCAGAAGATCGTCGAACATATCGCATTTGTCGAAGGTGTCCGATGTTACCTTATTGGCGGGACTCACGTCGGTGAGATGGCTGCGATGAAGGAACGTATCGTGAAGCAATCAAGCATGCCAAACGAGGTAGCGTTCGATGACTTCGGTACAACCGAAGTCAACGTTTTCGTTGTCGGTGATGCAAGCGTTCCAATCATGGAGGTGAAGGCTTGAGTGAAACCGTCAATCCAATGAGCGTTCCACGCATCACCAAGGTTTGCGTCAACATCGGTGTTGGCGAAGGTGGCGATCGACTCGTTAATGCAGAAAATGTACTTGAAATGGTTACGGGTGTACGCCCTCAGCGAACTCTTGGCCGAATCCAAAATCGTGACCTCAAAGTTCGAGAAGGCGCGCCGATTGGTTGCAGGTCAACCATGCGCGACCAAACCACCATCAAGGAGTTCTTGACCAACGCCTTTTGGGTTCGTGACAACACGATACCTGGTTGGAATTTTGATGCGCAAGGCAACCTCTCATTCGGTATAAGAGATTACACCGATTTCCCTGAACAAAAATACGATCCAGACATTGGTATCTACGGTATGGACATCAATGTCGTCCTTGAGCGACCCGGTCACCGTATCAGTCGTCGTCGAAAGGCAAAAAGCAAAGTCGGTAAAAGCCATGCAGTTTCTCGAGAAGAATCGATGGAATGGTTCAAGTCAAACTTTGGAATTAACATCATGGAGGAATGAAAATGGCACGAGATCATGGAGAATACATGGGACGAACGATTGGATGTCGACGATGCGGTCGACGACGTGGATTGATTCGACGCCATGGCCTACGTCTCTGCCGCCAGTGCTTCCGAGACATTGGGCCTGAGATAGGATTTAAGAAAATGAATTGAGGTGATTATGAATGCAATTTGATCCATTAAACGACGCACTTGTCAAGATATACAACGCAGAACAGGCTGGACGATTCGATGTCGAATTGACACCGGCCTCCAAATTACTTGGTAACGTTCTCAACATTATGCAGACATCCGGTTACATCGGAGAGTATTCACGTGTTGAAAACGGCCGAGGAGACGCTTTTGTTGTGCAACTACGCGGTACCATCAATCGATGCGGTACTGTAAAACCACGACACAGCGTTCGACGACAGGAATTCGAAAAGTGGGAGACACGCTATCTCCCAGCCCAAGATTTTGGTCTTCTTATTTTGACGACCAATTCGGGTGTCATGAATCATTATGATGCGAAAGATGCTCGCATTGGTGGCAAACTGCTTGCCTATGTGTATTGAGGTGAAATTATGGTAAAAATCGACAGAATCGAACACAACGTAACCATCCCTGAAGGCGTTACTGCCACACTCAGCGAAGATGGCGTCGTCACCATAGCTGGACCCAACGGGACGCTCTCGCGTGGCTTTGTATCGTCTCGAGTTGAACTGTTCCAAGATGGAGGCGGTCTCATTGTAAGAACCGATTTGCCACGTCGTAAGGACAAAGCAATGGCCGGTACTTGGAATGCGCATCTCAACAACATGATCAAAGGTGTAACAGAAGGATTCACCTATCGTCTGAAAGCGTTTTATTCTCACTTCCCAATGACATTGGCGGTTCAGGGACAAAACTTCGTCGTCAACAACTACTTCGGAGAAAAAGTACCACGCTCAGCAGACATTCTCCCTGGTGTTGATGTGAAGGTCACCAACAAGGTTGAAGTCACGGTGACAGGGATCGACAAAGAACTCGTTGGCCAAACTGCAGCAAATATCGAACGCTGCACAACGGTCAAGAAGCGAGATCGACGAGTATTTCAAGACGGGATTTACCGTCTCAGCAAGGAGTGATGAAGGATGGCAGACGATTACGAAGGTATGACCGTAGCTGAACTCAAGGAATTGCTCAGAGAGCAGGGCTTGCCTGTTTCGGGGAAGAAGGCTGATCTCATTGAACGTCTCATCGAAGCTGCAGGTGAAGACGAAGCACCCGTTGAAGAAACGGAAGCATCGTCCGATGTTGAAGAAGAGGAAGACGACTTCTTTGAAGACGATGACGATTGGGATGACGACGAGGATGAAGGTCATGTTGCCAAACAAAAACCGGTTCTCGATGAAGCGACTCAAGAAGCACTTGCTCTCCGTGCAGCACAGAAGAAGAAAACACCTTCATTCCGACGCACGGAATGGTTCCGCTACAAGCGGTTGTCCCGGTCGGGATGGCGCGCCCCACACGGTATGGACAGCAAACAACGTCGAAATTACAAGTATCGAGGATCACTCGTACGAGTCGGTCACGGTAAAGTAGCTGCAGCACGAGGCCTTCACCCATCAGGTTTCCAAGAAGTCATGGTACACAACCTCAACGATTTGGAATCGATCGATCCTGAAACGCAGGCAGCTCGTGTTGGCCGAACCGTCGGTGGACGAAAGCGTGAGTTCATTCACGCACGGGCCGATGAGTTGGGCATTCGTGTTCTAAACAGAAGGAGGAATGTCTGATGCAACTTACGAATCAAAAACGTCTCGCTGCTAAAATTCTAGGTTGCGGAGAGAACAGAGTGTGGATCAATCCTGATTACATCGACGAAGTCGCATCATCCGTTCAAGCCGATGATATTCGTGAATTTATCGAAGAGGGGCTCATTCGAGCAAAAGCCGTCAAAGGCACCTCTCGTGTTCGAGCCCGTTCTCGCCAAGAACAGCGACGAAAGGGCCGCCAAAAGGGTCAAGGGAAAAGAATGGGTACTGCAAACGCTCGAAACCCTCGGAAAAACCGATGGATGCGAACGATTCGTTCGCAACGTCGTGCTCTCAAGGATCTACGAGAGACCGATGAAATCACCTCGTCGCAGTATCGACGCTACTACCTCAAAGCAAAGGGAGGTTCTTACCGTTCCATTGCTCACATGCGCTCACAAATGACGCTGGAAGGTATTCAACTCAAGGAAGGGGATAACTGATGCAAGGAAATCGACGACGATCTGTTCTACGACGACGCAAGGCTGGGCTAACGGACTACCGTCGCCGTCTTCGTCTCCTTCAAAGCCAACAACCTCGAGCAGTTGTTCGTGTTTCCAACACACGAACGTCTTGCCAATTGGTTACATGGGCTGCTGAAGGTGACAAGGTCGCTTTGAACGTCACAGGCAACGACTTGGTCAAGAAACACGCATGGCCAGAAACCATGTCGAAGAAATCGGTTCCTGCATCGTATCTTGTTGGATATGCGCTTGGAAAGGCTGCGATTGCTGCAGGGCATGAGGATGCAGTTCTCGATATCGGACTTGCTGCAAGCACGCCTGGTGGACGTGTCTTCGCTGCTCTTCGCGGAATGGTCGAAGCCGGTCTTAACGTACCGCACAGCGAAGAAATTCTTCCTTCCGACGATCGAATTAGCGGCGCACACATTGACGAAAGCGTTGCAAATGCTATTGAGACAACCAAATCATCCATTGAGGGGGCATACTGATGACCGAAGAAGAAACGACAGAAATCACGCAAGCACCGGGAATGATTCTCGCTTATGCTCCTGCCGAGCCTGAAGAAACTGGCGGTCGACGACGACGTCGCAGCGCTCAAGCGGACGCCATCAACAACCTTCGAAATTGGACGCCTCGTACACGCCTAGGAAACATGGTTTACGCAGGGCTGGTCATCACGTACGAAGACGCTTTAGCGACCGGTCTTCCGATTCGTGAAGTCGAAATTGTTGATGCACTTCTTCCTGGATTGGAAGACGACATCATCAACGTCAACATGGTTCAACGCATGACCGACAGCGGACGTCGGGTGCGATTCAATGTCATGGCTTGTGTTGGCAACCGTGACGGATATGTCGGACTTGCAATGGCAAAGGCAAAGGAAGTATCCAATGCGATTCAAAAGGCCATTGTTGCCGCAAAACTCAACCTCATCAGCGTGCAACGTGGAAACGGTTCATGGGAATCTTCAGCAGGTCCTGGTACATCGGTCCCCATTAAGATCAACGGACGATCTGCATCCACTCGAGTGAGTCTGATGCCAGCAGCAAAGGGCAAGGGTCTTGTCATCGGTGAAACCGGTAAAAAAGTACTCGAACTCGCAGGTGTTACAGACGTTCTCTCTCGAACCAAGGGTCAGACTCGTACGACCATCAATTATGCAGCAGCGACCTTTAATGCACTCAAAGCATTAAACACAACTCGAATCAGCAACGAACAGCGAGAACGCCTGTTCATCAACACCGGGAGGGTATTGAAGTGAGTATTATCGTGGTAAGAGCACGAAGCAACGTCGGCGTCGAGCGTTCCATTCGCGAGACAATGTCGTATCTCAATCTGACCAAGGTCAATCATGCTGTCATCATCCCTGAAAACGACCAATATCTTGGCATGTTGCGCAAAGCCAAGGACTACATTACTTGGGGCAATGCTGACCTCGCTACCGTTGAAACCATGCTCTCGGAGCGCGGGCGAATGACCGGCGATGCTCCATTAACCGATGCAATTGTTTCAGAAGCAACCGATTACAAAACCATTGGAGACTTTGCAAAGGCGATTGTTGACAACGAAGCAACCGTCAAAGATGTCCCTGGCCTAAAGCGCGTATTCCGTCTCCATCCCCCTCGTGGATCAAAGGGGTGGGGTGGCATCAAGCGGTCGTACGTTGTTGGTGGAGCTCTCGGCTCTCGGGGCGACGACATCAAAGCGCTCGTTGAAAGAATGATTTGAGGTGATATGATGGGTACTAAAGCAAACAAACACCGTGGACGAAACCGATACCACGGTCGCGGAAAGAAAGCCGGTCGCGGTGCAGGGAAGCGCGGTGGTCGTGGTAATGCGGGTATGAACAAACATCGAGTTATGACCCGGATCAAGTACATGCCAGGTCACTGGGGTATGCACGGTTTCAACCGTCATCCCTCTCTACGCAACGTCCACGTGACCTGCAACGTCAGTCAACTGGAAGGCATGACCGATGGTAAAGATAGCATCGACCTTGGAGCACTTGGTATCGACAAACTCCTCGGATCCGGTCGAATCGGTACTGCTCTAACAGTCACAGTCGCCCATGCAAGCGCAACGGCCATCAAAAAGGTCGAAGCTGCAGGCGGTTCCGTCAATCTTGAAGATGGCGACGACTGGGAAGAATGGGAAGAAGAGTGAAAGGAGGTCTCTAAATGAAACACAAGCCAGTACCAATCGGTGTTGTTCTTACGGGAATAATTTATTTTGGACTGCTGTTTTATTGGCAATGGGATGAACTCTCTGGAACGGGTGCTGCTCGAGATGCCGCTGTGTTCGGTATCGTACTTGCAGTAGCACACGTAGCCTATGTTATGGCCTGTTTCCAAATTGACCTTCCAGCGTCGATGAAACAGTTGCCGATTATCGGACGCTATGCGAAACTGTACGGGTGGCTAATTTTCGTATTCATTGCTGTTTGGTATTGTCGACCTGAAAAATGGGGTGGCTACGATGAGGCGGTGGGATTCCTACTCGTTGGAGTTCTGTTACTTGGTTTCGGAGCAGCTGCAATCCTCACATGTTTCATGTGGAGCGGAGACCAAAGCAGCCGTTTGTACGCATTGAGCCGATTCGTTGACGTTTATCCAGCGATCACCAAACCGGACCGCCACGTGCGATTCGGAGAAAAGATGTGGACAACGACTTTCGTTCTCATCATTTATTTCGCCATGACCAACGTCATGCTGTACGGTCTGAGCGGGCAAGCCATGGACTTGTTCAGTGGATTCCGCTCCATCATGGCCGGTGCATCGGGTACCATCATGCACCTGGGAATCGGTCCGATTGTTACGGGATCGATTATCATGCAGTTGTTCGCAGGTGCGAAAATTATTCGTCTCGACTTGACCAACAGTGAAGATAAAGCAATGTATCAAGGTGTTCAGAAACTTTTGGTTCTTATTATGATTCCAATTGAATCGATTCCTCAAACCTACGGTTTCCTCGATCCCTCGGAATTTCTGATCGATGAGTATGGAATTGGTTGGGCCAACTTTGTTATCGTTGCGCAATTGTTTGCAGGATCTTACCTCGTGTTCCTCCTTGATGAATTGGTAAGCAAATGGGGTATTGGATCGGGAATGTCGCTGTTTATTGCAGCAGGTGTGGCACAATCGACGTTTGTTGGTACGCTCTCTCCTCTTCCGACCACCTCAGGTTTGGCCTATTCCGTACAAAACCCACCAGCAGGTACACTGCCGATGATTTTCTATATGTTTAGGACAGCGACCAACGGCGAAATGATATCCTTAAACGGGTTTGAAATGATACTACTGGGTGATGCAACCCATCCCAACGCAGTGATTGCTCTTGTTTCGAGCGTTATTGTGTTCCTGGTGGTGGCCTATGCTGAGTCGAGTAAGCTGGAATTGCCGTTAACGCATGGAAAGGTGCGTGGACATCGAGGTAAATACCCAATTCGACTGGTTTATGCCTCGAACATTCCTGTTATTTTGATGGCTGCTCTGCTTGCAAACATCAACATGTTTTCATTGCTGTTTTGGAGCCATCCAACGATGTCACAAACTCCGATTTTAGGGCGGCAAGGGTGGTTTTCCATGTCGGATTACATAGGAACGTATGAGCCGGGTCAAACGGCTGCTTCAGGTGGATTTGCTTGGTATGCTTCGATGCCCGCCGGTGTGAACGATTGGTTGATTCCGTTACTGAATCAACAATCCGACATGTTCGGGCATAGTTTAGGACAAATCATGCTGCATGTTGTGTTCTACGTAGTCTTGATGACCGTAGGTTCGATGGTTTTCGCAAAGTTTTGGATCGACACCACCAACATGGGTACGAAGGACGTTGCCAAGCAAATTGAGCGAACGGGTATGCAGATTCCAGGTTTCCGTAAGAATCCAAAGGTTTTGGAGAAGATTCTCGAGAATTATATTCCGCCAGTTACGTACTTTTCCGGTGCTTTCGTAGGTTTACTCGCAGCAGGTGCCGATCTACTCGGTACTGTAGGGAACGCGACCGGTACAGGTCTGTTGCTTGCAGTCGGTATTATTCTGAGGACTTATGAGCAAATCCAGAAAGAACAGGCTATGGAAATGCACCCGATGTTGCGACAATTCTTCGGTGCAGAGTAAAGCATTAGCAGAAATGCTTGATTTTGGTTTGTAGATTCCGATAAAGAGAATTAATCATTCCTGACTTGGCTTGCAGTGGTCTCTTTTTTATCCAATTTCGAGCGGGTATCTTGATATAGGGGGGGCGAGTGGATGACTTGCTTGCGTCGTTAGGAACGGCGTTGGGACCCGAGTCTTCGGACGGTGAAGGTTTCCATCACCTAACGACGACAGCCGAAGCACATGCGATTCTGAGAAACCTCCACATGGAGCTCGCTCAGGGTCAGGTAGGTGATTTGAGATTATGACGTATTTTTTGTTGTGCAAGAGATAGTGCTCATAACCTCGCCAAGAAATTTAGGACAGCGAATAAATTGCGATAACAACTCTAGGGATCAAAACACGAGAAATCTGGTTGATCCTGCCAGAGGCGACCGCTTTTGGAGTTCGATTAAGCCATGCGAGTCGAGAGCCTTTGGGGCTCGGCATACCGCTCAGTAACACGTGGATAACCTGCCCTATTGTCTGGAATAACCTCGGGAAACTGAGAACAAGGCCGGATAGCCCACAATGCCTGGAACGGTTTGTGGGTGAAGATAGGATGGGTCTGCGGCGTATCAGGTCGTAGGGGGTGTAATGGACCTCCTAGCCA
>CALBFP010000124.1 GCA_937894115.1 uncultured euryarchaeote
CATGGTTCAGCCTATCGGCCACTGTTCAAGAGTCTAACGCTCGAACGTCTCAGAGAAGTCCGTTCTCAGTGAGCTTGCCAGTACCGGCAAGAACGACTGCCACAATGGACATCAATTTGATGAGAATGTTGAGCGATGGACCAGAGGTGTCCTTGAAAGGATCACCAATCGTGTCACCGATAACCGCAGCATCGTGAGCGTCATCACCCTTCTTTGCACCAGGGATGTGGTCTTGTTCAATCGCTTTCTTGGCGTTATCCCAAGCACCACCAGCATTGGCCATAAACAGCGCCATCAAGACACCGGTTACGAGTGATCCGGCGAGCATTCCACCGAGTGCAGCAGTACCGAGGCCGAAACCAATGATGACGGGAGCGACAACTGCAACGACACCAGGTCCAACCATTTCACGGAGAGCAGCCTTGGTCGAGATATCAACACAGGTCTGGGAATCCGGCTTAACGCCTTCCTTTCCTTCCAAGAGTCCATCGATTTCCTTGAACTGACGTCGAATTTCAACAACCATGTCACCAGCGGCTTTTCCGACGGAGGTCATCGTCATTGCAGCAACCACGAACGGGAGCCCCCCGCCGATAAGAAGACCAATGACAACCATTGGCTCGGTCAAGTCAAGGTTTACGCCACCAACGGATGTTGTGTAGGCAGCGAAGAGTGCGAGTGCTGTCAGGGCAGCAGATCCAATAGCGAATCCTTTACCCACTGCAGCAGTCGTGTTGCCAATCGAGTCAAGTTCGTCAGTGATGGCACGGACATCGTCTCCAAGTCCGCTCATCTCAGCAATTCCACCTGCGTTGTCAGCAACTGGTCCGTATGCGTCGACCGTCATCGTTACACCAACGGTAGCGAGCATGCCCATGGCAGCCATTGCGATGCAGTAAAGACCGTATTTGGTTCCACCGAATTCATTCGCTCCGAGGATACCTGCTGCGATGAGAACGACTGGAATAAATGTGGACATCATTCCTACAGACAGCCCTGCGATAGCGTTAGTCGCAGGACCTGTCTTTGACATTTCACCGATGTGAGGAATTGCTTTTGTTTTGATTCCAAATACGGGTTCAATTCCGGTGTAGTATTCCGTGACAAGACCAATCAGAATTCCGACGACACTACCGAGTACGACCGAATGCATGATTCCGTACTTTACATCAATCAGACCCTGCTGTATGGCGAGATAGCCACCCGCCCAGAACAGAATCGCTGCGATGAACGTCGTGTTTCGAAGAGCTGCTGCAGGGTCTTTTCCGTTCTTGAGGAAAGCCATTGAGAAGACACCGATGATGGATGCAGCGTATCCGATGAATCCGAGAAGGATCGGCATCAGAACATAGTCAACACCCATTGGATCTGTTGTGTCGCTTGCGATAATCATCGCAGCAATGATTGAACCAACAAAGGATTCGAAGATGTCCGCACCCATTCCAGCAACGTCACCGACGTTGTCACCGACATTGTCAGCGATGACACCAGGGTTGCGTGGGTCATCTTCAGGAATACCAGCCTCGACCTTTCCGACGAGATCGGCTCCGACGTCCGCAGCCTTGGTGTAAATTCCACCACCCACACGGGCGAACAGTGCAATGGATGAAGCACCCATACCGAATCCTGCTGCGGCTGAGAGGGTTTTTCCGTCTTCAGCACCGAGCCAAAAGGCGATGAGCGAGATACCGAGAAGGCCGAGACCACCAACGGACAATCCCATAACGGCCCCGCCGTTGTACGATACTGCAAGAGCGCCCGCTTGACCGTCGTTCTTTGCAGCCATGGCTGTGCGCCCGTTTGCCGAGGTTGCAGAGCGCATACCTGAGAATCCTGCTAAAACTGATGCAACCGCACCCGCAAAGAAAGCGATGGCAGTTTCTGTGTCGTTGAGGTAAGCGAGAACTGCACCTACGACGACAACGAAGATTGACAGAATACGGTACTCGGCAAACAAAAACGCCATGGCTCCCTTCTGGATTTCGTCTGTGATATCTGCGACAACTTCGTTGTCAATTTTTACTTTCGTTACTTGGTTGTAGAGGTAAAAGGCAATCAGAAGCCCAACGGCACCCGCACCTGCTGCAATCAATGGTATGTTGTCCATCATAGTATACACCTGTTGTTCGCCCGACCTAAGAACCCCTCATAAGAGATTCCCTGTATTTGCAGACCTCGGGACCTACTTTTTGCG
>CALBFP010000125.1 GCA_937894115.1 uncultured euryarchaeote
GTAGTCGTGCTCGAACCACCACTGTTGTTGGCCCATACCATGTAGGACGTTTGCGTCCACAATTCGGTCGGTGTTCCGTAAATTGTACCGTTGTTCGTGCCGAAGGAGAGACCGCTTGGCAGGCTCGCATTGATGGCCCACGAGGTGACGGCGCCACCCGTGTTCGTCTGGTAGTTGATGGAGAATGGACGATGCGCCCACAATTCATGTCCTGTGGTCCCACTGTTTGCTGATAGATAGATGACATCATCTGCGAATATGCTCATGTAATATCCAGGTTCCGAGCTAAACGATCCACTGAGGCTGGTCACTTGCCATGTGGAACCATTCGTTGTGTCATGTGCCCACAATTCATAATTGTTGATTCCGTCATATGCGTCGAAATAAATGGTGTCGCCAACGACGATGTCCATGCGATCTCCAGGGACACTGTTTGAGGATCCGCTAAAAATGTCGATGACCAGCCACGTTGTTTTGTTAAGTGTATTGTGCGCCCACAACTCCTGACCTGTGTCTGGATGGTAAGCAGAGAAATAGATTGTACTGCCGACGGGAGCAAGAAGATGTTGTCCTACACCGCTAGAACCTGAACCAGTGGCGAAATTGTTGATATCGGCCACTTGCCACGTGGAGTGGTTGGAGGTGTCATGCGCCCACAGTTCAACACCCGTGTATCCATCATTGGCGGAGAAATAGATGGTATCCCCAAAAAGCAATTGCATGTACTCTCCGGGGTTGCTACTTCCAGAACCGCTGTTGATATCCATCACTCGCCATGGATCGCTGCTGTTGGAGGTGTTGTACGCCCAGAGTTCGGTGCCCGTGCTACCGCCATTGGCTGAGAAATAGAGGGTATCCCCAACAAGCAATTGCATGTACTCTCCGGGGTTGCTATTCCAAGATCCGCTGTTGATATCCATCACTCGCCATGGATCGCTGCTGTTGGAGGTGTTGTACGCCCAGAGTTCGGAGCCCGTGCTTCCGTCGTTTGCGCTGAAGTATAGCACTTCACCAACGACCGTATTCAGATACTTTCCAGTGGAACTCCCTGTCGAGCCTGGGTTGATGTCGTAGACACGGGAGGTCGTTCCGGTCGATGGGTCGTGCTTCCACAGTTCCAATCCTTTGTTACCGTCATGAGCGTTGAAGTACAGCACACCGTTGACGATATGCATCATGTTGCTTCCTAGATTACTATGACTTGAGCCAGGACGAATGTTTGCAACCTGCCATGTCGTTCCGTTCGAGGCGTTGTGCGCCCATAATTCATAACCTGTGCTTCCATCATTGGCGGAGAAATAGAGTGTATCGCCCACAACGATGCTCGAATAGTATCCAGGGTTACTATGACCTAAACCGCTTCGGATGTCTGCAACTTGCCATGTGGATTGATTGGTGAGATCGTATGCCCACAACTCGTGGCCTGTGCTTCCATCGCTCGCTGAGAAGTACATGGTATCACCAATAAGGAGTGGTTTCATGTGGAGTCCAGGAAGACTTCCTAGGCTAGTAGCTGTCCCTATGTCAGCGACTTGCCACGTCGAGCCGTTGCCTGTGGTTTGGTTGATGAATTGCGGCGCGAGGTGAACCTCGGTGTTGTTGGTCCAGATGTTGTCATCCGGGTTGTATTCGAATGGACCGGGCGCTTGATCGTTGATTGTGATGTTGAGGTACGCCACGCTTGAGCCACCGCTATTGTTACCCCAAACCGTATAGGCAACTGCAGTTGTCTGTAAGACGGTTGGAATACCCCAAATTGTTCCGTTACTGCTGCCGAAACTGAGGCCCAACGGTAGTGATGGTTCGATTTCCCATGAACTGATTGGGCCACTGGTACTGGTATTGGTAAAAGTTGGAATTGTTGGGGTAATTGACTCCTGTTTAGTGCCAGTTATATCTGCATAGGCAATATCACCCGGCGCTCCACTAATCAGCAGCGT
>CALBFP010000126.1 GCA_937894115.1 uncultured euryarchaeote
CCATCTGTGCGTATTCGCTGATGATGCGGGTGACCTGGGCGGAAGTTGGCGGGACCCAGTTCACGGGCTACATGGCCATGATGAACCTCTCCGCCATCATTGGCTACCAGTTGGCGCCCATTTTTGCCGAGCGCTACAACTACCAGACCATCTTTTACATTGCAGCCGTGCTTGAAACATTCGTCATTCTTGCTGCGCTGTTCATCGACCCCGAGGAGACCGATCGGGTGCTGAATTAGGAGGCTAGATTCAACCTGTCATGAGATTGTCAACCATTTGTGTTGTGCGTCAAGATGCCATTTCAAAAGTAGTACAAGCAAATTTCCCATTGAGAACGGCTTTGATAAATGCGTCCAAATTCCCATCCTGCTCGACCAATTCAAGGATAGAATGAATGCTATCCATGAACTGGTTTACATCATCACCGAAATCATCTGGGTTGCTAAGCAGTTCTGCAAGTGTACCCCTGTCCGTATTGTCTTGATAATCGATATCATTTAATCCTACTATGTCGTTGACGCTGAGATTAATTCTTTTTGCAGCTTCAACGACCGCAGCAAGAAGAATTGTCAGATTTTTTCTCCCGTCTATAACATGGTAGCGTGTGGTTTCTCCATCATCTGATTTTTGCCGAGCGACGGCAACAGAGATAGGAGTCGGTATGTCTTCGGATTTTTTCCAATACATCCGAATTAAATTAGTAATGATTCGATCATCAAAGAAAAATGTCATTCCGAGAATGTCGATGGTGAGAGGCGTAACATTGGAAATGAATTCTCCAAGACTGGGTGAGGAGAGCGTAGGTGTGATGTCTTTGTCGGATGATTTCGTTTCTAATTTGAGCACACCTGGAACTTCTTCAGTCTCGATATCTCTGAATACTGGTTCGTTCCTGTGATGCTTTTCATCGGTTGGGTCGTCACGCAAGTCGGTCCGCTCTATCACGGTCTGCGTTTCCTCATCGAAAACAAGAACATGGTGTTCTTCCTTAAGTCGCTGAATGGTTCGTTGTGAATACTGAGAAGCACGATCCCACAGAGGTTGATTGATGGTGTCAAAATGCAACTTCGAAAGTTGCATGTGATGCAGCGCTTTTGTGACATTTTTCTCAGCTTCTTCAAGCTTGCCTAACCTGTTGTGAAGTGAACTCAAGAGAACGTCATCATTGAGCAATTCAGCGATTTCCAAACTCTTTTGATACATTTCTCGTGCTTCCGCATATTTTCCTAAACCAAGTTTTGCTTGACCGAGGCCCTCAAACGTAATTGCGATTGAGCGCTGGGCTTTCTCATCCTTGCGTTGCTGGTCAACTTCAATGCACTTTTCGAGGGTGACTTCGGCTTCAGCATAATCACCACGTAAGTTCTGTGCTTCACCTATCCGGCACAATGTGATGGATTGGTATTTTAGATCCTCAGTACTCAGAGATATGGTGTACGCTTCCCTGTACCAATTTTCAGACTTGAAATGATTTCCAATCTCATCAGCCACCAGGCCCAACCTCGTGCAGATAATCACTTGACTGTCTAAATCTCCTTCTTCCCGGTCGATTTCCAAACATCGCTTGTAGTGTGTTTCGGCCTGGCTGAATTCTCCGAGAGCCCTTTCAACCGAACCGAGTCTGTTTTGGCAAGCCCACTCTACTCCCTCCCATTCATTTTTCTTTGAAATGATGAGGCCTTTTCCGAGCAGATCTCTGGCCTCGGCTAGATTCCCGAGGTTTTGATTCACCCATCCCAGGTAGTAATATGCATCAGACAGTACATCATCGGACTCTTTCTCCAAATCACTTTGTTTCGCCATCTCAATACCAATTTGAAGAGCATTTTGGTATTGGGATTCTGCTTCACCGAACTTACGCTGAAGCCTGAGCGTATGTCCCATTTGAAGGATCAGATTTACAAAAGTGTGTTTTTCTAATCCATCACTGATATGTGCATCTATACACTCTTGGAGCAATGTTTCAGCGCCCTCATACCTCTTTTGCATTCTCATGGCCTTTGCAAGGGCAACCGCAGAAGCGTTCTGCCATTCAAGCGCGCCATGTGCTTTGTCTAAGTCGTAGCTTATTTGCAAGAATTTTTCTGACTCCTTGTACTTTTTTAATCGATATTTGACTTGGCCTAGGTGGTAGGCTACGAGTGATATTTCGTTATCATCACCCAGTTTTTTGTAAAGTGAAAAGCTCTCTTCATAATTGTCCTCTGAGTAAAGATAGCGTTCTTCATTCCGATCAAGGTGCCCGAGCAGTTTGTAGATACGTGCAGTTTCTTCGTCGTAGTTTAATTCCAAGGCGAGGTCGATGGCTTTGGTCAGATTATCTCTTGCATGCATGACATTCCCATCAAGGCGATGGATGTTGCCGATTCTCCTCAGCATGACGACCTCCTCTAATTGATTACCAATCTCTTGATTTAATCTCAAACTCTGGGCATAGTAATCCAAGGCATTTGTATGATCATCTTTGTAGAAGGCGGCCAACCCAAGACCGTTTAGACAAGCCGCAACATGGTTGTGATTCGACAAATTTCGATTAATCTGAAGGCATTGGCCATAGACTCTCTCAGCCTCATCATACGATTCAGTTTCGATATGTGTGTTGCCGAGTAAGTACAACGATCTTGCCTTTTGATCTCCTTCTACCAATTCATTTAGGATCAATTCAGACTCACCCAAAAAGAATGATGCTTTATCAGGCATACCGCGCTGATGAGCCAGTTTGGCCAGAAACATCAATGAACCGGCTTCATTGTCCCTGAGGCCGATTTTTTTCTCAATTTCCATTGCTTTCCTTATGTATTTTTCACTTTGTTCGTATGCACCACTTCGTTTTTCGAGAGCAGCAAGGATGGTTAGACAGTATGCCTTCAAATGGGTGTCGCCAAGATCTTCCCTAGCTAGAATTTCCTCGCAGATATTTTTGCTCTCAGCATGCCGTTTCTCCTTCCATAGGATTTTGAAGAGTTGTTCCAAAATATCTTGCTCTGCTTCTTCATCCCCATTTTCCTGTTCGATATCAAGCAATTTTCGAAGCGCTTTCTCTTTTCTACCGCCGACATCTGGACGTGCTGCTTCGTAGAATTTTCTAAACAACGCCTTGGGAGCATCGTTATTGGTATAGGAATCGATGTAATCTTGCAATTTATTGAGCGTCGCAATATCTAGGTTGAGGTTCCTATCGTCAAGAATGATGTCTTTTTGTTGGAAGTCAAGGGTTAGAATTTTCTGATATTGAGTTAGGTCGTACTTTTTGCTTGAATTGATAAATTTCTCAAATGTATAGGCCTTTATCTTCTCAAAGTCAAACTCCTTTTTCTCGAAAATTGAATCCCTAAATAGGTTGTTGAAAATCTGATTCCGTTCATCTTCAGTCAGGAGTTTTTCAGCGAGTGTGGGAATAACTCCGCCGGTTATCAGTTCCAAATACGTCTTTGACGTGTCATCATTTTGATTCCCTGTCCTCCCTAAAACCCAATTTACATCTTGTTCGTAAAAATAATTCAATATCACCTTGAAACTTTCCGAATTCACGTCATTGATTCTGATGTCATCAGAGAAGTTTTCCGTCAACATTTCTGCAAATTCCTCGGGATGAACATCCCGGCCGTGAGCGATCTGGTTCCGTATTTGCCGAAGTTTATACTCTGATTTGTTCAACTGAACGACTTTGGACCTCTCTGTACCTCCTGATTCATCGGCTTTGGTTGGGTTGCTTGATGGTTGAATTTCATTCACGGCTTGTTTGAAATAACGTCGGTATGGGAACACATGCTGTTCAAGAACGGAATTGAGATTAACATCATCACCAAATAAGACGGCGTTTTTTGTGATGAAATTTGTCAATGTTTTGTGTTTAGAGGAGGTGAGTTCTGTCCAAAACAAAGCAGCAGCATATTCTCGGAGAAACTCATGCGTCCAACCGAGCCCTCCACCTCCGGTAACATACAACAGACTCATGTCCTCAAAAAACAATTGATGGGCAACGTCGTCTGTCATTGATTTTAGACCGGGAAACATGTTCTGATGTTTGCGAAGAGAAAGGCACTTCATGCGGCTTTCATGAGAATTGAGACCCAAGAACTCGGTATCATTCTCCCATAATGTTCCTATTAAGTCAAGGAAAGCGACGCAATTTCTCATTCGTTGGATTGATTCTCGCTCTACTGGCGAGAACTTGTCCACCCCGCGTTCTTGTTCAAAGCGGGTATATTCTGTTGATAAATCGAGGATCTTCTCATAGAAACCATACGATTTTGTGAGGTCACCGAGTTCGAGCTCGTCATGAACGAAGCGACATAACCAGCCGATAAGCAAGGGTCTGTCAATGTTCTTAAGGACGTCTTGTTGTTGAAACAGCTCTTCGATCTCTTCGGCAACAGAATCCGGAACGGACCATGCTTTGACGAGAGCTTGGGGGAATGTCTTGGCGAGGGCTGCATCCTCAAAATTCATCTTTACGGCGTTGCGCGTGTTGAATTTCGTCTCAATGCGTGCTTGTTCCGAGGGACGCGTGGATAAGATGGTGCGCGCAAAACCACCTCCAAACCAATCTTTGAAATCGATCACCCAATCAAGAAGATAATCGATCTTCCGTTTATCATCAATTTCATCTATGGCATCAATGAGTAAAACCAACCCAGCATCAGCACTGTCGGGAGAATTCTTGTAAATGTCCAGAATTGATTGTGTGACCTCTTTCTCAGAAATACCCGCCATCTCGAGCGTATCCTGATTGCTGTTGCAAAACGATTTGCCAAGGATGACTGCTTGTTCATCAAAATTGAGTTCATTCCAACGAGTTGGATTTGCCCACTCTCCCAAGTGCCGAACGAGGTCTTTCGCCTTGATGAAAAGCGGTACTTGGGTGATCGTTGGATCAGTTGACATGGCGGATGCGATCTGCTTCATTCTCACCGATTTCCCTTCTCCAGGGTCTCCAGAGATGATGACAGGATACGGTGAGTAAATGGCCTGCAAGACTTCAAGAAGTCCATCCGAAAAAATTGAGTCGATACTTGAGATGAAGTCGTCGATTGCTCTTTGTTCAATGTTGGAGTATTTTGGGGAGAATTCTAGGGTTACTTCTCCACACTTCCAACCCCTTTTCCTACTTGTTGGATTGTGGTTTGAAACCAGCAATTCTGTTGATTTTCCGCCGATTTTCGGTCGTATAAACGCAAAGGATACACGGTCCCATGTTCCGTCTTG
>CALBFP010000127.1 GCA_937894115.1 uncultured euryarchaeote
GGAGTAATTGGGTTCTTTTGTGCGCTGCGGTGGCCATATTTTTCAATATTATTCAACTCATTCGCTCGATGATGATAATCGTCATCACCAATGTGGACATTTCTATTTCCTGTGTTTTCGGAATTAAAAATATCATAATGTTTTTTCCAGTCAGTGTGAAGGAATCGTAACAGAACTCGAATCTGATCAAGCGTAATGAAACAGCTACTCTGATAGGGTTCCCTTAGGGGTTTTGATGTTAGAATTCGGGCAAGCACCTCTGTTTTTGTGGATAAAGCGAGCAAACGCGCGAATGAAACTCGGAAAATTTGCTCTACGACAGAGTCGTCGTTCTTGTCTTCAATCGTAATATCATCTATTCTCATGGGATTATTCTCTGAGCATTTTGCTAGATGGAGGAGATCATGAGGATGAAAATTATTTTCAATCTCGTCTGATGGAATGAAAACATTTCTTGCAGCTCTATCAGTTCTTCGTTGCATAGATTCTTCGCCCAATTGTTCAAACAATAACTCGTCAAGCCTGTTTAGTGATGCGGCAATGTACATGAGAGCGTCGACCTTGTTAACTCGCGTCAACATTTCACGTTGTGATTTTCTTTTCTCATTTTCCTTTTTATCTTTCTTGAAAAGACCTATTGTAAATTGGGGCCTAGTTGGTAATTTACTCACGATGCGCCAGTCTTTATTCTCTTCTTGCCACTTGATGTGATTGTGTAATTTTGCAAAGAAACCCCCTCCGAAGTCCAGAGGATCCGCGTGCGTTGAAAATTCTGGGTTGAATTTCAAGCAATGTAGATACCCTAAAAGAATTGAGACATAGGCCTTGTTTATTTTTGATTGAGGGAATTGGTTGATATGGAGTAAACCAGAGTCACCCTTGCCAGAATTCCCCCAGAGGGCTTTGACAAACCCCGTTTTTGACGTGAACGGATTTGTTGAGGTTGGATCGACACCAAGTAAGTTTTGGATTCGTGACATTTCTGGTCCATTCATCCGCGTGAAGTTTTGTTCCCGGCTTTTCATGTCTTTAATCAGCGCACGGCGAATTTTTTTCCTCATGATTGCAGGAGAATCCTCCTCTCTTTCCCAGCCACAAACGAGAATACGATTCAGTTTCTCTATTGATTCAACATCAACATATGTATCCTCATGCATCCCGTAATCGATGTCGACTAGAAATGATGGGGCGATGTTTCCTAACAAAAATGCTGCATCCTGGTGTATTCTTTTTTCAATAATCCCTCTAATCCATTTGCTGTGTTCTTTGTTTAAGTGAAGAATTTTCTCCAAATCGTTGTAAAAAGCGACAATGTCCTCGCAAAGTTTGAATCTACCGCGTTCGTCGTTTTCAATCTGCCAAGCGATATTGTGCATTAGAACCCGAACCCCACTCTCAACGTGTAGGATTGATGATAAGGAGAAGTTTTGAGGTTTAGTTTTGACAAACTTCGTTATTGAATAAATCGGCTTGCTAAGCCAACTTGGCAATGGCAATTGCAGTCCCTGCTTTGCAGCATCCTGGGTGCAATAAGATATTGCAATTGACATTTCCATCATCGATTTAAGTGGGTTTTCACCATACAGACTTGGATTGAAGGATGTGTTACCAAGAATGGATTCTCCCACATCGAAATAGGTTTGTGGCCTGACATCAAGGAAATCAATCGCAAATCGAGCGGTTTCAATTGCACCAGCTAGACGCTGGCGCCTCAGAATGACTGTTATCTCTTGAAACAAGGCAATCTCGTACCAATGGGCATCCCATTTACCATTCTCGTTCTTTTCCATATTGGGAAATTGAATTTCCTTCAAACGAGTTACTTCTTCAATCACAATCGAACTCAACCGAAATCGGATATCAGCTAGGGCTTTAATCACGGTTAGGGAGATTTTTTCTGGGTCTTGCCGCAAATTCTTTTCGCTGAGTTCTCCGTCGATCGAGAGACATACTCTGGAAAAGATACGTCGAAGTTCGCAAAAGAATTGCCAGAATTGGTGTTGTTGTTCAACAGCCTCAATGTCATTGACATCTGGACGGATGTGTCCGTTTAATGCATCTCTTTCCCACTTCAATATGGCAGAGTACCCAGCAGCAATAAGATCCCATACAAGTGTATGAATTCGGTGCTCGAATTTCTCTCGCTCGGTATGTTCAGGGAGTGTTCCATGAATGAAATCGACGATTGCACTTGTTAGGGCAGTCCCTTCTGTTAGCAATAAGTCGTGGCCTTTTTTCCTTCTCCAATTTGAAATATCCTCGGGATTTTGGTAGTGGTACCTTGAGGATGTGTACCGTTGACTTCCAATTGCCTGCGAACCCGCCATAACACGACTACGCCTCAACAGTTATTAATCATAATGAGCCGCAAACGATGTTGTGATATACTGTAATTTAGCTAACCGTGAACCGTAAATTACAGCCCATATACTTTAAGAAGAGAGTTTGTGTGGAAGGTTTGTCCCGGCCGATTCGGGGCGTCCCATGGTTGTGAAATGATGAACCGAACCCTACAGAAAATTGGAAGCTTGATGACTGAAAAATACGGCAACATGCCAGGACAATTGCTCGATCGTATCGGCTGGCGTCATCTTGAACTTGGCGAAGACTTTGAAAAGCACGATGACAGTGTTTTCCGTCGTTACATTGAACTTCATATGGCACTAAGCAGCGATGTCATTTCATCTTTCATTGACGTCGATGTATCAAATTTAGATGTGATCATTCGAAACATGCTTCGTCAACTTGTGTTGCATTCTACCGTCCGTAGCCCTGGCGGGTTGAACTATGAGCTTCAAGCAGGCTTCGCTTTCTCAATTGCGTCAATTCTTTCTCAAACAACCGACGATGAAGAAGCCAATGTTGCCACCACACTGTTTCTCAATTTTCTTGATGAATTCAGTGCCCCCGATATTAAACCTGGTTTGGAAGATTTCATGCGCGAAGTGACTGTTTCTGGGATAGAAAATAGCCGATGGCTATTGCATGAAGTTGTCAGTGGCGACGAATCGCCCATCGAACGAGGTTTTCTAAACGGTATTTTATTCAAGAATCCTTTAGAAATGGATGAGTCGCGGTATATCAGCCAACCAACGACGAAGGAGGAATCTCAATGATTCGATGCGGATTTTGCTTCACGTGGAATGAGCGAGGCGTTCCGGCATGTATTCGATGCGGATCCCTGACTGGCAGTACATATTCTAAGATTTTCGAATTTAAGGAGATGATTCAATGATTGCCATCTTCAATCGATGGGCGTGGTACAAAGAGACTATGCTTGCACGCTCAATGGAGATGCATCGGCGTGAGTTGCTTGCATTCGAAGCTGAGTCTAGCGTACAATCTCGTTTTGATGCACTTGACTCAACCCTGGAAACTTGGAATGGACTTCGAATCCCGAATGTTCTATCGCTTACTGCTGCAGGTGAAACCGATGTCATCGTCTTGACTCGTTGGGGGGTGTTGTTGGTCGAAGTCAAAAACTGGATCGGTAGCATTACTATTGATGACAAGTCTCGAATTCGCCAATCGGGCAAGAAAGGAAAACCAGTTCTGCAAAAAATCAACGAAAAGCTGGCAAATCTCAAACGAATCTTTCTTGAGCGAACTGGCTCCGATATTGAAGGTGAATGCGTGGTCGTCTTCGCCAACAAGCACGCAACATTGTCAAAGGA
Source organism: uncultured euryarchaeote (assembly GCA_937894115.1). Lineage (GTDB taxonomy): Archaea > Thermoplasmatota > Poseidoniia > Poseidoniales > Poseidoniaceae > MGIIa-L2. The sequence continues at coordinate 3,675 of CALBFP010000127.1, forward strand.
AATTCAGGCTCACAGCCAAATCACACGAAACGAAGGTATTGATTCCATCGCTAATGAGGTGCTTAGTGGCAGGGCTATGTTAAGCAAAGGGCAAATAGATCTTTACAAATCGTTCTTGAATTCCTTTGGTACGTTCGATCGGCTATGTACTCCCGCAGGCCTCTGTGAATTTGGTGATATCAATGACAATGAAACGACGGATTTGTTTGACCGTCAGTTGCACTCCGTTGTAGATATTGAGCTTGGCCGAGGGTTGATTTCCACCCTCATATTCGGCCCGCAATTGAAAGTAACCATTCAATCTCGAGATGGTTCGAAACACATTCAATGGGTGGAACCAGGCCCCAGACTTAGTTTCTCACAACCATGGAATCACACCGTTGAATCCGTTGAATCACGCCCTATTGAGTTCTATTCACGTATTTGTTTTGGCACCCAGGCCACCGTTTTGGAGGATTCCAATGGTCGTCAAGTGTCGATTGTACCAAAGGCTACAGAAGCGGTGACTGAAAACGGTGCGAAGGATGAATCAGTATTGACCTCTCTGAAACAAGCCACTGCGCGTGAAGCACAGCGATTCGATATCGGTTCTACACATACAGCGACAATCAAGCATCTAATCTACAACAAAAACGGCGCCCTCGATGGAATCCTGGTTTGGCTTGTACATCGGAAGGTGCAAGGGCTTGTTGGACGCGAGTCCATTCGCGAGTTGAACCCTGGCATTTTGCCACTATATACTGTCGGAAAGTCAGTGGATGTAACGGTTTTGGCCAACGATGGGCCTAAGAAGATTTTACTCGGATTATGAGGTGAAAACATGAAAACAATTGAAAACAGAAACATGAAGCATGAAACAACGAACGAAAATGTACAGCATTTGGAGGTGAAAGAATGACAATCCGAATCTTGTGCACAGGCGACTTCCAACTTGGTAAGAGCTTCTCTACCCTTGGAGAAAGTGCCAAAATTTTTCGCGAACAGTTGATGACAACATTCACAGAAGTCATTGACAATCACGGGAAAGAACATGACTTGATTCTCATTGCTGGCGATCTCTTCGATCGGGCAGCAACACCTACCGCTCTCATTGAAGTGGTTGCTGACAAACTTGCCAATTGTTCGACTCCATGCGTGGTGCTTCCGGGGAATCATGATGCAGTGAACACTGGCATCCCAAAGGTACTCCTGCAGGCTCTTGCCAGTCGTAAGGCAGACCATGTTTACGTTCCAATTGAACGCACTCCTCTGGTCTTGAATGAGTTGGGAGTGACGTTGTACCCAGCGCCGTTGATGCGACGAGACGACCTCTCCGATCAATACGGATGGATCCCAAAGCGTGAGAAGTCCGATGGAGTGCGGATCGCGCTCATGCACGGTGCTTTGACTTCAATGCCGAATGGACAGATTCCGGAAGACCTCGCCAAGCGAAAGGACCTAGATTTGGTCATCTGCGGTGATCAACACGGACCTAAGCAAAGCGTTGAGCAGTCAAACCTGTTTAATCTCGAAACTTCAAAACAACGCCGGCTGTACTACGCCATGGCTCCTG
>CALBFP010000128.1 GCA_937894115.1 uncultured euryarchaeote
TCGGCGTCCTTCTCGGTCTCCACCAAAGTTTCGACGTCCTCCCCGGTCTCCACCAGCAGAGTTTCGGCGTCCTTCTCGGTCTCCACCAAAGTTTCGACGTCCTCCCCGGTCTCCACCAAAGTTTCGGCGACCACCTCGGTCTCCATCTCGAGGTCGTGAATCCCGACGTTGAGAATCTCTCCGTTCAGAATACCCACCTCTGGAACGATCGTTTCCTCCCAAATGCCCTGGTTTTGGCTTACTGCATCTGTTGCATTCCGTTCTAAAGGAGAAATTGATGTTGTTGCAAGCGGGGCATTCCCAGTCGTTTCGTCCATGGTTTTCCTGCCGAGGTCGCTCACGTCGGTTTCCTGATCTTGAATCATGGCGCGTTCGCTCGTTTCGTTGGTCTCTGCGAGGTCGCTCATTTCGTTGCTCCCTACGAGGCCGTTCATCGCGCTCTTTTTTCGGCCGCACAACAACTGTTGCTCCGATGAACAAACCTTGTTCTTGCTTTTTGTCGAGGTGCGCAACATGCGCAAGCGGTGCTTCGGTTGAACCAATCACAGCGTCTATTTTTCCGATGTATTGGCCGTCCTCCTCTCTGACGATAATCGAATCCAATGCAGGGGACGATCCCGTAAATGAGAGAAGTAGACCGCCCTCGTGGCTTGTGCGCTCAACGATGCCTCGAAACATGTGCCTCATACCTTCGTGTCCGACGACTATGTTTGAGTCTGTTGGTCAGTCACGGCGTGATGAAACCCATCCAGCTGCAATTAACCCAACGATAAGCGTTGCAAACATGCCCGTTGCGGGAAGGATTCCTGCACTATCGCCCCCATCCTCATCCTCATCATCGACATCATTCACTGGATCATTTGTGGCATCGAGGTTAGGATTGGTAACTTGAAGCGTTAGGATTGCTTCCCCTCCGGATTCATCGGTTCCTTTGATGATAACCTCATACGGCGACTGAACATCGTTATCGATACAACTTGCAATTGGTACTTGAATGTCCCATGCAAGATTTTGTCGTTCGAAATTTGTTGCTGTTTGACCGCATATCGAGAGTTCCATTGCGACGTCCTCGCCATCAGGATCGATGACGTTCCCAGTTAGAGTAAACTTCAGCAAACCGAGTTCCCATTCCGCTTCTTCGCCTTGTATTGTGTTTATTGTGATGGTTGGAGGCGTGTTTGGCTTTACAAGATCGTAATCGAGCATGAAGTTGTAATCAAGCATTCCGTTTGCAGTAGCAGTCCCCATAATCATGACATCGCCTGGGCTCATACCCGTCAGTGGTAACGTCATGTAATTCGCTAAATTATCATCGCTAACAACTTCCGTGACTGAAGAACCCATTTTTGATTCCTGATGTGCATGTGCAGTGACGGTTAAACTTGAGACCAGTGAACCGCTAATGCCCCAATTTATTCGGATGCCGTCATCGTCAACGGATGCACTCCAAACTCCGAGTACACCACCAAATGTGTAGTTGCGATGTTCAACAGTTTCTTCTCCATAGGCATCGACACCGGCACATTGACCAACTGCAGATTCACCGTTTGCTGTGACGTAGAGGCCAGCGTTTTCGTCCATCCGAACACTCCAGCCATCCTCGACAAATTCACACTGCAAACTCCATCCGCTCTCATCAACAACCCATGAATCTGCTGTTTCTGTTGCAAGGACCTCACCGTTTGTTGTCCCAATTGGGATGATGGTACCGTCTTCTGGCGCGGTTGGACTCCACACTGGTGCGTCGTTGGTAAACGGCGCCATGGTTGTGAAATCAACGAACAATTCTCGCACCATTGGGTACGAACCCAACGGATAGTCAACATCGGCTACAACACGCAATCGACCGTCAGGAAGAAACTCGCTTGTGGGTGCTACAAGCTCTTCGTTGAGCACACCATCGTCAAAGAAGCCCAAGTCAGCAACTCGAAGTCCTTGTTTGACCGGGAAGGTCATGACGAGCTGTGCATCAGTGATGTTGGTAATGTTCATTGCAAGGGTGAAGTTTGAATTTCCCTGGTTTGGAAGTTGATCGAAACGTACGTTGTTGTTTTCATTTTCTTTTAGGAAGAGATGAATTTCAAGGTCGTCGGTTACGGTTACTGGAACTTCTTTGCAACCCTGGTCCGAGAGCGGGCTGCTGCATGAGCGCTCTTGTTCATGACCCGTTGGGACGAGGTTCACTTCATCAAGTGCAATTCCATTCTCGACAAACTCAAGGTCATTCCAGTCGACATTTCCCCGATGCGATGGTCCTTCACGAATCCCGAGCCGAGTTTCCATATCAGCGATACATTTTGGCCCAATCGATCGAACAGCCTCTCGCTCATCGGTCGAAATCCAGTCGTCGTCACCACCAGGAACACCCTCGAAGAGGCCGTCAAGGTTGTCGCGAACAATCGCAGATTTACTTCCGTTGACCCATGCAGTCGCATCCATCATCCCAGTAGCCCAATCGTCGTTGATGTCAAGTGTAAACAGGGCGAAGTCGTATTCAAAAAGATCCTCGAATGTGTAACCACTGCAATCGACATCGAGGCTACCTTGCCGACCTGATGTGGCGCTTGGTAAAGGGGACTCTTCCAATACAGGGGATTCTATTGACGGGCTCAAAAGTGCAAGAAGCATCATGATGAGAACGGGTATCATGCTTGGACGATACCCTTTCCGTTCATCAATGCTTGGTTGTGAACCGTCAAGGAACGAGCCGATTGACCCTTTTTTGGAACAGGTAAAGAGGAGCAACTGTCCAAACTACAGCAGCTAGGTATGAAATGAGGTTTGTAACACCGCGTTCAACACCATCGATTCGTGTTTCCAGAAGATGATGATACACGCCGTTTGGTGACAGCAAATCGAGACGACCTTCAAACACCAGATAACTTTGGTCTTGGGTGTCGCCGACTGCAACTCCATTGAGCGCTGCGAGGAGTGTTGTAAAAAGAACCCAGAGCAGCGTAAAGAGAAACCACAATCCAATGGAAAAAGCAATGGCTGAACCTTGCTCCTTTGCTACACTTGACGCAAGCAATCCGAAAACCGTATACCATAAGAGAATTAACATGGCTGCCACATTGAAAACCAAAGCATCGGTGAGTGAAATCCACATGTCGCTTCGATAACCAACCAAAATCATCGACAAAGTAATCATTAAAATCACAGGGATTGCAATACTCATCCAGTGACCAAGAACTAGGACCATGGATTGCCTCCAACGTTCCATTGGCTGAGTCAAGCGGACTTCAAGAACTCCGCTCAAACGATCTTTACTGATACCATCATGCGCAATGAGAACTGCAGCCATCGTTCCTGCAAACACAATCCCTATGCTAGCCAAAAACATCGTTTCCGTTGCGTTTTCAGGGATTTGATTATCAGGTAACTGGATGTTGGGGTCAGCAAAACCCCATGCCATGCCCGGAATAAACAACAACAAGATTGGGAGCATGATTAACATCCTGGTAGAGAAGAGACGGTTTCGGCCCAATCTGTAAGCGAGAAGCATCATCCGCCTTGAGGGCTTCATTCTTCTTCACCACCAAGGTTTCGGAGTGGAATCATGTTGCTGTGTTCAACATCCATCCCAATCGATGTTCTGTCCAAGCCTGTTGCTGAACAAAGCAATTCAATGAGGGTTGGAGGAACGACACGCCATGTGAAAATTTGATGCTTTTCTTCAACCAATAGCTGCAAGAGTTTTGGATCGCTCGATTGAAGGATATAGCGGTGCCCGTTTTCGATCTCCTCGGATTCAAGGACATCGAGCATCGTCAGTAAATCGTCGCTCATTGTCCGGTCAAGGATAAGTTCTGTTATGTCTTCAAAACCAAGTTTTGATTGCAGTGTTTCGGTTGTACCTTGCGCAAGCAGTTGCCCCTGATGCAAAAGTGCCAATGTGTCCACAAGATGACCAAGTTCTGTAAGGTGGTGACTTGAGATGACGATTCCAATACCGCTTGCAGCGAGTGATCGAAGCAGCCGTTTGAACGCGTCCATTGCTACAGGGTCCAAACCGTTGAAGGGTTCATCGAGAACCAGTACATCAGGAGCCCCGAGCAAAGCAACACCCAACGAAAGGCGTTGTCGCATGCCCTGACTAAGCGATTGGAGCGAAGTATCGGCCCGATTTTTCAATCCTACGACAGAGAGGATGTCAACGGCTGATTGGATTGAACAACCCCTTAGGAGAGCAAACTCTGTTATGGTATTGCGCACGGTTTGCTGTCCGGACCAGCGTACTTGTTCCGGCATGAAACCCACCATCGAGCGCAATGCTTCCTTACTGAGGATCTCACCATCTTTGGAAATTTCACCTTCACTAAGCGGTAAGACTCCGCTGATGATTCGAAGCAGGGTTGTCTTTCCCGCTCCGTTGGTTCCAACCAAACCAACAATTTTTCCTTTCAAAACGGTCAAGTCGATGTGTGAAATGCCCGGTCCTTGCCGTTTTTGAAATGGATTGTACCACTTTGGATTCGGTATTTGGTAACGAAAACCAACGGACGAGAATTGCATTGCAACCTCTCCGCTCATGATACGGCTTGGAGGTCACCCATCTCAAATGCTTTGTTTTTATCATGGGTGTCCCAAATGCATATGATGGATAATGAATAAACGCTCATCGTGGGGCTGATTTTTACTTTCTTCGGATTTGCCCTCATTCTTGCATCCTTGCCCGTTGTCTATGGAGTGTGCAAGTTGGTCAATCAAAACGATTCGATCAATGCTTGGAATTTTTTAGGCGAAGGTTCGACAAAAATCGTGTTTGTCGCACTTTCCCTTTTGTTGATTTTGCCATACGGATTTCTGTTGTTGCCTGTTGTTCTTGCTTTATCTTGTGTAAGCCCTGCAGGGAGATTGGATTGGAATCAGCACCGAAAAAACAGACTGTTGACGGTAATGGTGGTTTTGATGATGTTGATGCTCTCGGGTTTCCTTCCGGTTGAACAACCGAGAGCTCCCACAGAGTGGGGTGAACCGCTTGCCACAGAGAATCCATATGCAGGATATTGGCCGAATGGTGAGCAATACACTTGGGTGTTTGCAGAAACGCTGAACCCAACAAATTTTGAGGTTGTGCAGAGCATGGTTTTGAGAACTCCGCATCAATACGGCCCGTTTCAACAGGTTGAATCCTCAATTTGGATTTCCTCCTTCCTTGGTATGCAAGAATCGAGAATGCGGCAGGCAATCGATTTGGTAGACGAACGAGTGCAGAGCATCAGAATCGACAGTTCGTCGTTCAATCTTGAATTAAAGGAGAATGCTCAAGAGCATATTTTCCGCTCCATATCCAAAGACGTCGAACTCAAGGTATGGGTGTTCGATTGTTACACAACATCAGGTATTGACCCAGACGGAACAAAGATTGGCGAAGTCGTTCTGGTTGGACAAGCACGTTGGGGTGGTACGGTTGACTTGCTTGTTGTCCTTCGACCTTTCTTCCATGACGGACTGACCTCAGATCCTTATGCAGAATCGATTGTGAACCAGTGGGTTGTTTAATTTAGGGAGACCTTGGGCTATATACTCTAAGAATTCATTGTCAGTTGAACAGGTCGGTCTACATGGTAGTGCAATTTTTGTCCTCCAACATGCATCAATGTGGCAAGAATCTGTTTCACAAATCGCTGGTTTTCGGCATAAACTTGGCCACAGCACAGGAAGGAGTCAAGTTTTTTCGGAACACACAAGGGGTTTTGTTCCTCGAATGTCGAAGCCAATGATGTCATTCCCCGAGTCCTTCCAGACAACAGTCGCTGTGCTCGGGTCGGGATTACGACAAACCAGCATTCTTCGTTCGGTGATAGACGTCAATGTGTCCTTCGATGAATTCCCGGCTTTCGACCAATTCATAATCTGGATTGAGAGCCAGAGTGAGCCTGTCGTAGTCCCACATCGAGAGTTTGTGTCCACGAACGTGAATCACTTCAAACGGTTGATCGTCGATGATTTGATTTGCCTGCCCTGGTTGAACATGACCCCAGCGTGTGTGTTCATCGATGATGACGTGGCTTTCCATTCGGTTGAGATACAAATTCCAGTACTTTGCGTACGGCTGTGTTATGATGAATATATCGTCTTGGTCACCCTTAACGTTGTCATCAAGCCACTCACTCATCCCCTTGAAATCTGAGCGTCCCCCTTGCTCGTAATACTCGTATTCGTTAACGTACCAGTGAGCACTGTTAAGAACAAAAAACAACGAAAAGACGATGGCAACCACCATCGATCGATTTTCCAGAACCTCCTTACTGCTTTTATCGCTTATTTTTACAAAGAAATCGATGACTCTCGATATTGCAACACCAAAGAGAATGTACCAAGCAGGCATCGAGAAAACGAAGTATCTTGAAACCCATAGGTTTCTTTCGTACATGGAATAAAGGACGATGACCAGCATTGTCCCTCCACCAACGGCCCAAACAAACCACTCAAGTTCGGACGAAAGACGTCGTTTGGCTTTGAAGAACAAGCGATGCATGATGAGTAGGAAAGGTGTGATGAGCACAAAATACCACATCGCCTCTGCGATGTCGGTTATGCTTCCACGTGTGTCAAAGGCAAAGAAATAGTCGAACAAACTGACAACAGGACGGGTTGGCGTATCGTTGATCCACATGCTGTGGTTCGTACTGGAGGAATCTTCTCGCATCTTTTCCAACATGAACACAGCCAACATTGCTAACGCAAATGAAATTTTCAAACATTGACCCGATTTTCCCTTGAGGTACAAACCCACTCGAACCAAAAACGAGCGATATGCGACGTTTTTTTCCTTCATCGCTCGTGCCACACGAATGAAGAAGTCGGCGAGCAGGCCAATAACCACTACAAGACCAGCAACATAGTGAACGAGATAGGCGAACGATAGGAGTGCAATGCACAGAATGGTTTCATAGCGGGTCAGTTTCCGCTCCGATCGAATCAACAAGAACGACAGCCAGATGAAGGTCGTTGTGAACATGTAGGGTCGAAATTCTTGGCTGTATAGAATCGCAAGATGAGAAATTGAAAACATACTTGCTGCGATGATAGCAGCTTTTTGGTCATGAAAACGGCGGGCAAATTCGGCTACAATAAAGACGAGAACGACTCCTGTAATGGCGCTTATTGAACGTAAAGCGTAATCTGAATCGCCAACGATTAATTTCCAGAAATACATCAACCATGTGCCCATGCCAACCATGGAAAGCCAACCTTCCATCGTTGCTCTCCACGTACCTTGACTGATTGCGTGCAATGTTGTGAGTTCATCCAGCCAGAAGGATTCTGTATCAAGCCCTTTAAAACGCATGATGCCCGAGAAAACCAGAATTACACCCAAGGTGAGTAGGTAATTTTTGTGTTCTAAAAGAGAACTCAAATTTTCCTTCTTTTGGCCGTCCAACTCAGATTCGTTGCCGCTTTCTGAGTCATTTTCCATGCTTTTTCAACCCCTCAATTTTGCACTTTTGCGCCGCTCTTCGTGTTACGGTTTCAAGGGTTTCCTAATAAGTTTAGGGGAGCCTAAAACTTATGAAGTACCCACCTTTGGCAGGGCCATACCGAGAGGTATCGGATAGTGAGAAAAATGAGAATAACATTGAAACAAACACAAGGAATAACCCTGATTTTGCTGATGATGATGGCCGCATTCGCTGGCTGTCTCGGCGGAGATGACTCTGACGACGACAAAGACACAGCGGATGACAGCGGTTCGAGTACCGCTGACACCAGCGACAACAGCACGAGCGACACCAGCACAAGCGATAGCAGCGACAGCAGCGACAGCAGCGACAGCAGCGACAGCAGCGACAGCAGCGACA
>CALBFP010000129.1 GCA_937894115.1 uncultured euryarchaeote
GCTCATACTCCGAATCTCCGCGTGATTGGATGGATCCATACACATCCTGACATTGGAATTTTCCTATCAGGAATCGATGTCAACACATTCCGAAGCCTAAGAACACACTCCTTTGAACAGCGATGTGTCGCTGTCGTCGTTGACCCACTTCGTCAAGAACATGGGGTTTTTACAAGTGAACGAAACGCTCAGAATCGTCACGCAGGCATTGCAAATGACAAGATTAAACTCTCAGAGGATCTACAAGCTCGTTATCACAAGTTCTTGAATCGACTCCGTTCGCTTCAAAACAAGAAGGGTAAGGAAGAAATCCCATTCATTCTTCCTGGTTTGTTGTATCAACAACGTGTTGCAATGGGAGATGCTGACGACATTATGGAAGCGAAGTTGCAAACTCTGGACAAGCTGAATCGAGAAATCGAGCAGCATCAAAACCGAGTTCGAACGTTGCAAGATAGTGTCCGACTATTGGAGCAAACCGTTACACGATTGACTAAGAATTTCGAGGATTGCCTCAGTCTGAAGGCTGATGTAAAGAAGCACACTTCAAAAATCAATACATTGGGTACTAGGGACGATATCTTGAGGGCACGTGCTGATGTGCAAGGAGATGAAATTAAGAAACTCAAGGAGAACGTGAATGTACTCTTTGAAGCATTGAATCAACTGAACAAAAAGAAAGAGGTTCAGGAAGAAGAATGATCGTTCCAATGGTCAAACAGCATCAAGCTCTTGACCGGATTTGTTCCAATGAGTTTTCCATTCTCACTTACCCAATTGGCTGATTTTACAACAAGGTCCCATTTTTCTTTGTCGTCGGATTTCAATTTTTCAAGTTGCTCTTTCTTATTTTCAGTAAGCAGGTCATGCTTTGAACCAACTAGTTGTTTCCATGCATTTGATGCTATTTCTTCTAAAGCGCTTGCTTTGCGATAACAATCTCGAATGGTCAAATCACCACGTGAATAAACCGAACCTGCAAATGAAATTGGGACTTCTGGGTCACCTGGGAACTGAATTTGTAAATTCTTTTGGAACGTAGTAAGCAAGTCTTGAATGACTTTTTCATCATTTGAATTGCTTGCTAAAACCGTATCATCACCTGCTACAATCCATGGTGTGATTCCTTTTCCATCGATGCTCGATGCAATCGCAACCCACCATCCTGCATTGAAGACAAAGGATCGCCGTTGTTTCCGAATGAGCGCTTGTAATCTACGATTGTTCAATGTACTGTGGATTTTTCCTTTTTCTTGTGGATCTTTGATTGAATGGATCTTTTCATCCAATTCCTCGTTATGGCAAAATAGTTCGTTGATATTCATTATTTTTGAGAGGTAATCTGACCAGATTTGTCTAGTCGCTTCAGAGTCAGATTTTGGTCCTTCCCATCTTTCAAGTGGTGTAGTAAAGATACGCCCAATCGAATTTCCATCGAATACAAGGACATAATGAATTTTCAAATTGGTGGAAGATTGTGTTTGTTTTCCAGAGTCCTTCAAAAAAGTCGTTTGCCGGATAGTAGCCCTCTCGCCAATATCATTCATCAGTGCATGGAATTGACAAACGAAGCCAGAACGTTTCATTATGCTCCACGGAGTACTGAAGAGTTCTTTTTGATTACCACATGCTGAACATTGATACCATTTTGAATTGGAAATAGTATGTTCAGTCAACTTATTACACTCTGAACACACCACCTCAAAATTCTCTGAATTATTACAAATCATACATCTATTTACTTGCCAAGGCATGTTCGCTTCATCATCGAGAGCTTCCATGGATTGATCGAATAACCACTCTGGGTTATCCTCGTCTTCTTTGTCGATTGAAATTGGAGGGAGGAAGAATTTAATGACATCCGGGCCTATGTATTCCTCAAACAATTCTCGTTTGGCTATCTTCACCGTACCATTTTCTGAATCCTCTTTATCGCTGAATTCTCGATATAAATTGGGAATGCTATGGTGGCCAACGCTACGCAGGTATTCTTGACGTTCAGATTCACATTCTTCGCCGTATTTTTTTACCGACGCTTCAATTACTTTTTCAAATGGATGCGCGACTCGCCGTTTTTCTTTTGCAGGCTCTTTCATCAATATGTTTTGTAATTGTCTTCCCATCCACCTTTTTTCAAATTCCCTAGATTTGGTAGAGAGGTAAGTGATTTTTCCCCCCCCATCAACGATGATCGAACCCGGTCTTTTCTCATCTAGAATTTTTGAACGCATCTTTGCAACAATGCTCTCCAAGAATGCAGAGGTTCCAATGAAGAGATTTGCCCAAGCATTGGGGTGAATCATTTTCGTACCTGACCACTTGCTAATCCATTTATGGATTTTACTTAGTCTAAATGTATGTTCAGTGTAATTATCTCTGTTGTAATTTTGGGAGTACTCATTGTTCATCCATAATTCAATATTTCTACTGAGTTCATGAAAAATAAGTCCACCATCAGTATCTGGCCAAAATTTTTCCACTCGTTTTTTTGTTTTTGAATGGAGTACGGTTAACAATTGATATTCGTCTTCATGCAAAGTATCCGTCGGATATTGATCATCTTTGTATTCAGAACCATCGCGAATCCCACTCATTAGGGTATGGAGATAAATCTCATGCGAAGCTTCTGGGCGGTCCTTTGGTTTAGAAGAATCCTTCAAATCAGCATGTAGCAGGAATGAGCGCAAAGAATGCCACTCAGAATTACAATCTGGACTTTGTATTTGATCGAGGAAGTTGGATAGTTCAAATGCTAATTTGGAACGTGGATGAAGGGGCATGTCAAGCGGTCTTCGTCCAACAAGAATTTCGGGATACCCTGCCACAGTCTCAATTAACCGAAGGTGCCGTTCGGAAATATCGCATTCGGAAGTTTGTTCATCACCTGGCCACCGCTCCAAAAATGATGAAATTGCTGCAAACGGTGTTTCGTATTTGTCATGCTTCCACTTAGGCCTAAGATGGCGCTTACCGTCCAAATTCCAAGGATTGATTGATCCTTTGAAGTCGGGTGACATGGTTCAACCATGCGCCACTCTGACAAAACGGTTATGCCAATCTACTTTTGTTTACTAGACCGATTAAAGATTGAATTTACCATCGACCTTTCCCTCGTTTTTGGTAATGCATGTCATCCCAAGAATCGAATTCATCTTGAACCCGATCAATCCATTCGCTGCGTTCCTGTTCGCGCTTTTCCATACGTTCGAGTCTCCTTTCTTCCTCTTCATCATAACACTCTCTTCCTTCACCATCGACAGTCATGTGACAATTATGGCACCAAAACGTATCTCCCTCATCTGACAAATAATGTCTCTCATTGCAGC
>CALBFP010000130.1 GCA_937894115.1 uncultured euryarchaeote
CAATACGCCCGCATTTAGTGCTGATATTGAGAAATTCGAACCGCAGGCCGATTTCATCACCACACCTGACATTGATGACTTGAGAGAGCATAGAACCAAACCAATTGCACTCGAAGATTTGACATTGATTTTGGCTGAACCAGAGATTCACGAACATAACCTGGACGTACTTGTTGTCGAATCCTCCAAGCACTTGAAGAATGCATACCAAGAAGTTGCCCCACTTCAGCAGGAGGTGTATCAATGACATTGAATTCGAGACAACGCCGAATTTTGAGAAGGCGTTCGCCTCCAAGAATTGTGACCATCGATGGTGGAAGCGGTGTTGAATCACCTCATCACAAAATTCAGCCTATTGAAACAAAACCGTTTCAAGATCCATACAAGATGGATGAGAACTCATTGAATCCAGTCCTATTGGAAATTATTTCAACGGGTGAAAATTTCAAGGTACCTGAGTCGGAAATTGAGCGAACGACGGTCGCTGAGCAAAAGTATCAGGAAACGTATCCGCGCATTCCCGTCTCAAGAATTGATTCAATCCATCTTCGTAAAAAACAACTTACAAAGGTTCAAGATAAGCAAAAAGAACGTGAAAAGCCTGAGCGATTACCACTCCTTGGCTCGGACTACACAAATCGTAAAGTCCGCCGAAAGAGAACCGCTGCAATCCTTGCAGAGGGCGCTTTGCTTGAAGCAGGTACGCGACAGGTCTGGAAATTACCTGAAGCCTACGACAAGCGCTTCAAGGACTCATGCCCTGAGTTGATTCTGAATGGTGAACAAGGCATTCGTATCACATTCCATCGAGATGCTGGAGGTATTATACAAGCATTGGAATTACCTCCATCAGAGAATCCAATGACCGTTGCTGTTCCACGTAGCACCCGTTTCTTTACCTTGGAAGGTCTTGGAGGAAAGGGTTACATCAAGTCCGATCAGAGGGTACGTAATGAATCTCTGACAATCAAATATCCAAAGGCTGAATTTTCTGCGATTGGGTTCCAAAGGACCACCAAAATACATCAAATTGGAATGTTCCGTTATCTCGCAAGGGGTTGCTACATACAAGCAAGAGAGTCCATTGCGAGTGAAACAATGGAAAATAGGACTGTGTTTTACGCCGGAGAGGTTCTTTCAAAGATTGATGATATTCGATTTTATTGTACAGGCCATATCAGAACGTTTGTCGTGATCGTCAAAACCCAAGAAGGTGCAAAACCGTCCTTACAAATTGCGATGGATGGTATCCAAGCGCAGAGACGCCCAACCCTGATCAAGAGAGATGATGGCATTGCCTATGTATGGTCTGTCAAAGAACCTGAAGGGTTCATGGGTCCAGCAATTCTTGACATTCGTACCGATGAAACCACTGATGTTCATTCAGTGATTGGGTATCAGGCGAATGCAGAACTTGTTGTCGAATATTTGAGCGAAAGCCGTTGGACAGAACTCATTGAGGATGGCCCAATCTCTGCAAGCGGAACAAGCATCATTCGTTGGAAATTAGAGCGCCCTCCTGTCGAACCAGAAATGGCAAAACCACCTGAAAAGGAACGAAGAGTCGAGGAGAAACGAGTTGAGAAAACCAAACCAGACAAGAAACCAACACCTGTTTCCAAAGATGATGCATCACTTCCACGAATTGATTTGCCAGGAGCAACAGTTGGCGACGAATATTCGTTCGATGTGTCCATGTTTGCTCAAGATGACGATGAAGATGATCAGATCCAATTCAAGAAAATTTCAGGACCTGGCTGGTTCAAATTAACGATTATGGGCGAACTCTTGGGCATACCAACATCTGATGATGTTGGAACAAATGAATGCAAGGTACGTATTGTCGATAATGAAGGGCTTTCATCGGATGCAATACTTGTTGTCGAAGTGAAAGAAAAAGTCCTCAATAGAGCTCCTTATTGGAATCCAAACGTGAAGATTTCAACCGAAGTCGATACAACCAAAAAAGATTCAATCAAGAAGGATTTGAAGGCGAAAGAAACGGTGGAGAAAAAGGAATCATCGCCGAAATCAAGATCGAGAAGGAGGAGGAGATAAATGACAAATCAACCGATTCCAGAGCATCCTATCGGGGATAAGATTCGATTGTTTGATTCAATTCGACCTCCGCTTTCGCAAGGTCAATTCGATGTAAAGATACAACAATCATTCCCTGCAGTTGTGGATGGAGTCTCAACAGGGATGTCAGAACAAAGCCAGATTCGTCGAATTGAAGTTGGTGGTTCAAGATGGTCAATCGATCCGTTGTGTGTTCATTCCCGAACACCTCCAAGAAATGAACAAAACGTTCGATTGGATATGACACTACCAAAGATTGTATTCCAGAAAAAGACCCTACCATGGGAGAGGACTGTCGATTCATCGAATGAGGATGCTCCTTGGATGGGCCTTTTGTTGCTTCGTGAGGATGAGTTTGAGGATGGCTACTGTGAAATTCTCAAGGATGCAACATCGCATGATATTCTTGGTTCCACGTCTGGTCCATTGATTCAAATTCAAGCATTACGCATTACAGAAAAACTTCTCAAAGCGGTTGGGCCTCTAAAAAGCGAGTTGCAATTACTTGCCCATGGCTTGCAAGTCAATCCAAAGAATAAGGAATTGTGCGGTACTGATGAAGACGGCTTGTTCTCAGTCGTCATGGCAAATCGTCTCGCCTCAGAAGCTGACACAAAATATCATGCATGCCTTGTTTCGTACGAAGGTTTCTTCCACAAATTGCCCACAAAGGCGACGTACATAACTCAACCAGCTTCGAAAAAGAGTGTTGGAAAAGAAGATCCTGGAAAGGGGAAAATGTCGTTTAAGGCAAGAGAAACATTAGCACAACAAACATCAGTAGGTTCTGGATTTTCTGGAACTGATGTAAAACTGGTTCTTCTCGATCATTGGACATTCAAGACTGGCGATGGAGGTGATTTTGAGAGCCGAATTAAACAGATTCGATTCCGTTCGAAGGAATCCGATTCTGAAGCAACAGGTGAACTTGCTTCTGTTTATGATTTCGCCGAGGCAGGTAGTTCCGATTCGGTTTACGAGCCTGCACTTCTTGGAAATGACATGGATCCAGATGTTTCCACAAACTCATACCTTTTGACTGAAATCGTCGAAGATGATGGAATCACACGTTCTTGTCTCTACAGAGGGCCATGCATTGCAGTTCCAACAAATCATGAGCCAAAAGAAGAACCGTACAAGAATTCCGATGACGCTCGTGGTCTTGAACCATCAACAGGTTTGGATGTAATCCATCATTCTGCAGCCTTTGAGTTAGGGCGACTCTTGGCATTAAGTGACAAGAATTTCATACATTCACTCAATCGATGGCGTCGATTATGGATTGATAAACAAAATCAAGAGGATTATCGCAACGATATTATTGCGAAACAAGTAGACCAAAGCCGATTTACTGCCGAGGAGTTAAGCAAACTTCCGATATCATCTCTCGTATCA
>CALBFP010000131.1 GCA_937894115.1 uncultured euryarchaeote
TGGCTCATTGTTTCTGACATCATTATCTTACTTGTCTCTTACAAGCACATCACCGATTTCCCACAACTCGCTCGGAACACAGGTTTCATTCTTTCAACGGTTGTTATCCGAGTTGGTATTGGAACTCCTGGATACACAGGTGCAGCCTTGTTTATTCTTTCCGCAGCCATGGCTGCATGTGTGTTACGCTTGAGCATCTCAGACCTCTCTGGGAAACCTCAGAATCATTCTTTTGCTTCCCATATCAGGGAATGCGAGTGAGTGCTGTGATTATTCATGCATGAGAAGGTAACCATCGCCAGTGATGATTGCATACCCAATTCGCTCCAATTGGACAATGGTTCCAATCGGGAAGTTGTTTGTTTCCACACGACCTGAAATTCGCTTCAATTCCTCTTGAAGAGGGACAATGAGGGTTGACTCGACTGAAGAAGTTAAGGACACCCATTGGATAATTGGGCGTTTATCAGAGCGTTCAATGGACTCTACCGCACCGAGTTCATCGACATCGACAAACTCTTTCAGTCGATACTTTGTCTTCGAATCCGCAGCTTCGATCATAACGGTGGGCGGTGCCAGAGATATGGTCCGCACACCCATGTCTGGGTGGTTTGGATGTCTTGGTAATTCTACATCGTTTTGTACATCGCCAGAAAGATGAATTTCCACAGGATCTCTTACAAATGATAGTCGAGGTGCCTTCTCGTCAATGATTTTTGTGTTGTGAGAAAACAAGGTTGCAAGTGGAACCGAGATGTCTTTTTGTGTTACGCCCAACTCAATCCAAAAGTTTCGCAATGCCTCGGCTTGAATTCCTCTGGTTTGCATGCCTTGAATCGTTGGCAACCTTGGATCATCCCATCCAGAGTACACTCCACTTTCGATGGATGCTCGCATTGTTGATGTGGAAAATCCACCCCATTCGTGAACTTTGACCCGACCCCAATAGATGGTTTCTGGGTACGTCCAACCAAAGTGTTCGTACAACAACGTCTGTTTTCGAGTCGAGTCCATGAGATCTTTTCCGCGTATGATGTGCGTCACACCTTGAAGCCGATCTTCGACTGCACTTTGGAAATCAAGAAGTGGCCATACTTTGTAGGTTGAACCGATGCTTGGACGAGGGTGTGGATTGTTGAGGGTATCCTGCAGACGGAGTGCAGGCCAATCTCGAAGAGCAGGATTCTTGAGAGTCATATCCGTTTTGACTCGAACGACGGCATCTCCGGGCTTGAACGTACCATCCAACATCTTGTTCCAACCGTTCTTGTTTTGCTCAACACTCTTGCTTCGACATGGGCAGTTGGATTTTGCCTCACGGAATTCACGAAACGTTTCAGCAGTGCATTCGCACACGTAACCAAATCCCTTCGTCAGCATTTTTTCGGCGTGTTCGTAGTAGTGTTGAATTCGATCGCTGGCTAATACAATACGGTCTGCTGGGCGTCCGAGAAGCCATTCAACCTCCTTTGGAATCAACTCGTATGCAGATAGTGATGGAGGCTTGACGGTTGTGTCGGTATCGTCGAATCGAAGAATGAGTGTCCCATTATGTTCTGCTGCATATGTTCCGTTGATGACAACGCCTCTTGCATGACCAAAAGAAAGCGGACCGTTTGGGTTTGGTGCGAATCGAAACACCGGTTTCGCTCCATCTGGAACTTTGAGTTGAGGCAAACCTTCACGCTTCTCTTGTTTTTTACGACCTTCCAGAAGGTGAGCTGCTTCGCTGGAAAGAATGGACTCAATATGACCCAATCCCTGTTCTTGAGCAAGGGTGTTGGCCGTTTGAACCATTTGCGCAACGATCGGGCTGATTTGGCCCCCGTATTGTCGAAGGTCTGCTCGAGTGCTCATAATTCGACCGATAACTGAGCCGACAGCACCTTTCCCCTCGTATTCAAAGGCGTTTTGCAGCGCAAGGTGCCAAATCAACTGCTGCGTTTCCTCATCTGGAGCCCAGGCCATGTCCATGCCTGATGCTGATAATTGATGAATACGTTGCCTAAAATCACATCGAGAACAGCGTCGTTCCACCTCGTTCACGCTTTGGCAGTGATGTATCGTAATGTTGACTCCAAAACCGTTCAACAGTCGCCCATGACCATCGAACGTCTGGATGAATTTCATCGGGACCTATGAGGTTGGGCAATGCAGCAATTGTCGTTGGATCGGAGGGATAGCCACTCCCAATCTTAAAGCCGAGTTGCTCCTGTAATTCGTCCACTATTGCATCGCGAACAACCTTTGCAACGATCGAGGCGCCCCCTACGACGCGGTGATGAGCGTCGGCTTTGTGCTCTGAACGAACGGTTGTTCCTTGAACAGGCCATTTGTTCAAGCGCTCGACAACACGGTTGGTAAAGCGTTGTTCGTTCACATCGCAGGCATCCAACATCACATCACATGGAGGTGCGATAATCTTGTTGTGGCGATTAAGAATTGCTGCAAACAAATCCACCTCAAGAAGGTTCAGTCCCTCGCCATCAACTGCGTTATCAATTCTCCAAGGTGCGCACACAAGGGTGTCAACGTACCAATCTCGTTGCTTGGTTTGTTCAATGATATACTCATACTGCGATTTTCGTTTCTCTGCATTATGATGTTTCGAATCGGTAATGTTTTGTTCAACCAACAGATGTTCGTCGGTTTTGGGGATTGAGAGCAATCCCACAACAAGAGGTCCAAGAACAGGGCCACGTCCTGCTTCATCAACGCCTACAAGTTGCATACAATCCCTCACAAATCAAAATCATCCTGTTTGATGTCTTTTTTCGGAAGCGGCACATTTCCACTTGTCTTTTCTTTATCGGTAAGGTTCGCATTTTCATGACGTATGGTACGTTCTGTTACAGCAACCGAGGGCTCAAGGTCCCGATTTTTGTGGTGAGGTTCTGCAACACCTTTCTGTTGAATCTCCGTGGCGATTTTATCCATGGCAGACCTTTGTGCCTCCATATCATGATGGTCGAGCACAATTGCAGCAGCATCTCGTATTGGTTCGGGAAGCGGCTCCAATGCTGGTTGCGAAGGGGCTGATTGAGCACGAAATGCCTTTGTAAATGCGTCAGAGGTTACGACAGGACTCTCCACAACCGTTGCATGATCATCTGTAGATTTGTGGAATTTTTCCATCCAGTCTTCTTGGGTTTCCTCTGGTTTTTCATGCGTATGTCGAAGCAATTTCTCTCGCTCATTTCGGGCCATTCGGTCGCGAACTGCTTTGTTGAGTATGACACTTGATAGGGCAATTCCTACGACAACGAGCCACCATCCCCGAACGATCAATCCAATGTCTTCAATCAATTCGCTGAAGGAATAACTCTCTTCTTTCTGCGTTGTCAACCAATCTTGACCAAGGAATTCCTTCTCAATCGTGTAGACAAATTCTGTTTCTGGATCAAATACAGAGCGCACGACAATGTCGAGAGTAAGTGTGCCATTTACCTCCTGATCAGAGGGCAATTCTGCTGTGCCCCGAAGCGTAAGGTTTGTTCCTCTCGAAAGGTTGTTCAACTCGAATATTCTTGGCAATTCTGTCTCTCCTTCGATAATCGCACCGACCGGTGGGATAAATCCAGCCTCTGTTGAATGAGAGGAGCGGAGAAGAACAAGCAAACCGTCTTCCAAATTCCCATCGTTGCGAAGTTGCACAGTGAAAGCAACAACATTTTGTGAATCAATTTCGCTTTGTCCTTCCACAAAGCTCCATGCAACATTCGGTCCAACAACGACATCGATAGAATAACGCTCCAGTACGTTCCCATCGTTTAACTTCAACTCAAATTGAACTTCACCCTGTTCGTATGCGGTAGCATCATCGCTGATGTCGAATTCAATTGCCTTGAAGACCGATTCTTCATAGCGCTGCAATGTTTTCGCGGTTTCAAGAATTGTAATGTTCGTTACAAAGTCTGGGGCGGTGACGAAATCGACAACGATAGCGTCTTCAAAATTGCCGATGTTCTTGACGTTGATCATGCCTGTACATGTCGATCCAGGCTGAAGATATGTGCAATCGATCGGAACAAGACTGTGCTCAACATCACGAACCCATGAAACATTCACTGTAGCTGTTTCGCGAACCGTCCTGAAGGGGAAATTGGTTGGATGAACGATCAAATCAACCGATATCGTTCCCGTTGTTACAGCGGGTGCTTCAATCCCAATTTCAACAATTCTTGTTTCATTAGGATCGAGTTGTACGTCCTCAAATCCGTTAAACAATGCAACGGTCCAACCGTTGGTTGATATGCGGTCTGCATCGAGTGAATTGGTTGTTTGTCCGTTGATTGCAATGTTCCCTAGAGTCATCGAGAGTGTATCTGGTGTGTTGCCTGTGTTTCGAACCACAACATTGACGCGAGTATTTCCATCGGGCCCAACAACAACGTCGGATTGTACCGCATCGATCGTCGCATTCCTATATGCGGTAACCTCCAAAACAAAGCTCCATTCGATGGTAACCCTGTCCAATCCAGATGTCCCAACGAGGTGAAATGTTGGTCCTTGATTTGCGAGTGGAGCGCCATCCAGAACCAGAGGAACCTCGACCCAAATGCGGACAAAGTCCAACGTATCTGGAGCAAGTACCAGTCGTGATGTTGAACCATCCACTTCAGACATTGTCCAACCCCAATTCCATGATGAATCGGTTTCTAAACTGAACGTAACATCGTCACTCAGCGTGGCGTTGTTGGTAATATTGGTGGCGACGTTTGTCCGAATTCCTGGGTCGACAACGAACGTAGACGACTGTGTGTTCCCAAATTTGATGTTCGATGGTGCTGTTATCATTAGGTCGACATTCACACTCTGATTCGAGAAATCTGATGTGTCAATTACATTGACAACAATCACATCGTTTCCATACGGAACGGATGATGGTAGCGTTAAAGTCCAAATGAACCGATTGGTTTCTCCGTTGTCAAACACCAACTCTTGTCCGTTTCCCGTTATTTGATCAAGATAGGAAGATTGGAGGTCGAGTTTGAGGGTCGTAGCAGCAGTCCCCGTGTAGGAAACATCGATGTGATGTTGTACTGTATCTCCTGGGTAGGCAATGTAGTTGTCCGATGGTGTGAGATTTATCGACGACGATTCAGCGGCAACGAGTGGCGGGAAAACGAGCAGCAGCATTAGGCAAATCGCTGCTTGTTTCGTGACCATAATGCGCCTATCCTGTCTTTGGTTTTGAAGCAAACGGCATTTTGCTTCTTCCTGTCTCTTCAATCGAACAACGTGCGTAGACGGCGAATAAGATGAGCCCCTTGTGCAGAACTTTTGTTCACCTCACGGGCAACAGGGTAAATCTCAAGTTCTGTTGTGTTAATTGACTTCTTTCCTTCTTGAATCCATTGTTTGGCTTCAAAGGAGTTGAGAAGAACAGGCATTCTGTTGTGGACATGTGCAACATTGGGCGTAGCCTCTTGGGTAAGCAAACCGAAGGTCTGCATCTGATCCTCTTCATTCGACCACTGTTCATAAATTCCTGCTAAGAGAAGCACACTGTTGTCTGCTGGGCGGTGATAGAACGGCACCTTGCCGCGTGGCGTTGTCATCCACTCGTACCACCCATCTGCAGGAACAATGCACCGCCGTTGTTGATATGCATCACGAAACATGGGTTTTGATTGAACGGTTTCAATTCGGACATTGATGGGTTCCATTGAGCTCTTTTTGCTCCATGATGGTCGCAATCCCCATTGCATCGAAGCGATTTTGAATTGGTCAGACTCCATGTGAACAACAGGGGACTCATCCTGAGGACTTGTGTTGTAGTTCGGTTGAATTTCTGGCTTGTCATGGTCGTCGATGAAATCCGGCCAGTTTTTCCCACTAAACACGAAACGACCACACATGTTGCTCTTCAGACGGGGTCGGTAATCGTAGACTTCAGTGCTTCAACATCAAATTCTGCGCCATTGAGTGGCACAAGGAGTTCGAAGGTTTGGGATATTGCAGGATCGATTTCACCGAAACAACCGACCCATTCTCCCTTGAGAAGAACTCGGGCTGCCCGACCAGCAAGCCATGGCCCTTCATTATCGGGGAGGGCTTCAATGACAATGTTCTCTGCACCAAGGTCCCTCAAGAATGCCTGAATCCGTCCTCGAATCGCTGCGAACCCACCGACCCGTTCTGCAGTTACAAAAGCCAAACGGTCCGAATTGACATGATCTCGTACGACGGTTCCCAATTCGTACACGGACTGGGGTAAATCGTGATGACGGTTTGATGACAACAACCGAAGCAAACCAGGTAAGAGAAAATGCCTCATCATTGTGTGCTCTTGTGTTATCGGATTTGTTATTCTCGTAATTGCGTTGAATGGCTTCCAACGCATACGACTGAATTGATCGTCATCGTTTGACAATGTGAGTGATTGTATCTGCATAAAACCCATTCCTTGCATTGATGTGCGTATCCTTCGTCGCAAGTGGTCGTCTGGGCGTGGAAGAGCATTCATTGGTGCTTTTGGTACATCGATTCCAAGATCCTCATAGCCGTGTCCAATGGCAAGTTCCTCAACAAGGTCGACGGGATGCAGTAAATCAAACCGCCATCTAGGCATCTCAAAACAAAGCATTTCTTCACCAGGTTTTGCATATTGCATGGTTCCATTTGTGCTTGTTTCTTCTTTTGTTGCAGGATTACGCCCAGTGTACATCCCACCCATTCGTGTCATCGCATTGGTCAACTCATTTTCGTTCAATTCACGACCAAGTATTGTCGGAATGAGGCGTTCTGGAACACGATGATGGACAGGTGCCCAATTTGGAAGAATTTCTTCATTTCCATCGCAATCTGTCAACTGAATTGTTTGAATTTCTCCACCCCTTTCTTTGGCCTGCAATGCGACGAGCATGAGACAGGATTCGCAGGCTCGACGGTCCCAACCGGTAACATCGATGAACAAATCTCGGGTTTTCGGTTGTACCGTTGTGTGATTACCGTTGATAATTGGTGGGAAAGAGAGTACGGCTCCTTTTGAATCCTCGATAATAGGGACTCGTTCCATCCCTTGCAACAAATGGGCGAATTCAACACCTTTTGGGTGGTTGGACAGTATTTCCTCAATGCTGATTTCCTCATCCATTGCAAGAGGTGTAAACTTGTGATTGCGATCTACAGCTCGAACTTTGAAGGGGGGATGAAGCGTTGAAAGATCGTGGACACCAATGCTCGCACGACGACGGCCCCTGCCAAGGGCGAAGTGCAGTTTTTCTTGATGCTCCATCAATTGTTTGATGAAGGAGTCCATTTCTTGGTCGTCAGCCATAACAAGACCACGAACAACCGCTCCGAGGATGATGGGCCGAATCTTGCTGATTTCAGAATCGACAGATATTGCGATACCGCTTGGATTGAGCACTTCCTCTGAGTGGATGCGCTGGTTATGAAGAAACGCCCGCATTGCCACACTCAAGGTCTCAGCGCTCAAAAGGTCTGGACGATTCGGGAATATTTCGATGTCCAAAAACTCCTCATCGCATCGATCGATGTCCGTTCCGAGAAGTGGGAGACGATGCTCAACATCTGCAATATCATGGTCGCACCCGTGCTTCGATAGCAACGATGCGAGAAGTTTTTGATCGATGGATATCGTTGGCATACCTTCACCTCAACGAGCAAACCAATGGGGTAGGGGCCGTTCGTAACCTACCATGCGTAAACCGCTGACTGCAGCAGTGTCGTAATCCAATGCACGAAGATGCGCCCGTTTCAATTCATCGATCGATTCCAGCCCGAGCTGTCGCAATATACGCTTCATGTCGATGGTCAAACCTTGAAGCCAAAATTCAATGTCTTCCAGTTCGAGAACGGGCGGCTGTGTTACTACGAATTGAGCACCAGCACATCGCGAGACAATGATATCGTGTGCATCACAAGTGAAACCGAATTCAAGTGCTGCAATTGTTGATGTGGATTCCAAATTCGTTTTAACAGATCGGCCTATAATTGGCAAAGTTGCTGCTTCAGGGATCCCCGTTCCATCTTCAATTTTCGACACTGCAACCTGAAGGTTGTGGTAAACCGAGCGCTGATGCAGTGTTTGGATTCTGGAAATACCTTGTGTAGCAAGAATGGGCGACTCGGGCGTCAACAAGGTTCGTAAAATGACAAGCAGCCCGTCCATTTCCTCATCGTTTAATGCTGGTAGGCTGTCAAAATCGATGCATACTCCCGCAGTGGATGCAGCATGCTGTGCAAGGTCGCACATGGTACGAATGTTGAGCATAAGAATGTCGATTGGTCTTGGGTGTTCCTCAACCAGAAACGGTTGTGCTTGCACACAAGACAGACGTCCTGATGAATTGGTTCCGGTTGAAAGTAGGAGCTCCCCATCAGGGATAAAAGGCAACACTGGGAGAGGTAGTAGTATAGGTGGTGATTCATCATCCGCTCCGCTGATCAATGCAGCAGTGTCAACATCGTGGTTATCGATGAGCGGTGATTCTTCCATCGGCGTGATGCCAATACTCGACAAATCACCTGACGATACCGCAGCATTGTCGAGGTGAAAGTCAACAGTATCGCTTTTTTCAAGGCAAAGTGCATCGGTCCCAAGAGATGCATCGAAAGCCTCCAATTCTTTGTTGATTTTTTTGAGTTCACTTGCGGTTAGTGGGCGAATCTGAGTCCCTTGTGGTGGTGTTGGGCAACGACCTTCAATGATGATTATGCCGCCTTTCATTGCGCAACCAGCACCGTTGCCAACATCACCTTGCACAACAATGATGCCCTCATTCATGCCGTTACCGAGCCGCTCTCCGACATCACCCTTAGCAAAAATGAAACCTCCACTCATGTACATGCCCAAATCGTCACCAGCACCACCTTTCAAGGAAAGTTCACCGCCTTGCATCATGAATCCCGCACACCGTCCTGCAAACCCTGAAACGGACAATTGACTTCCTTGATTGTACGCACCAAAGAACGCACCGGTTTCTCCTTCGATATCGAATCTTCCACCTGCTCCAAAAGAGCTTGTCCAGGAACCCAGTTTGCCTAATGCACGTATACGTGCTCCTTCCGGCATTGCAGGACAAAGCCCGACCTCTCCGTTCTTTGGAACTTCTTCACCAGATCCAGTCCATCCAATTCGTAGCAATGCGTTTTGTTCGACTGCCGCTTGAAGTCGTGGCAGAAACTTCGCGTTGATGCTCATCGAGCGTTCAACGACGTTGTCTGGACCCGCCATGAAACGTCGGTATCCGATGTCGGTCAAATACCCTCTCATCGCTATATTCACAAAAATGGAATTACGCTGTCAATTGTTCTTCACGAACTGTTTATGGATGTTCAGCCATGCCGAGGGCTTGAGCAGTATGGTGGTCAAGGTCGCAATCAATGGGTACGGAACAATCGGAAAACGAGTAGCAGATGCAATAGATGCGCAAGATGACATGGAGATTGTTGGTGTGACAAAAACCCGTCCTTCGTTCGGATGCGATTTGGCTGTTCGCAAAGGCTTCCCGTTGTATTGCACCTTCGATACGGATGAAAAAATCGCTGCATTTGCACCCGCTGGTTACGATTGCAAAGGTGGTTTATCGGATCTTTTGGCCATTGCTGATATTGTTGTTGATTGCTCTCCCGGTAAGGTTGGCGCCCAAAACAAGGAAATCTATGACAATGCGGGCATAAAGCACATCTTCCAAGGAGGCGAGAAACACGCCATGACTGGGATGTCGTACACATCCAGTGGAAATCACTCCGAAAACATGAACGTGCAGGGAACTCGTGTTGTTTCCTGCAACACAACAGGATTGTCCCGCACTCTTGTGCCGCTTTTGCATGCATGTGGATCTCTTTCTGTTGAATGCACAATGATTCGACGTGCAGCAGATCCGGGTGACTCGAGCAAAGGGCCGATTAACGCTATCAAACCGGTACTCAAGGTGCCCAGTCATCACGGACCTGATGTCATGACGGTTCGTCCTGAAATTTCCATCAACTCTCTTGCAGTTGCAGTACCGACAACAATCATGCACGTTCATGCGATCGTCGCTACCTTGCCCGAAGGACATGGAATGACGACTGAATCGGTTCTCGCATTGTGGTCGGAGCAGCCACGAGTTCTGATCATGAACGGTTCTGAAACAGGAATTACGACCACTGCAGAGGTCATGGAGTTTTCAAGGGACATTGGCAGAAAATGGGGTGATTTGCATGAGATATTTGTTTGGGAAGATGGCGTGAAACTCGATGGCAACAACCTCTACTACTTTCAGGCCATTCATCAAGAATCGGATGTGATACCGGAAAATGTTGACGCTATTCGTGCGTTGATGGGGCTTGAGTCTGACTGGAAAGCCTCGGTTTTGAAAACGGACGAAGCGATTGCAGCCTACAACGGCTTGTAATCAAAACAGGCGCATCCTCAAAAACCCAAATGCGGTCGGCTGCGTATGCAAGAACGTCGCAGGTGTTTCTTCCTGCTGTCTGTTTTTCTTTTCTCATTGGCTTTGCCAATGGTTTCATCGAATGAGCTTCATAAAGATGAAAACGTTGCAATCGTGGATGTTGAAACCGGTTGGCTTCCGTTTGAACCACACTCAATGAAACCCATTGCCATTGAGCAGGCGGACGCGAGGATTCATTTGGCAGGTCTTTCTTTCGACCCCGTTCAGACGGATTTCAGTGGCATTGTTGATGCATCGCAAGTGTCGAATTCACTATATTTGATTCAACTTGCAGTCAACAACGATGCAATCATGGAAGATTTGCAATCGGTCTACAATCTCAATGTTCTCGAACGTCAAGGTCCTGGAGTTTACATTGTAAGGATCTATGATAAAACGCAACTCGTTGATATTGGAAAAGAAAACGACGTTCGATGGGTTGGATCTTATCAACCATTCATGCGTTCAGGCACCGATGTTATCGGTTCACTCATCGTCCAATACACGCTTGCAACGGACATCGAGTCCTCCCAATTGGGGGCATTGTCTGAATACCTTATCGGACATGGAGCAGTGACATCGTGGTGTTCATTGGACATGTGTGAATCGGTTTATGAACACGGCATTCAGGCTCACCAACTTCATTCAAGCATCTCTCATGAGTACGTACTTTTCGCCCAACAAACCTATGACCTCGCTCTTCACAACAACGTGGCGGCAAATCAAGTGGGTGCTGTGGCTGTAAGGGCAACTTCGTCTCTCGGTCTGGACGGTTCTGGAGAAACGATTGCTGTAATGGATACCGGTCTTGATAATGATTTTCCAGATGTCCTTGGCCGAGTTGCAGCCATCAACACCCAGTTCGGCCTGGACCCTTCTCCAATCGACAGCAACAGCGGTCACGGAACGCACATCGCAATGACCGTTCTTGGTGATGGAAGTGGCGATTCGTCAACCATGGGCGTTGCCCCAGAGGCCAACCTTGTCATGTATGCGCTAGAGCACGATCCAACAGGATATTTCGGACGACAAGGCTCGATTTACGATTTGTTGTCCGATGCGGAACTGAAAACAGCACGTGTCGCCGTCAATGCATGGGGTTCAAACGGGAATTTTGGTTTCTACACGGCCGATTCCCGATCAGCAGATCGTTATGTTTCGAACAATCAGTACCTTCTGCCAGTGTTTTCTGTTGGAGACAACGGGGGTTCAGGCAGCTCACAACTGACCCCGCCAGGGACAGCAAAGAACGTCCTCTCAATCGGCTCCAGTAACAACGGAAGCATTAGCACATCCTCCTCTCAAGGGCCCACATTGGACGGTCGTATCAAGCCAGATTTGGTTGCTCCCGGGGAAGGGATTTGCTCAGCAAGAGCTGAAGAAGCTAAAAATGCGCTCGGCTCGGTATGTGCCACAGGTGTGCACAGCAACTCACGTTCACTGTACATGGAGTTGAGCGGAACATCTCAAGCCACTGCGGTTGCTGGCGGTTCTGCCGCACTCGCTCGTGAGTACTTGCGAGAGGTGGCTGGAATCAACAAACCATCAGCCAGTCTTATCAAAGCGACCTTGATCAACGGAGCTCAAGATCTCGGCACGGCCGATGTTCCAAACAACCAAGAGGGGTGGGGTCAGATCGATCTCGAAAACAGTCTCTCTCCAACCTACGCAGGATCGGCATTGGCTGTGTTTCATGATGATGCGCGAGAACTTCAAGCAGGCTTCTCCCTGTTGTACTCGTTTGATATGGATGCTTCAAAGGGTGTGGAACTCACGCTTGCTTGGAGTGATTTGGAAGGGAGCGCTAACGCTCCACAATCGGAATCACGTCTAATGAACGACCTAAACTTGGTTCTTCTCTCACCCGATGGAACCACCTATCTTGGGAACAACTTTGCTAACGGAGCGTCGGTTGTAGGAGGTTCTTCGGACACCATCAACAACATTGAACGGATTCGAATACCTGCTGGAGCGAACATGCAATCCGGTGAGTGGATGGTCATGGTTGAGCATGCAGGAGGCGGTTCTCAGCGCTTCAGCATTGTTATGTCTGCTGACGCTACCTTAATTCCGAAAGCGGATTTGACCACATTTGGCAACAGCATTCTTCCGTCATCCGTCACACCACTCGTTGGCGATCTTGTATCCGTGTCGCTTGCATGGCACAATCAAGGAACGCTTGCATCGGGTGCATATCGAATCCAATTGGAGGACGTCACTGCTGGTGTTGTGCTTTACGATTCAAACCGAACATCGCTTGAGGGAGGTGAACTTGATTCAGTTTCCTTCTTTACACAATTTAGTACTACAGGAATCCACAAATTACGCCTCTCTTTGGATACCAACAATCAAGTCGTTGAATTGAACGATGCCAATTCTGGTGTTGACAACAACGTGCTTGAGTTGGATGTCGAAGTGACAGCTCAAGGGCTTCGGGTTATTTTCCTCAATGAAGACGGCTCGATTCCTCAAACTCCAATCGATCGTCAATCTGCGGCTGAGGTTGAGATGGATGTTAGAAACGATACAGGTCTTTCCTTACCGTTTGTGGTTGTGCATGAAGGTACGGGTGAACGACCTGTGAGCCTGACCGTTTCAAGTGTCCAAGAACCGGATTTGATCTACCCTTCCATATTGAACAGCCCTGAGGATTCGTGGTCGAGGGTTATCAACGCTTCAGGACCGTTCAACCTAAGCGGTCAAGGAACGGAAAACGACACGGTCCATCTTCTGTTAAATCTTGAAGATCTTTCAGCCTCTTTGGATGATTCGATTAAGCGCTTTGCCCGCGCAGGAACCTTTGTTGTTGACGTTACAGCGCGATATCAAAATCAACCAACGGTGTCTCACACCCAACGTTTGACCTTCACCATTGACCAAGTTGATTCGGTCGACGTTGTGCCGTCAGGTACGGTGGGTGTTTCCGCTGCACCTGGCGACAGTACTGGTTTTTCCATAGGAGTGCGCAACACGGGCAATTCAGCTGCACAATACACAATGTCGTGCTCCTCGGCATCTCAGTGGCAGATTATGCTTGGGAATTCAAACTCTTCATCACTTGAATTTGAGCCCTTGAACATCTTACAAGATTTGTCCATGGACGTCAACGTTTTTGTCCCCGGTGTTTCCAATGGCGTTCCCGCCGCTGGCTTTGTTGACCAAGTTACATGCGTCGTTACCTCGCCTACAGATGCATCATTGAATCACGTGGAGGTTGTTGATGTTGCAGTTGCTGAATTGCGTACGTTCAAATCCGATTTGTACGGGCCGAACGGGGCAGTTGGTCCCGGTGCCTTGGCTCAACCGATCTACTCCAATACAGGAGATACTGTGTACTACAATCACTCAATATCAAACACTGGAAATATCGATATGGATTTCACCGTAACACTCGAACGTGGCAACCCTACATGGGCTGCTCAAATGTCAATAGACGGCCAAACCAGTTCTTCGAATCTCGCATTGAACCTTGCTGCTGGTCAATCGCTTGATGTCCAAATCATGCTTCTCATTCCCGAAACTGCCCGAGAAGGAAACTCCAACACCTACACAATTCGTGTTGAACACAGCACCCAGTACTTCACCCTCAACACAACGTCCATCATTGTCTCAGACAACCTTGACATCGCTCTTACAGCGATTGATGGGGGTGTTGTATCAGCACCGGTTGGCGGGGAATTTACTTTTGTGAACCTCAGTGTTTCCAACATCGGAAATGCGGTTCTCGATTTATCATGGAGTCTTGGCCTCGTCCCTGATGGTTGGATTGTCAATTATGCAAATCCACCATCAAGCATTGACGTTTTGTCTCAAGCAGATGTTGTTCTTGCGCTTCGACCTCCAAACCAGACCGAGATCGGCACAGGATTCGATCTTCGGCTTTACGTTAACGGAAGCAACAACAATCGATACGTTGTCACCGAAGCAATCCTTCCCGTGGAAGTGCCAGCCAGTGATTTTGCGGGTATAGCCAGCGACGATGAAACAGCACCTCTGTTGTTCATATCCCGCGGTGAATCAGGCCAACAAAAATTCACATTGACCAACGAGGGCAACCAGCCTTTGAGTGGACAACTCAGCGTTGAAGTACGAGATTCCGAGGGCAACATCGTAAGCGATCGTTCGGCTACGGTCTCCCCTGAGAGTATTTCATCGCTACCGGTCGGACAGAGTCTTGAATTGGTGGCAGAGGTGAAGACGGATTTGGACGCCGCCGACGGCAGGAACCAACTGGTGGTAATTTTCACCTCAAATTCTGGTGTCGTTGTTGAATTTTCGGCTGACACGAGCGTCAGTGTTCAACAGGCCTCGGGCGGCCTTCTCAACATGCCTCCCTACATTGCCTATCCCGTGTTGGGATTGTTTGCATTGCTTATGCTGATTGGGGCTCGCAGGCTAAAATCATCGGCGAAAACCGAGGATGATGAGCCCGAATTGATTTCACCCGGTGCGCACGCAAACCCCGACGTTCACGGTACAAGACGCGACGAAGTGCTGGACATTAGTCACTCTGTAAACGAAATGGCATCTGGGGAGGTCTCGCAGGATGAAATTGCCGCTGCATTAGCGCAATCGATGGATTTGCCAGCGATCAAAGCAGTTCCTCCTGCGGGA
>CALBFP010000132.1 GCA_937894115.1 uncultured euryarchaeote
AGCCGTGTTGTCCAAGTGACCCTGTCCGTAGGTGTGGTTGTAGTTGTAGGTCGTGCCGTTGGTCAATCCTGAAAAACTGAGCGTGGCGCTAGTGGTGTTCGAAACCGTGACCTCAACGGACTCAAACGCTTGCCCGCCTCCTGGGTTGTCCGTTGTGATTTCTATATCGTAGGTGTTGGTAGCGCTCAACCATCCATAGACATCGACGTAAGTGGTCTGGTTGACCTGAGCATACACCTGCATGGATTCCACGTTGCTCGACGTACCTGCGCTATCGAGGTAAGCGCCGCTGGCCGAGTCCCAACCAATGTCAAGGTCGCCATTTGCATTGACCAACGAGACGTTGACATAGTAAGTAACACCGGCAATCATGTCGATTTCAAAATAGTCCACGTCGCTGGTGCTGTGTATGGACAAACCCGTGCATGAAAGCGGCAAGAGTGAGGCCGATGTCGCTGTTGATGTGCTGTCGTTTGGCTCCAAAATGTCCGACGACACCGTGCCTGCACCGCTGCAGTTTGAAACCGAGGACCCCCCGCCTCCCGAACTCGAGCTGGTGTTGAATTTGCTCAATGTCAAATTCCACGTGCCCGTACCGCTGTAGCGAGAGATGTCGACGTAAACCATGCCCCCATGAGGAGAAGTTGAGGTGTTCGTGGTCAGTGTTTCAGGATTGCTTCCCCAAGAAGAACCCATGGTGTTGAGTTGACTGTCGTAGAAATAAAGATCGAAATCGTTGTAGGTTGTTGATCCGTTTGGAAACGAAGTGGTCGACTGGAACGAGAGTGTGGCTGAAAGGCCTTCATTGGCTGATAAGGCCACTTTCAAAATGTCGTGGTCATCACCATAATCCAACTCGCCGGAACCGGTGTACGTGGAGGTGAAAATGTAATTCGTGATGTTGACGCTGGTGTTGTCTGGGAGATCGCCTCCGGAGTTCAAATCGTTTTGATTCAGACCCACAGCAGCGACAGGGGTTGAGAAACCAACCGCCAGAACCGAAAGGAGCATCAAAAAACTCAGGCTCGTGGCTTTGAATTTAGAATCCAATGAGTCATTCGGGTGCATAAAACGACCAAGATGTAGAGGTATATCACGCCTGCGCCGGCATGGTGGACCTCAGATGGCGGTTGGTGCAACGTGACCGTCGCTCTTGTCGTCGGGTTTTCGAACCCTCGACCACACGCCGTTCATCAGGTTGTCATGACAACCCTGACAGTAATGGAAACGACGGTAAGCCTCTCGAAACGAGTAGGCCTTCTTCCCGGTCGCTACCAAGTAGCCCTCCGGGGAAAGACGAGAGACGATGGTACCGACAT
>CALBFP010000133.1 GCA_937894115.1 uncultured euryarchaeote
CTTCCTGCGTCTTATTCATCAAGTTCTTCGCCAGTCCAACGTTTGCCGATGTTGTGCTCAAGACCAATTTGGTCAAGAATTCGTGCGACAACAAAATCCACCAGATCGTCGATGGATGTTGGATGGTTGTAGAAACCTGGTGAAGCTGGGATTACAATGGTACCCCAGCCGGAAAGTTTTGCCATATTTTCCAAATGGGTGGTAGCGTAAGGGGCTTCTCGAGGTACAATAATCAATTTTCGTCGTTCTTTCATGGCAACAATGGCAGAACGGGTGATGAGGTTGTCTCCGATACCTGCGGCAAGTTTTCCGATGGTTGTTCCTGAGCAGGGGCAAATAACCACTGCGTCGATTGGAGCGGATCCAGATGCCGATTTTGCTCCAATGTTGGCCTGTTCTTCAAGGATCGATCCGGTCTGACGTGCAAGCTCTTCTGGAGTTGTATCGCATTCGTGCTTGAGTGTGATGCGCCCAGAATCACTGACAACAAGCCGAATATCAACGCCAAGCTCTTTCAGCACATGCGCAAGTCGGACTCCATAAACGGCACCACTTGCACCTGAAATGCCTAATACGACCTCTCCCATGGTTTAAATTGGACTCATTCTCATATATGCAGTTGTTTATTTCCTCACGTACGAATTCGGTTCAAATACTGGGGCATGGTGTTCAGCAACGTCTCTTCAAGTTGTGTGCGTGTTACCTCATAACCCAACTGATGAAGAGAGGTTGTTGTTGATTCTGTAAGGCCACATCCTGCGAGGTTTTCCACCCGACCTTCGGGGGTGTTGTAATTGATGGTGAAACCGTGACGGCTAACCCATCGCAGGAACGAGAGTCCAATGCTGCAGATTTTTTTCTCTCGAACCCAAACGCCTTGCATGCGTTCGTCCCTGTGTGCATCAATTCCAAGTTGCTCCAGCGCTGCAATAACCCACGATTCAATCTTTGAAATGATGTCAGCAACCGATTTTTCATCAGCGCCATTCCAATGCAAAACCGGGTACACAACCAATTGTCCTGGCCCATGCCATGTGAGACCCCCGCCACGATCTACAGGATGACTTTTGTAGTCAGGAGGTGCTTGAATTCCATCGTTTCGTGCTCTTGGTCCGACCGTTACGATTTCGGGGTGTTCCAAAATCAGAACGGTGTCAGGGATTTCGTTATCGATACGCTGTGATTGGAGATTTGCCATGAGTTCCAATGCTTCGGAATACTCGACAATGCCGAGAATTCGGACGTCAACAGAATTCATGTTTCAACCTCAGTACTGTCCGG
>CALBFP010000134.1 GCA_937894115.1 uncultured euryarchaeote
ACAATAGCGTCAAACGCGGATCCCGAATCGGGAACATCGCCAGTCTCTATTGGCTCATCCCAAGCCGCCATGTGTCAACCACTTGTTGGTGCCCTTTGAGGCTTCTTGAACGACCATCATCACTATGCACTGTGGATGGAGCAGGCAACACATGGAAGCAACATCTCGGCAGAAGGCAACTTGGGGCCTTCTGGCGGTTACGTTCGCATGGGGTGCGACGTTTATTTGGATGAAACAAGCGATGAATGCCATTCAACCTGAAATCGAAGCTTACGGCCGAATCCCTGTTGTCGCCATCCTTGTTGGTGCGCGTTTTACCATCGCCTTTGTCGCACTTATTTTGATCTCACAAGAGGCTCGAAAAGCACTCTTTGATCAAGAGTTGTGGAAAGGGGGGGCAATTCTTGGAGGAATTCTCCTCCCTGGATTCATAATTCAGATGATTGGACTTGATTCAATAAATCCCTCAACATCAGCGTTCTTAACCTCGCTTTATGTTGTTTTTACAGCACTGATTACTACTAAAATAACCGGGCAACGTGTTACTCGCACGATGATTCTTGGCGTTGCCCTTGCTACGTTTGGAGCGGGTTTTATCGAAGGTCCTCCCCACTTGTCATGGGGCTTAGGGGAAATTCTGACAGTCATTTGTGCCTTTTTCTTTGCATTGCACATTCTTTTCACGCAGAAGATTACTCAAGAAGTGAACCCGATTGGAGTGACAGCAACATCGTTCCTTGTCGTCAGTTTCGGCAGCATCATTGTAGCATTTGTGAGTGGCGGGATGTCGGCCATCGATGCGGTGTCTATTGTTAATGATCAAGGGGTTGTCATCCCGTTGCTCTGCTTGGGCTTGATCGGTTCACTGTTTGCCCTGCTTTTGCTGAATTTGTTTCAACGCTACCTCCATCCAGTTCAAGCTGCCATTATTTATGCTCTGGAACCGGTTTGGACAACGGTCTTTGCCCTTGGATTGGGCATGACAACATGGACAGCATGGATTGCTGTAGGAGGTGGTGCTTTGCTGGCTGGAAATCTCATGGTTGAGTTACGTGAGAATCAAGAGGCTGCTACCGATGAGAAGCCAGTCCAGCAACCTCCATAAACGGTTCTTATTAATTCGTTTGAGGAAGAATAATCCATTCAAAAGTAGCACATCGTTCAAGGCCTGTCAGCGACGAGGAATTTTTGGGCGGACCTATGGCAGAACACAAGAATCATCGCGATGCAACGAAAAACGTGCATGCAGGGACCAATCACATCGGTGAATCAGTAAACACTCCAATTTTTCTTTCCTCAACTTACAAACTGACTGAGGAGCGCTACGCAGGATGGGCAGCAGGAGCTCAACACACACTGCTTTATTCCCGCCTCTCCTCTGTAAATTCAGATGCTGTTGCTCAGAAAATTTGCGCAATGGAAGGCGGAGAAGATGCTGAAACATTCGCAAGTGGTATGGCAGCGATTTCAACCACACTGATGATGCTTCTCAATCAAGGCGATCACGTCGTGGCATCGGCCGACGTTTACGGCGGAACTTACGGATTGATGACCGAAGAGTTGCCGCGTCTTGGCATTGAAACAACCATGGCGGACATACGCGACCCATCATCCTACGAAGCAGCAATTCAAGACAATACGAAGATTTTGTACATTGAAACCATTACCAACCCCAATCTAAAAGTCTGCGACATACCAGCGATGGTAGAAGTTGCGAAACGTCACAACCTACTGGTTATCGTCGACAATACTTTTGCTTCGCCATGGGGTTGCCAGCCGCTGAGCATGGGCGCTAACCTGGTGATTCATTCAACAACGAAGTTTCTTGGCGGTCATTCCGATCTTCTTGGAGGAGCTGTCGTGGGCTCGAAGGAACTTATCGCCCAGATATTCAAAGGACGTGTTCACTTCGGTGGTGCACCAGACCCTCACAACTGTTACATGCTCGAGCGCGGAATGCGTACCCTTCATGCGCGAATGCCTCTCATAACTTCTAATTCTGCAGAACTTGCAAAGCGACTTCTTGATCATCCTAACGTGGTACGTGTCCAACACGTAACGCTACCGTCACACCCCGATTATGAGGTCGCACAGCGCGTCGTTCCCAGAGGCTGTGGCATGCTTGGAATCGTTGTGTCAGGTGGCGACGATGGAGCAATGGAGTTTATGTCCAAGTTGGACTTGTTTTACGAAGCAACCTCTCTGGGGGGTGTTGAATCTCTGATCGAGGTGCCCGCAACCTCCAGTCACATGGCCATGCCTGTTGAGGTACGGATTGC
>CALBFP010000135.1 GCA_937894115.1 uncultured euryarchaeote
ATAGTACACCGACCAAGGCCAAAAGTGCGATGTAAAGTAATGATGAAAGAATAATTTCGGCACCGAAGTTTTCCAACTTGAAAATCCAATGGACGATGAGGTATGCAAACAAACCTAAGAAAACACCTCTTGGAACTTTGTGAAAATGTTCGATGTGTTGAGAGAACTCTGTGTAGTTTCTTTCTTGAGCCGGATTTCCTCGATGTGCTTGTGGAATGTGAATAATCTGCCAATGCATCGTTCGCTCAATAAAACTCATCACGTGAATCAGGATGCGTTGACGTATCAGGACAAATTCAACAAGAAGAATTACAGGTAGGCCCACGAGCATGACAGGGAGGGCAACAATGAACGCCAATGGAAAGATGATCAAGGAAGGAAGAATGAGAAAGTGAGATATCGACAATGGATTGAGAATATCCGCTTCTATGAGTCGTTGACGCGAGGGCGTGATTCGAAGACTGCGAGCAACATCGTTGAGAGAATTTCTGTAACTCTCCAACTGCCTGCCCGAGTCGATAATCTGCCGGACAGTTGTTCTGTACTCAGACTCTTCATGACTTCCTCCAATCCAATATTGCCACATAAATCGTAGAGGTATTGCGGTAAAAACCGGAACTGCGAGAATACCAAGGGCCCATACGAGTGCTTGGATATCCACTTCAGCCGCCATGGACTCACCTAGACCTGCGAGATTTATCCTTCCTATGAATCCATTGTGGGTTTCACGATTTTATGCCAATGTTCTAACACTTCGTTGACCTGCTCAAACCATGCGAAGAGTCGCTGTCACCGATGGCATGGCCAAAGAGGCAGTGAAGAAATTGGAAAATGGAGGGTGTGAGGTCGTCCTCGGGGCCATCAATCATCAAAATTTAGCCTCTGGGGCTCTTGGGGAATTTGATGCAGTGATCGTTCGAAGTGCTACGAAACTTACGAGAGAAATTTTAGAAGCAAGTCAACCACGTTTGAAGGTCATAGCCAGGGCAGGTGTCGGTGTTGACAACATCGATGTAAAAGCAGCATCTGAGTTTGGGATACCCGTTGTCAACAGCCCTCGTTCAAGCACTCAAAGCGTCGTGGAGTTAACAATCGGACATTTACTGGGATCGTTGCGACACATTCCGCAGGCTGACCGTTCGCTGCGATCTGGCGAGTGGGCAAAGAGTGAATTCATGGGAACCGAACTCTACGGCAAGCGGCTCGGATTGATCGGTTTTGGACGAATTGCACAGGGGGTTGCTCGAGTGGCCCAAGCTTTCGGAATGGAGGTACATTCCTATGACCCGTATCTTGCACCGAGTATTGCCAAGAAATTTGGTGTAACGCTGCACAAGAATGTCGACAACTTGTTCAGAACCTGTACACACATTTCAGTTCATTGCAATCTGACGGATGAAACCCATCACCTCATCAATAAAAAGAGAATCAACATGATGCCAGGTGTTGATCCATTCAATCTCAAATGCGGAAATCATATCGTCAATTGCGCACGTGGCGGAATTGTTGACGAGGATGCTGCCTATGCGGCTCTAAAATCCGAACAACTTTCTTCTCTAGCGCTTGACGTTTTTGAGCATGAACCGGTCGACCCTGAGTCGCCTTTTCTTCAGCATCAACGCTTCCACGGGACACCTCACATCGGTGCAGCAACTATTGAAGCACAACGTCGTGTCGGGCTTGATATTGTTGATTCCGTTCTCACCG
This sequence comes from uncultured euryarchaeote, assembly GCA_937894115.1. Taxonomy (GTDB): domain Archaea; phylum Thermoplasmatota; class Poseidoniia; order Poseidoniales; family Poseidoniaceae; genus MGIIa-L2. Next base: position 1,708 of record CALBFP010000135.1, read on the forward strand.
TTCTTGATGGCGGTATCGCTTCGACAACGATTAACAGTGACGATATCGCTTGACCATTTTCACTTTTCGAAAGGGGCTTTCAGAAGTCTTGCTTATGGCTCGTTGTTCGTCAACTATGGGACGAACTGTACCAACGTGGCGTGGACGTGTAGAACAAGAAATCGAGGTACTTGTTCCGTATCGCCGTGCGCTCTCTGCAAGTGATAAAATTCGCTTTGATGCGATGCTTCATGACGTTCGCATTCGTCGTGCAGCGGGGGGTATGCTCCCTACACACGAGACATGGAAACCGATGCTGTTGGCAATGATCTTAGGCGCTCATGAGCGAATTCACGAACTTGAACAACAACTTGCATCGCTTCAACAACACGCCTCCGCAACAGGTGAAAACGATGACCGATGAGGTCGTGGGTTGGATTCTTGATGCGCATCTCTGTTCAGCACAACAAGAAATGCTTGTTTGGATTGTCACTACGACAGGTCCTGTTGTTTCGTATCGTGAACCGTGGACACCGGTTGTGCATGTTGAGGGTGATTCCGAACGCCTCAGTATCTTGGTCGATTGGTTGTGGCAACCTGAAGTCCGAATTCGGTATGGCCTCCTCTCGTACACGTTTGAAAGAAAACGAACAGAATTGGGTTCTGAGGACGTACGTAATGTGCTTGCAATAACGCTTCAATCGTGTGCGACCGTCCGCTCATTGGCAGAGCACATCGATGCGCGTGGAAACCATGTTGATTTCACGCTTTATTGTGTGGATTTGCTGGCTGAACAGCAGTATTTGACATCCAAACGCTTGACAATCGGTTCAACCGTTCGTCTCAATCATGATGGGTTAACATTGGTGGAAGAGTGCATTTCGCGCCGTGCGTGGCGATGTTGCCGACTCGAAGTGGTTCTCAAACGCATTGGCCAAGGAACAGAGGTACGTCAACGGCCAATCGAAATCATTCTCACGCCTTGTGATACGATGGGAAACGTACTCAAAAAATCGACAAGAATTGGTCTTGCTCAATCAGACAGCCTTGACCGGATTGAGCAGTGGTTTTCAGATGTTGATCCCGATCTTGTTCTTTCTGTTCGAGGCAACAATGAAGGCCTTCCACATCTGCTCTCGTATCTTGAGCAACAGGGTTCAGTTCTCCGTCTTGGACGCAACCAAACCCCACTTCGGCAGGTAGGTCGCATTCGAATTCTATCATCGTATGGCCAAGTGCTGCGAAGCGACCCTCAGTTTCCATTTGAAGGCCGAATCCACATCGATCTCTCATCGAGTTTCATGTTTCGGGAAGGCGGTTTGGATGGACTGTACGAACTTGCTGCTGTTTCTGCAACACGAATCAGTGATGCTGCGAGAAAGTCACCGGGTTCTGTTATCAGTGCTATTCAGTACAGAGTTGCTATGGAAGATGGCGTCCTTGTTCCATGGAAAAAAACGCGTGCTGAAGATACGAAATCGGCATGGGATTTGCTGCAATCCGATCGTGGTGGACTTTATCTTGACAGCCGACCAGGTGTTTATGCAAACGTGATTGAATTGGATTTTGCGAGCCTTTTTCCAAGCATCATTGCAACGCGTAACATATCGCCAGAGACTCTGAATTGCAGTTGTTGCCAGCCGATTGAGAACAATACACCGCTTCCATTGCATCCTGACGAGGCCAAAAAACGATTTCAGGTTCAAGAGCAACGCTGGAAATCTGCAAGCCTTGCGTTTCCTCAGTCCAACACAACCGCGTTCAAAGTTCCAGAATTAACAACCCATACCTGCGGGCGCATTCATGGGTTTCTTGGGCGCGTTGTGGCTCCACTTATTGAACGACGTCGACAACTGAAACAGCAAATCCATGTCAAAGGTGATGCTGCTGATCTCCAGCAAAACGCTCTCAAATGGTTGCTTGTAACGTGTTTCGGTTACACCGGTTATCGCAACGCTCGCTTTGGGCGAATCGAGGCACATGAAGCAATCTGTGCTTGGGCGCGTGAACTTCTTTTGCAGACAATTCAACATGCACAGGAGCGGGGTTGGGAAGTGTTGCATGCCATTGTTGATTCGATTTGGATCCGTGATACAGAGGGCCGTTCGTTGGAAGAGCAGCACAAATCCGCCATGGAATTGGCTCAACACGTTCACAATGCAACAGGAATTCCGCTTGAATACGAAGCAACGTATCGATGCATTGCTTTCCTCCCCAGTCGGATGCACACAGGTGGATCCTTGACCAAATACTGGGCTTACAACAACAAGGAGTTGAAAGTCCGAGGACTTGAATTACGTCAACATTCCACATGTCCATGGATTGCTCAACTTCAGAAACGGGCTTTGGAAGTACTTGTTCAATCGGATGATTTGGTCGATGGTATACCAAGCCCTCGAGTCCAGTCGCGTGTCCAACGCCTGCTTATCGAAGAAGTGCGTCGATTGGAACAGCACCTAGTGCTCCCTAGAGAGTTGCTGATTACGCAACGTCTTTCACGTAAGCCAACGCCCAATTCTTCACAAACGGTGGCTATGTTGGCCTACCAACGTTCTGAAGCACTCGGATTTCCCCTTGAATTAGCGTCAAAGGTTCGGTTCATTATATGTTCAAATCATTGGAGCAATCCATTGGAGCGTGTCATTCTTGCACAGGAATGCGAACATGAACAGCGTCCAATTCGGAGGATTGACATCAATCACTACCGCCGTCTTGCGATTCGGGCAATATGGGCTGTGCTTGGACCTTTTGGATGGTTGGAGGAAGATCTTCTCCAAAACAACGTGACACGTTTGGATCAATGGTTGTAAACGTGTCCAATCTTCGCTGCCCCTTTTCGGTTTGATGGCGATTGAAATCCAAGAGATAGTGCTCGTTTTCCCCAGTCAATCGAAGCAATGCGTGTTTCTTGTCATCCCAGAATGCTCGGAAATGTTTGTTGAGATACGGCCGCATTGTACACTTGAGTTGCTGATGCAATGGAGAGACTGTTTTCCCATCAAGAAGAACAACTGAACATTGTCTGGAAAGTTCCTGTAACGCTGCCAGACAGTGGCGCAAAATCGAACGAGCTTCAAATTGCTTAATCTGTTGATCGAGGAACATCGCTAACAGACCATCGATGACAATTAGAGGTGCTTTGGTCAAAGCCACTTCGTGGCGAACTCTCAGAATGAGTTGGTGCAGCTGGTGCAGTGTGAATCCGCGCCCAATGTACAGACGACGTAGAACCTCCTCAGGATTGCAATTGAGAGATTGAATAGGAGAAAAGAATTGGCTCGGATCAAAACGATGTCCTCCGTCAATCCAATGTACGCAATCGCCTTGAGAAAGAACCATTGTTGTCCAATGTTGAACGATGTTTCGGACGTCTTTTCCAAAGGAACCAGGTCCTTCAAGCAGGGTAATACCCGTTGAAGGAACCTGCAGGTCTTCAGTCGTTCGTCGAACAGGAAGCATTGTCTCACCGAGTATTGTCAACTGTCGAAATCAAACCTCAGTGTTTTTGCACAGGGTGATGGAAAAGTGAAGGATGAATTTCAAACACTACCGTCTCGTGTAGGTAGATGTGCGAAAGGAGCGAATCCTCATTCATTGCGATTTGGATGCCTTTTTTGCATCGGTTGAAATTCTGCATCATGGATTTTCAGAAGATGAACCGTTGATTATAGGATCCGATCCCCAGCAAGGTCGAGGTCGTGGAATTGTATCCACTTGCAACTATGCTGCACGTGAATACGGTATTCGTTCAGCAATGCCCATCTCGGAGGCTTGGCGCCGTTGTCCTGGACAACCTTTCGGGCCTGCACGATACATTCGAGGGACACGTTCGTTGTATTCGATGGCATCTCGTCGCGTGATGAAGATTTTGCGCAGCAACTCCGATAAGTTTGAACAGGCCAGCATTGATGAAGCGTATTTGGACGTTACCGAAACCGTTGGTGGTGAATGGGACGAAGCGATGGCGCTTGCACGAAGATTGCAACGATCGATACACGAAAACGTGGGGCTGACCGCATCTTTTGGAATCGGACCGACACGTATCATCGCCAAAATGTCATCCGAGGTGAACAAACCGAACGGTATTCATCGAGTGTTACCGGATGAGGTCTTGGAATTTTTTGAGTCGAGATCGGTTCGTGAAGTGCCTGGCATCGGTCCAAAAACAGCAAACACGCTGGCTGAATGGGGTATATCAACCATGGATGAGGCTGTAGAATTGGGAGAACTTGCCCTTGCACGCATGACATCACGACGATTTTCATCGTGGATGCTTCGCGTTGTTGACGGTTCAACATCCAATGATGTTAGTCCTCTTCGTTCTCGAAGATCAATTGGCAAAGAACGCACGTTTTCTGTCGATCAAAGCGATCATGAGCACGTCCTCGAAATTCTTGAGCAACTGACCAAAAACGTCCTTGAAAAAGCAAGAACTGAAGGTATATCAGGACGGCTTGCGGAAGTAAAAATCCGATATACTGGATTCCAAACCCACACTCACGGACGCTCGATTCCGGTGGCTATGGATGACACTGAAGTTTTTCTGCGTCAAGTACGACGATTGTTTGCAGAAAACATCCATCAAGATGAAAATGTGCGTCTCATTGGTTTCCGACTTGGACAACTCGAGGAGTTGGACACTCGACAAACTACGTTGCAATTCGGCGATGAGTCAGAGTAATTTGTGCATTCGAGTGAGTGTTTTACGAAATTCTTCAAGCGTTGGTGGAATTTCAATACCTTCAATTTCAGCATTCAACGACAATCCCTTTTCCTTTTTCGTTTTCCATACCTCACTGTTGAACGATTCGATGTCCGACGTTTTCGCATTCAACGTTGCGTCGAGAGGAGGCAGCGATGGAAATGCATGCACATCCACCGAACTTTCATCGTACAATGTCATCGATATATGGTGGCAGAAAAACGGACAAATCGGACTAAAAGCCGCAAGGAATTTCCGAAGTATTTGATGGATGGTCCACGCAGCATGCGCATCACCGTCGTAGAGACGAGATTTTGCCATCTCAAGCCAGTGGGATGGAAGAATGCCCGTTCCAAACGTCTTGAGGGATTGTGTTGCCGTGTAGATATCGAGGTTTTTCCATGCAGTTTCAACCTCGGTCATCATCTCTGAAAATTCCGACTGTATCCATCGATCTTCGATAGGATACGGTGTTTGGGGTTCACTCGTTGGGCAATCAAATTGGCTTGCAAAGCGAGCAACATTGAAGATTTTTGTTAACACACCGAAATACTTTGATTCAATCTCTTCTGGGTTGATATGAAAATCGTCCCCTACCTGAGCTTCACACGCTTTCCACAGACGGAAACACTCGCTTCCGATCTTGTTGGCTTTGAGGCTCACGGAACCATCTGGACCTCGTATTTTCCACGAACCGGTACGACCGCCTGCTCCACACTCAAGAACACTGTCAGCATCGATTCCGTTACCAAGAGATTTCGACATTTTACGACCCCATGGGTCCATGCCGAGACCATCAATCCACACGTGTTTGAATCCTGGTTTTTCGAGAAGAAGGCATGATTTGAGAAGCGTGTAGTACAACCAGGTCCGAACGATTTCCTTTCCTTGTGGGCGTAGAGCTGTCGGGAATGCTTTCTTGAAAACCTCGGGTTGTTTCAGATACCCGCTAACAAACAAATTGGAATTGGATGAATCCATCCACGTATCGAAAACCTTCTCCTCTCCCCGAATGTTACCCATCATCTCATGGTGATCCACATACGCCCCAATGTCCTCTCTCGTATCACGTTTCAAAATCCTCGAACCTTCGGGAGGAGCATCCTTCCACGGTTGAACATACGTTCCTGCTGGTGGGACGATGATGTACTCCTCGTCCTCGGAATACCAAATCGGTATTTCAGTGTGATACCAACGGCGCCTTGAGATAGGCCAATCGATACTGATGTTGTCCATCCAATCCAGTAGGAATTGCTTGTTTCGAGGAGGGTGAAATTCAATTTCTTCGATCAACTTTAGCATCGTATCTTGGATGTGGGTCTGACGAACATACCATTCCTTCAAAAGTATGATTTCAACCGGATTTTTTCCTCGCTCTGAAACAGGGACTTCTTGTTGTCGTTCTTCGATTGAAGCAATGTTGTTTTCTGATTCCAAAATCTCAATTGCCTTGACTCGAGCATCTCTTACACTCATCCCCTCAAGTGGGCCAGAAATTGATGTCATACAGCCGTTCAAATCGATTGCTTGAAACGGCGTAAGTCCAAGTTCTCGGAATACAGCCACGTCGTTTTGGTCACCAAAAGAACAAACCATGAGAATTCCACTTCCAAATTCGGATTTGACTGAGGGGTGGGTTTGTATCTCGACCGATTGCTTACGACCATCAACGGGAATTGGTAGGATGGCTTGTTTACCAACCAAGTGTTGGTAGCGTTCATCCTCAGGATGAACAACAACCACACCACATGCGCAAATCAGTTCTGGTCGAGTCGTCGAAATGATCAGTTCATCGCCATCGTCGGTTAACCATCGAACGTCGACAAGTTTTGTCGTACGTTGGATACGTTCAACTTCAGCATCAGCGATGGTTGTTCCTTCGACAGGATCGTAGATGTTGGGACGTAAATCCTCGACAATGTCTCCTTTTTTGAAGAGCTCAATGAAGATGGATTGCGTAACAGAACGGTAATCGGGGGCATCGGTCAAGTATTCTGCAGCGAAATCACAGGAAAGCCCTACGCGTGCTGCTGTTTTTCGCATCGCTTGAGTAAAGGTTTCAATCGTTGTCCGGCAGAGGTTGAGAAACTCCTCTCTGTCATAGGTTTTCATTTTTCTTTTGGTATCTTTTTCAACCGTGAATTCGATATTGATGCCGTTTCGATCGACGCCCCATGGAAAATAGACTTCATGTCCGAGCAGTCGCTGCGAACGTGCCAAGACATCGATCATCGAGTATTGTGCGACGGCTCCAATATGCCAAGTACCCGAAGGGTAGGGAGGGGGTGTATCAATAACGAATATTGGTTTACCACTGTCGGGTTTGAATCCGTATCGACGTTGGTATGCTGATTCATCGGCATAGTGCTCTGCCTGAATTTTCTTTTCTAGGTCGATTGACCATCGCTTTTCCGGAAGTCGAGGCGTTCCCATGCTAAACACCGGCCCTGTCCCCTGTAAATGGGGGGGTCCATACCTTCCTGTGTTCATTTCTTTTTGAACGGTTCCCTTGTGGCTCGGCGGCAATACTTTCAATGAAGGACACAAGCGGGTGTTGGGTTCCAGTATGCCAGAGGACGCCGAAGAGCCGAATTCATCCGAAAATCAAGAGGATGTAGGACGTTTTCAGGCCATCGCTGATTACAGTAAAAACCGTATGAGGGTTGCATCGGTAGACATTTCAGCGCGGGTTCGGGACTTCGATGCTAAGAAGGCAATGGGGGCGGTTCTTGATGCTCCCAAGCGCCTGAAGCGTGAATGGCAAAAAACAGGAGCAACAGGTGCAATAACACGTTTCCCTATTGCTACAGTAGCCCTGTTCCTAATGATGACGCTTTACTTTGTCACAACCTCAGGTTTCTTGGACGACACCCAATTTGATGACGATCCGAACGAGCCTGCACTCAACGTCAACGGTGATATGGAAGTCTATCTTCCCGATGGCAGTGAAGTCAAGGAATTGATCGGTAAAGTGGAGGAAGACTGGACTACGAACGTCATGGTTATTTACATCGAATCCGATACATACAACATCACAGATCAGCGAATTCTGCAAGAAATTAGTTATGTTGAAAAGAGCATCAACCCGTTTGTTTCAGACGATGAGCGCGACGATGTCATTTACATCCTATCCATCTCAACGGTTCTGAAAGAAATCAACTCAAGTCTTCCGCGTGTCCGAGATGCCTTCATCACGGAGTTGGGTCGCCAATGTCCATCGTTTCAAGAGGTGTGTGAAAACTTTGCAGCCAGTGTCAAAACCGCACTTGCTGCAGGAGACGACCAGTTTGCTGGCGGTTATGAGATTCCATCCCAGACAACCATTGACCTTGTAATCAATGAAATGTACGAAAACGACGGTTCACCGACTCCTGGCCTCGATAAACTTGCACGCAACACAAATGCTTGCAGCAGTCAACCTGGTGTTGACGGTGCAGACGACAAAGGTTGTTTGGGCGGGGAAGATGAAAAGCTCGATCGTGCTATTATGGCTGTTGCAGTCGTTGATACGATCGAAGCAAAAGACATCATCAAGGCAACTCAAGAGAGATTGGACAACATTTCGATCGAACAGCGCCCTTGCGAGTTCGATCAGAACGGTAACCCTGCCAATGCCGACCGATGTACTTGGGAGGACTTAGGACTCAAGATGACCCTCACTGGGCCGGTTCCAATCACAAACTCGGTTACCGAATTTTCGTTTCGACTCTTTTGGGAAATTTTTCCGATGGCTGTGGTTTTGGTAGCACTCGGTTTGTTCGTCTTCCACTCTGATTTACTGCAGGCTGGTATATCGGGCATACGACCCATACAGGGATTGAAAGTCGTTATCATTGCAGGGCTACCAACGCTGTGTGCTGTCTTTTGGACCTTGGGCATTATCGGAGCCTCAAATTATGAGGTGACAATGACCGTCATTATTGTCGGTCCAATTTTGCTCGCACTTGGTGTTTCCTACGGTTTGCACATTACCAATCGGTATGCAGAGGAGGAAGGAAGTCGAACGGAGAAGATGCAGGCTTCGATGAAATCAACAGGTCGGGCGGTATTTTTGTCAGCCGTGACGACTGTTATCGGTTTTATCTCGCTCATTTTCACACCCATGGCCCCGATTAAAACCGTTGGAATTGCCTTGTCTGGAGGCATTGTCATCGTTTACATATTGACCATGTTTATGGTACCAAATCTTACCCTGATTCTTGATTTACGCAAACCAAAACATCCACCGCTAAAGGTCTTCGATGCTGCAGTTGATGTGCCTGTCAAACGAAACAGAAGCGTTATCGGTTTCTTCCTGATTCTGGTTTTGGTTTCTGCGACTCTTGGACAAGCCAACGTTGAAGAGAACATCGATTTGCTTGGTATGGCACCAGAAGGTGAACAACCGGTCATCAAAATGAAACAATACAGTCGTGAGTTCAATGCTGGACAAATTGGTATGGTATTGGTACACGCCAACGTATCGGGTGATGTTACGGATAGCGATCCGACCAACGATGATCCCGCGCAAAATCTGAAAATTATCGATAGCCTTGAGAGAAATCTAAACACGGTCGAGAATGCATCAGCCGTTTCTGTCGTTTTCTTGATGAAAGCGACAGGACTTGCACCTACGATATCGGGCCAACCGTTGCTCACTCAAATTCAGGAATTGCCGGGATATGGAGGACTTCCTGATGATGTCCGAAACACATTCGAGATACTCTTGGACCAACAAATCACACAAGGTGCGACGTTCTGGGATTTGTTGACAACACCCGAAGAATTTGGATTGCCCGGTTCAACACAGAGCCAAATTTTCCTGCTGGATGTGTTTTATTCTTCATTGACCGCTGAAATGCGAGAAATTTTCATCAACTCTGATTACGATAGGTCGTTGATTTACATCGACATGCCGTTTATACCTGTGGCAGATACCGCGATAGCAGTTGAGCAAATCAACGAATATTCGGAAGGATTCCAAGGGACGCATCAAGAGCGAGCTGAGAAACTCACGGGTGTCGCAGCAACGGCGATTGAAGTCAACAAACTCATCGTCGATTCGCAATGGACTTCTCTAGGGTTTGCAATCGTTCTCACCCTCATTGTCTTGGCTGTTGTGTTTCGTGACATTCGTTATTCACTGCTTACGACCTCACCTGTCATCGCAACGGTTGCTTTGCAATGGCTCGTCATGTGGCAAATGGATGTCCCATTGTCGCTTGTTACTGTGATGATCGGATCGATTCTAGTTGGTGTTGGTGTTGACTTTTCGATTCACATTGCCAACCGGATTCGCGAGCTTGGAGGAGGTATTGAGGCGATTCGATCTGCTGCAGTCGGAACGGGAATGTCGCTGTTTGAGGCCGCTGTAGTCACCTCGTTGGGAATGTTCACAGCATATCAAATTCCGATTCCTGAAATTAAACCGTTCGTTACCGTTATTCTGATTCTTTTGTGGGTTGCTGCTGCCAGCGCTCTGCTTCTTTTGCCTGCTATCTTCATAACATTGGAAAAGCTTGGTATTGGAGTTGTTGGTGGTCCATCAGGTTTGTCGAGACGCCTCGGTCTTGGTAAAATGAAATCCGATCATCCCGATGCGCTTGAAGCGGTTCTTGTCGTCGATTCAAGAAACAAGGAAGCGTGGTGAGGATAAGCAAAGGGATAAGACCTGTATGTCCATCAAAGAACATGGTCAAGTATTGGTTGATGAAGTCGGAACTCGATGTGTACCCTTACTCGCAACTTGTGGCTGATGGTTCAACCCATTGGGATGGAGTGCGTAATTACCAAGCAAGGAATATGATGAGAGACGACATGAAAATCGGCGATCTCATTCTCTATTATCATTCCAACTGCAAACCACCGCATGTTGCAGGAATTGCCAAGGTTTGCAGAGAAGGGTACGGCGATTTTACTTCATGGGATTCATCTTCCAAGTATTTTGATGAAAAATCAACACCTGACAATCCGCGATGGTTCATGGTCGATATCGAACCTGTTTGCGAATTTGATTCAATTGTTGGTTTGGATGCAGTCCGTCAGGAAGAAGCGTTAGCGGATATGCTGTTGATACGACGTGGTCAAAGACTTTCCATTCAACCCGTCCAAGAAAACGAGTTCAGACACATCTGCAACATGGGTGGAGTGGATTTATCCGAATTGATGTGATTGCGATGCAAAACGTTCCTGCTGCTCGCCGATCCTTAAACATCGAATATGCGATTCGGGATGTCGTTGTTCCAGCCACCCAACTGGAAGCCGAAGGACACGAAATCATCAAGCTCAACATTGGAGATCCGATAGCATACCCTGGTTTGCCAACACCTCTTCACATGGTTGAAGCCTTTACTCAAGCGCTCCAATCAGGCCGCAACGGGTATTCGCCTTCGTACGGATTGCCTGAACTGCGAACGGCAATCGCCAACGATGAATCGGAAAAAGGTTGGCCTGCAAAAGCCGACGACGTCTATGTTTGTCACGGAGTCACAGAGGCATTGCAGATACTCTTTCAGGCAACGCTGGAGGAAGGAGATCAAGTCTTAGCACCTGGCCCTCACTACCCCCCTTATATGGCATACCCACAGATGTATGGTGCTGAGACCGTAGAATATCGCCTCCATTCTGATAGCGGTTGGTCACTCGATTTCGACGATATTAAATCCAAGATGAACGAACGTGTTCGATTGTTTGTCCTCATCAATCCAAACAACCCCACCGGTGCAGTTGTTGGACAGGAAGAAATCGACCGTTTACTAACACTGCTTGAACCATGGCCAAATTGCATTCTTGTCGCAGATGAAATCTATGACGGATTGGATTTTTCGAAACGCCATGTGAGCGCGGCGAGTCGTTCACAATCGTATCCTGTGGTGACCATGAACGGAGTCTCAAAGGTCTACTATGCACCGGGCTGGAGAATTGGTTACATGGCGTTGCACGATCCGTTGCAAAAATTAGCATCGGTACGCGATGGAATTGAGCGCATACTTCGTTCACGGCTTTGTGCTTCGACGCCTGCTCAACTCGGTTTCTTGGCAGGTCTTGAACAAGACCGCTCTTGGATGAATGCATATTCCGATATCGTCAAGGCTCGACGCGATGTATGCTTGGAGCGAATCGCGGGCATTGATGGCCTTGAAGTGGAACAACCTGATGGAGCGTTTTACATGTTCATCCGTCTGACGGATGAACGATGGATGGAAGATGACAAGGCATTCGTGCTTCAACTTTTACACGAAGAACACGTTTTGCTTGTTCATGGTTCTGGATTCAGCAAGGACAAAGGAAAAGGGCATGTACGACTCGTTTTCTTGTCGGATATTCCTACATTGCACACAGCGTTTGACCGGATTGATTCCTTCCTAAAACGACATCGTAAGGAGTAATAGGTGACGGCGAAGTATTGATGACGAATAATCTCAGCGATTGCATCATGCGGAACGTATTGCTAGGGGTGTTTTTGGCGTTTCTTGCCCTAATTCCGCACGTTTCTGCATCAACAATCGCGAAGCCTACGGATTTTGATATTGCTTATCTCTATCCGTTGCTCTCTGCCCTCTTCGTTGCCACATTGTTGTGGAAATTCTTTGTTCCACGCCAACTTTCCGCTCTGCAAGTCGCCTTTGAAATCGATGATAATCTGTATGAAGTTCATCGACTTTCAAGAACCATTGAGGATGCACGCAGCATCCTCCAGCAAGGTCGTGTTGCGTTTGGTGTCGGCCTTTACATGATGGGTATGCTTGGCGTCCTTCTCCTCATTGCTGAACTTTTGTTCCAACCGGATACATACTTTGAACCCAATTTGTGGATTATTGGTCTGTTTGTTTTGATTCCAATACTGATCTCTCCTTGGGAAACCATGAATGCCCAATTGGCAGGAAAAGGCGATACGCGAATTGGTGCTACGACCATTGGAAATGGAATCCGTCGAATTTTGACCCTTGGAATTCTTGTTAGTGCAACCGTAATCACCATTGTTTACGGTATGAACCAAAACAACGGCAAAGTCACACCGGTCTGGCTTGCTGTAACGATGCTGGTCTTTATGGCTCCAACGATTCTAGCATACGGCAGGATTATGGGTGCTTCTTGGAATATGCTTCTCCTAAATAAGTGGAGGACAGCGAACGGTCGCAGGAATCCAATTGACCCAGACAAACCTTCCTTTGTCAACAGACTGTTCTCGTTGTTGTTGGTGCTTTTCCTCATCACGATGCCAGTAACGGCACTCAATGGTATTGTCACGGTCTTTCACGTTCTTTACAATGACCCTGACAATGCGAAAGATATTCTCAATTTTGGTGGGATCATTGGCCACTCCATTTACGAACGAATTGATTTGATTTCGGAATTCTTGTTCCACTGGGAATTCATCAAATCCATGCCTCAGTTTTTATCCTTTTATTTGTCGTTGAACATTGCTATTGTTGGATTAGCGTTTATTTTTGAACTGACGCGTAACCTGATTTTGGGTGGGCAAACCTTTGGCGGTATGTTTGGAGTTACTCTCGATACACCTCGAGAGATTCGCACTGAAGAAGCGGCTCAAGGCCGACAGATCTCCTTCGCATTTGCTGGATTTTCTGGATACACAGTGCTGCTTCTCATACTGGTTTGTTACAAGGAATTTGGTGATTTGATGCCGTTTACTACGAGTCTCGAAAACAAGGGATTCAATGAAGAGATGCGACTCTTGGCAACATGGATGTTTATTGCGGTAGGAAACGCAGTTTTCCTATTCACATGGTTGCTTTCAATTGCGAAACTTTCACCACTGCGTCAAATTCGGTTCGATTTGGACCCAGAAGAGCGGCGAGAAGGTGCTGTGATGCTCGCTGGCGGTGATTGGATGCGAGAATTCATCGACGATGCGGCGTTGCAAGAAGATCTTGACGGATTGATTCGATTTCAAAAGCAATCCATTGAAGGAGATCAATCCTTGGTGCGTCACGAAAAAGCCCGTGCAAAAATGTGGGAATGTGGAATCAGAGGCCTATGGCCAAAGGCCATTGAAGAAGCCAAAAAGGTCCTCGCTCAATCAGGTGGTGATGATGATGAAGCGAGAATGCTAATCGCAACCGGATACATCGCAACGCGTCGTCTAGATGCAGCACGAGGTGCTCTTCGTGGTCTTCAGCAACCGGAAGGTTACGATGAACCCGAGCTTTTGGCATTTATTTGCGAGTGGATTGATCCTTGGTATGGAAGTGTTGATGAGGATGATTTATGGGACTGGGAAAACAACTCCACAATCGATCATTTGAACGAAAAAATGAGAATGCTCCGATATTGGGCTCCCTCGTACTCAAAAGAATCACCCCAACATACGGATCGGATTTCCCTTATTTCCGCAATATCCAACGTGGCAACTCTGAGAATGCAACGACGGCATGATGAGGCCCTAGAATTAGCACTTGATGCTGTAAAACAGGACCCCTTGGGCGTGCGTCCACGAATCGCTGCAGCACTGTGTTTGCTTGACCGTGGAGACTGGCACCAAGCATTGTCCATCTACAAAGAACTGAGAGAGAGTGATGTCAATGATCCAAGGGTCAAAGCATTGTCTGTAATACTCGGCCATGAAGCCGACGCAGAAGACATCGAAGTTTCTCTGGTTTTGGAAAAAGGCAAATCGCTGCGCAGATGGTTGGACGATGCACCTGTGAACCCAGTTGCAGGTCTTGCAACCAAGGGCGGCATTGACGAAGCAATCAATGCAAATGTCATGATTGTGAGTCATGAAGCCGTTCGCCGTGGAATGACACCAAGGTACTCGTCCTCCTTGATTTACAGAATTGTGCAATTTGTTCTCTTACCGATGATTTTCATCGTTGCTGGAATTGGGTTGGATTCTGTATATGGGCCTGCTGAAGGCGCTGTGGCATCGGTGACATTGTTTGTTCTTCAGTTTGGCATGTTCCGTTTCAATCGTCAACAGCGAAAACAAATCAAACATCGTGACCAACGTTGCTTGGTTGAGTATGCGAAAATGATGAAGCGTTCCAAAGTAAAACCAAGTCGTGACAACATACCCGTTGGGACTCACCTCTTGCTTTCTGGACTTCTCATTACTGTAAACGGCGTGGTTCTCGACATAGGATTGCCGGGTTGGCTTACCGAACGATTGCCCAAGGATTCCGATAAAACAATTCGATCACGTTTGAAAAGAAATGCGCTTTCAATCTCGAAAAACAGACCTGGAAAGTTGTCAATTTTAACAACTGGATGGTGGTTAAAGCGACCCAAGGAAGAGGATGCAGATATGCCTGCACTGGAGCGTTTGATCGGTCCAGTTGCCTACCGTGGGCGACAGACCATGGTCCAAAGAAAAACTACGAGCCTTAACAGACCGACAAAGGTGGCATCGAGTCGAAAACCTGTTGCCAATTTGAACCTTACAAACAGGAATGTTCCAACGCATACGATCGCATCAGAGCGTTCGACGTATTCGGGTCCAAGGCGCCCAGGGCAGCGACGTAAATGAAACGGAGCGTTCACAGAATTCATGAACCTCTTTGCTGTGGTAGGGATATGTCCAATCAATCACCGAGGGAAACCATTGACGCTGTCCTTGCCGCCTCCAATCAGAGCACAAACTTGTACGGAAACGGTCTCGGCATGATCGCTTCTGAGAACATCATTTCACCGAACGTAAAACGTGCTATCAATTCCGATCTGCACGGCAGATACGCAGAGGGTTTACCCGGTAAACGATATTATCAGGGGTGCAATGATTTTGACACCATAGAGTCGATTGGCATTGACCTCGCTAAGAAGGTCTTTCAAGCAAACTTTGCAAACATTCAATCCATATCAGGTACCGTTTCAAACATTGGAGCTCTCAAAGCTCTTGCAAAGCCAGGGGATTCGATTACTGCAGTTTCTACGGCTGATGGTGGTCATATCTCTCATGCTAGGATGGGAGCTGTTGGACTACGTGACCTCAATGTCTCAACGTATCCCTGGAACGAGGAAAGAATGGAACCCGATATCGATGCATCGTGTGCGCTCATAAGAGAAGTTCAGCCAAAAATCACCTTGGTTGGTCAGTCGGTGTTCTTGTTTCCAACACCACTGAAGGAATTGGCAGATGCAGCCCATGAAGTCGGTTCTACAGTCATGTATGATGGGGCGCATGTTCTGGGTCTTATTGCAGGCGGAGTGTTCCAAGATCCATTGCGAGAAGGTGCAGATGTTATGACAGGTTCCTCTCACAAAACATTTCCAGGCCCTCAGGGTGGCCTTCTGCTTTCGTCAAGCAACGATGAAGCGTTTCACCGTCGCCTCAACAACGCCATGTTCCCTGGCGTGTGCTCATCTTACCATTTGCATCATGTTGCTGGTAAGGTAGTTGCTCTTGCGGAATTTGAAGCATTTGGGCAGGCTTATGCTCAAGACATTGTCAAAAATGCGAAGGTATTTGCTGAAGCGTTGGCTTCTGAAGGATTCGATGTTCTTGCGGAATCACGCGGCTACACGGCTTCTCATCAGGTTCTTACTCGGCATGGAGAAATCGATTCTGGAGCGGGAGCACGAGCAGCGAAGAAACTTGAAGATGCAGGTATCATCACAAACATGAACATGTTGCCCGGCGATACAAAAGCTATGACTCCTTCCGGGCTGCGTCTTGGTGTTCAAGAGTTAACCCGTGTTGGAATGGGGGTAAATGAAATGACTGAAGTGGCCGCACTCTACGCCCGAGTTCTCATCAAAGAGGAAGATCCCGCATCTGTCCGCCGAGATGTTCACCAACTAAAATCCAATTTCCAGCACGTACATTATTGCTTTGATTCCGAGACCCTTCCAGCTTACGAAGGGATGTGAAGGCATCAAAACTTCAGAGCACGTGGTGCTGAAAGGTCAAAACGGGCGCATTCATAACGCCATCATTGGCGATGTTATGATTTGGAAAATCCATGAATTTCATGCCTGGTGGAATGAATTTGAAGCGTTGATTGACCACCCTTTGAGTAGAACTCTGATTAATGCTCTCATTGATCATATGGAAGTTGAGCGCTACATCGCACCCAAGCGCGGGCTGTTCGGGATGAAGAAGTTTCGAATTCAATTGAATACATTGGGTTCAAACCTCGGTTGGGGATGCGTTGATTTGCAATCGCACCAAGTGACCAACAGTGCCCAATCTCTGTGTTCTGTTGCACTTGCACAGTACGCATTGGAAACTCTCGACCAGTGTCGATACAAGGCTCGCTGGGTGGAACCACACCCGCTTACGGTGCAGTTGGAGTTGGATCGATCACAAAATCCGATGATTCCACCAAATTCCAAACGGGCTCCTTGGTCAATTCCACAAGAAAAATCCACTGATGAGGGTGTAACAATCGAAATTAATTCCGTAAATAACAACGCTTTGCGTATGGACGGTGAGCGTGTTATTCTTGTGCCAGCCAATGCTATGGTGCGGTTTGTAACTGCTTGCAGCCCGTATGCTCCTGAACGAGTTGCAGAGAAGTTTTCATGGACTACAACAGTGGACCCCAGTATCGTAAATCTTCTCCAGGCTACCATAGAATCAGTAACCAGTATGTTTCTTCAAAGTGAAAGCCCAGTTTACATTATTGATGAATCCAGTTGGCATCCTTACATAGAGCATTACATCAATAACAGAGGTTGGGGCGCGTTGAAGGATGTTGACTATGATGAGAGCACGTTCGTTCTCAAGGTCACCTTGAACAAAATACCATTGCTTCCGTTCGCTGTTGGTATGCTCGCAGGTATGTGGCAACGTGCTCACGGTCGATCCTGTCGTATGTCAATTGAAGAATTTGAAAGCGATTTTCGTTTTAAATTTGAGTCGTTTTTGGATTATCAAAATCATTGAATTGGGAGAGAGCACCTCTTCTAGGATTGAGCATTCAGGGTCAAGGTTCATAACCGAACCATGTCGTCGACAGAGCAGTCAAGGCGCGGAGGCTACATCCTATGTCACTCAATCACAATCAAATGGCTTATGCTGCAATCATTTCGACGCTCATATTTGGGTCACTATTCGTAGGGATTAGTGGATTCTATCAAACCTCATCGGGAATTGGTGATTTTGATAGTGCGGCAGAAGAGGATATTACTCCGGACGTTGCGATTCAGTCCGAGACTCCCATCGACAACGACGAGGACATTGGGGATGGGCTTCCTGACATCTTAGAAGTGTCTCAGTACGGCACCGATCCAAACGACATTGATACAGATGATGATGGAATGAGTGACGGTTGGGAAGTCAAGTACGGATTGAATCCCCTCGATGACGGTGAAGCTGAGGAAGCAGAGGAAGAATCAGGTAGTACAAAACAGGCACAAGATGCTGAAGTCAACAACGAAAGTGATTCTTGGCCGGACCCCAATCAAGGGCGTTACGGTGACCCGGACAACGACGGTCTAACGAATGAGCAAGAAGCTGAACTTAAAACCGACCCACAGCGAGCGGATACCGATAACGATGGTCTTAATGACCGCTGGGAATCGCTCTATACAATGAACGTCTCTTCTCCAGACGGTAACATCATGTTGTTTAATCCGTTGTCTGCAAACTGGGATTGTAGTCTCATCAGTGATGCACTCCTTCAAGCGCTTGAAGACATATTTGATGCATCGGAAG
>CALBFP010000136.1 GCA_937894115.1 uncultured euryarchaeote
GTAGCATACGTTGATTTTGAGACATTTATGTCGGTCAACCTTAGGGTCGGAAAAATCGTTGAAGTCCAAGACCATCCAGACGCAGATAAGTTGTATGTAGTGAAACTTGACGATGGTTCTGGAACCTTACGTACCATTTGCGCCGGCCTCAAGGAACACTATTCACCTTCAGCGATGGAGGGAATGACGGTTGTGTTCGTTGAGAACCTGAAGCCAAGGCCTTTGCGTGGCGTGGTATCCGAAGGCATGATGCTTGCTGCTGATGATGGGGAAGGCGTGGTGAAATTGATCACGGTCGATGGCGAGATTAAACCTGGAAGCCAAGTGCGGTGATTAAGAATCCATACGCTCACGTACGGCGTCCATGACCTGACGGGAATACAAGCGACTTGCTTCCTTCAACGCAGGAAGTTCTTGCCGGATGTGTTCGCCCGCATTTAGAGGTAGACTGTTCAAGTTTATCTCGACATTGAACAAGGCGCCCTTTGCAGCGGCACTTGCCAGAAGGCCTGCAACGCCAACATCGGTGACGGCATTGGCGTTCCCCAGGCGAGCTAAATCGGGCAACAAATTCAACAAATCAACGGCGCTCTTGGCGGTTTGATAGGGCACTTCGGCCGCAAAGAGTGTAGCGGCCTCAATGGCGCTCTTTCTGGTAATTTTTTCTTCATCGGTTGTCTTCGGGAGTTTAAAACATGCCATCACCTTCTCAAACGCCTCGCTGTCCTGTTGAGCCAAGTCAGAGCTGTGCTCCAGCAGCGGACCAGCGAACTTCTCTACCCTGTTGGCGATTTCCCATCCATCTATCCAGCGATCCTTTCCTTCTGTCAGTCGGCAAACCATCAACGCTAGCGAGGCAGCATGGCCAAGAGAGATGGCCGAAGCAGTGCCCCCACCTGGTGTGGGGGATGATGCAGCTATCGCCTTTTGAAATTCCTTTACCGTCATGTCGGTGTACTTCATGCGCCGACCTCCCTGCTCAACGCCCACTCAATGATGTGGCGTTGAGGGTCAAAATCGTGATGAATATTCAGGCCCAAGCCTTCCACGGCTGCCATCACCAACTCTTGTTCAGATTTGCAGCCCGGTTGGAAAAATCTCCCAGCATCCAGCATGGCCGGCAGAGGGACGAGTCCAACAATTTCGCTTCCGCAAAGTTCGGTGTTGTGGTCTCGTGCCAAACTTTCACACGCTTTGTATGCCAAGTGTAACGGCGTTAATCCAACATCCAACAGGTTCATTGACACCTGAGATATACCCAATTCCTCAAGCATAACGCCCATCCCCTGCACCTTTTTGAGCATGCCAACGGTTCGAATCTTTTGACCGCTGTTGGACTTCAACAAGCGGCCGCTGCTGCGGACAATCGAGCCAATTTTCTTCGCCACAATGGCTTCCTTTTCATCAACGTTCACGTTGTAGGCCACCAATATGGGTCGAGCGCCAACCGTGATCCCACCGGACTTGGCCACTGTTTCATTCCATTCAATCGCCCCACGGTCGGGCAAACGGGTGGACTCGTTGTGATCGCACGGGCCTTCGCTCAACCTTGCTTCAAGCCCTTCGTATTCACCTCGGCGAAGGTCGGACAACATCACACGTTCCTTGCTCGATGCTGCGGCCCCGTACAGGAAAAACGGCACATCGAGTTCGTGGGACAGCGCGTCGACAACCCCTCTGGCAAGTTCGGCACATTCGTCCATTGTTATGCCTTTTAATGGCACGAACGGGCACACATCCACGACCCCAAGTCGAGGATGCTCGCCTTGGTGCAGGCGCATGTCTAGGTGTTCTACGCTGGCCTTGATGAGCTCAATCGCGCCTTTTCCTACGCAATCGGGTTCACCTGCGAACGTAATGACCGTACGGTTGTAATCGTGGTCCGGCTCAACACCCAAAACCGTACATCCGCTTGTTTGCCGAACGGCATCCACAATGGATTCGATTACCGCAAGATTGCGTCCTTCCGAGATGTTCGGTACACATTCAACCAATGGCGAGACCATGTGCAAAGGCTGAGCACCGGGTCTTTGAATGTTCTTTGAAGCCATCAAGAAT
>CALBFP010000137.1 GCA_937894115.1 uncultured euryarchaeote
CCTGTTTCATGAAATGCACAGAATTGGACCCGAATTGCGCCATGGCTTGGTGGGGAATTGCATACTGTCTTTCTTCAAGCTACAATTGGTCGGCAGGTCTCGGCCCGGGTTATGATGCGATTCAACAGGCTATTTCGGTTAAAGACGGATGCAGTGAGTTGGAGCAAGATCTGATTATGGCTCTTTCAACGAGGCACACCAAGGAGGCGCGAGATAATGCAAATCCTGCGGCCCTAAACATGGGCAACTCACCAGAACTCAATCAAGCATTTGCTGATGCAATGGCTCCATTGTATGAAAAATACAGCGGAAACCTCGATGTTACCGCAATATATGTTGAAGCACTGATGAATCTGAATCCATGGACCCTTTGGAACAAAGATGCTTCCACTGGTGAAATAACTCCAGTTGATGATAGCACATTGATGCTGATCAAGATCATGGAAGATGCCTTTGAAAGCAGTGATGAAGCCAAGGTCCATCCTGCGCTTTGCCACTTGTACTGCCACGCTTTGGAGCTTTCACCATTCCCAGAGCGAGCCCTTCCGGCAGCTGATGTTCTTCGAACACTAATGCCTGGATGTGGACACTTGGTTCACATGCCATCTCACATTGATGCATGGGTTGGCCAATGGAAAGAAGCAATGGACTGCAACATTGCTGCAGTTGAGGCTGACGATCACTACGTCGAACTCACTGGTAACGAATCCCAATTCTACAAATTCTACCGCATGCACAACCATCACTTTGTGGTCTGGTGTGCTATGTTCGAAGGGCAATATGAGACTGCAATGAAGTATGCAAGAAAAGCTGCAGCTACCTTGCCAGCAGGTGATGAAAACCACGGAGTCCGATTTATGCTCGCGGGCGTAATCCCAATGGGTGCAATTTTCCTTGAATCCTATGTTACGATGCCTTGGCACGTCATGATTCGATTTGGTAAGTGGGATGAAATACTCGCTGAACCAATGCACACAGAAAAAGATGCATTCCCAGCAACCATCGCAACACAGCACTATGCACGTGGCGTGGCCTATGCATCCAAGGGAATGGTTCCTGAGGCAGAAGCAGAGCAAGTATTGTTCAAAGAAGCACTAACAAATCCTGCATTGGTTGGGCGATTGATGCATAACAATTTGATGTACCAAGACCCAGCAGAAGGACCTTCAATCCTCAATGTGAATGCGGCGATTTTGGAAGCGGAGATTGAGTACCGTCGCCAATTCCTTGCAAAGGAAAACGGTGAGGATTACGATTTCACAGCAGCCTTTGATGAGTTGCGACGAGGTGTTAATCTCTCGCTCAACCTCGCTTACAACGAACCATGGGGACAGATGCAACCCGTTCG
>CALBFP010000138.1 GCA_937894115.1 uncultured euryarchaeote
ATTGCAGTATGCACTCCTCCATATGAATCTGTTGAATGAAATCCTGCGAGGAGACGATGCGTTGGTCTCGTCCCGAAACTCGAGTTCAATGGTTACCACGAATTTCCCTGATTGAATTCCCACGTGGCTTGATTGGTTTGCAGTGGGTCCTTGGGTGGCTTTTTCCTCCGTAGGAGTCTAAGGGTCATGAAAAGCAATAGGGCTGCAGCAATGATGCTCCCATACAGAGCATAGCCAAGAAGATTAAACGCCTCAGTGGACGTATCGGTATCGTTGGTTTGTTCCTCTGAAATTTCAGTATCGCCCTGCGTATCTTGGGTTTCATTGCTTTGATTCCCTGCGGTATTGTTCAGTGGATTCTCATTCGTAGTTTCATTGGAATCAGAAGAATTTGAATCCTCAGTATTGTTCTCAGTCTCATTCTCATCAATCGATTCTTCAACAGTTTGATTCTCAGCAATTGTGAGGAGTTGATCTGAGAGTGAGTATGCCATGGACGAACTGATTCCTATCGGTCCACTTGAATTCACCAATTTCGCCTCCCACTCACCCTCCAGGAACATCGGATCTTCGACAATGAATCCAAGTCCTGTTGTCAACCATGCAGGTTGAGCGATTCGGAGCCGTAGTCCAATTGAGCCAAAGATTTCAATCGATGATTCCGTGTCTGAATAGGAGAAGTATTGGATGGACTCATTCCGGTGCAATTCAACAGGAGTGTTTTGCAAGAGTTCAGGCGTTGACATTCCTGTTTGGACAACCATTTCAATGATATCTCCGTCGTTGTGCACATCGACTTGCAAGTCAATATCGATGTACAAATTATAATCAACTGCGATTCCAAGAACAAGGAGCGGGACTTGTGAGCCCGGGATGTTGCTTGCGATGTTTGTTATGTAATCCATGAGGTCAAGTGCAGGAATTTCAACGTCAACACTCACAGTGTTTGTACTGACCGTGCCAGTTGTAGTATCAACAACAGCAAGGTCACCCCAATAATACACGCGATCGAACAATCCCACGGGGAACCAAGGTTGACCTTCGTAGATTCGTCCTTCAGATGGCATTGGCATGTCGTAGATTGTGACATTGTTCGTATCCAAATCACGAATGAAGACAGCGAGATTCATTTTCAATGCTGTTTCCGTCGTGACAATCAGATTGGCTTTCTCAAAGGAGGTTTGGTTGTCGATGTACGTCAATACGAGATCGTACTGCGTTGTTTGTGTAATTCTTGACTCGATATTGATTCCAATCCCAATCCCAGTTGAAATGAATTCAAAATCAGTCCATTCAGGGGCAATGGATGTTTCTTGCATATTTACATTCACTGTTGTGATGGTTGCGACTGTATCATCGGGTACAGTGATGTTGACGTTTTGATTGAACCCATCAAGTGAAATCGGTCCAACGGAAAATGCTTGAGTCAACCGTGATTGAGCTCCAAACTCATCCTCAACCTCGAATTCAAGGAGATAGTCGCCTTCCATAAATTCCGCCTCGAACGACGGTTCCGTTGATAGTTCAACACCATCAAGCATCCAAGAATAACTGAGTTCGTCATTATCTCCATCCCAAGATGTGGTTCCGTCGAAGACAACAGGTAGTCCTTGCTTGAATGTTCCACCAATGTCGCCGCTCAGTTCCATTTTGGCTACAGGAACTAAGTTTGTAACTTCAAACGTTGAGTCGGATAGGAGTTGATTGGTCAAGGTGTCTCGTACCTCAACCTTGTAAACTGTTTTTGTGTAATCTTCATGGATTTCAGTGACATCGCTTAACCAACCTCCAATCGGTGGTTGGAGCGCCCCCATCGACGTTGTTCCAGAGTCGATTAGATTCCAATCCCCGTTCATTTCTTGTTGAAACACCTGATAATTTTCGGAAGTGGACTGTGATTCAAGGATGCTAATGGAGAGGAAGATGCTCGCAATGTCGACCTCACCGTTAGCGGGTGGATTGCTCCGATAATCTGTATAATCTGCAACCAAGAACAATGTAGGAGACCATGAGATTTCCTGCTGAGCATCGTGTGTTGTCTCTGGTTTTACATTTAAGAGGCCGGATTCCTCCGGCGTCACAGTAAATTCAATTGAACAAACGATACAGTCCTCTTCTGCGAGGAGTTCCTCTGGCGAACTTCCAGAGCCATCTACAACTCCCAAACGATATTCTTCGAATGCGTCTGCGTTGAACATCAATACATCGAGATCGTTAGGTACATCGGTTCGCACGGCTTGAACGCGAATTTCATCACCAAATTTCACATTTGGAAAACTTACCCAGTGGAAATCATCTTCAACGACGTCCACCCATGTACCTACCGAAACCGATAGGTTGTAGAGGACTGGATCAGGCTCTGAAGTGTAAATCCGTATGAGGTAGGTCGATGCTTCTGTGGTGTTAAACCACGCACGAACGCTGTAATCTTGCAACCCACCCGAACTTCCACCGCGGTACTCATGGTCGAAGGATTCGGGGCTTCCGTCTACGAGTCTGAACAATTCAAAATCAAGATAAGTGAACCATGAGAGCTCTTCAGCCACCACAGCAATTTGTTGATTTGCATCTACTGCAACTTCGTACCAATCTTCGCCATCGACAACATCATTTTGGCAATCAGAGATGCACACCAAACCTTCAGGAAGAAATGAATCGGATTGGATTGGAGTGGCAACCTGCCAGAAATTATCCGTTTCATCCGTTCGAGTTATGGCATAGTTTGAGCCATCGTCACCCCATCCATCAATGGTAGTTATCCTAACGAAGAAATCGATTGGAGTACTCATTGAATTGTTGAGAAGAACACTTTCGTTGTTGTTGGCATCAACCTCGAATTCTTGGTCGGGATTTTGTAAATCTGATGAGTACAAGGACACATGCATTGTAACCGATGCAATATCATTGAGATTTTCAACAAAGACTTGCGAGGTTGTGTATGGTTGAACAGTAACCTTGTACCAGTCCAATTCATCAACGCCCTCCGGCCCACAATCTGGAAAGCATATGTAATTGGTTGATGAATCTATCAAGATGTTAGCAGTGCTACTATCATTATCTGCTGATGTAGATGGCAAAAGGACTGGAAGGATTGTCGTTAATAGAAGCAACAATGTAAGCGCATTGGCCTTTGATTTCATGTTCTTACCTCACGCGTTGGTCTCTTCGCTTGAGGGCGAATCAGCAGCGATTGGCGGTGACATCAATACCGCCTTGCGTAGCGTTG
>CALBFP010000139.1 GCA_937894115.1 uncultured euryarchaeote
TCGCCACTAATCGTTGGAACATTGGGCGTCATCAATTCATTCTTCGTCAGTATCATATCGTGTGGCGAGTATGTTATCGTGCCGGGTGGTGCATCTACGATTGTGAGATTAATGGTTGTCGATGATGAACCATTAGCATTAGTTGCGGTAATTGTGTACATTGAAGGGGTGAGCTGCAAGGCTGTCGGCGTTCCCCAAATCGTACCATTGTTGGTTCCAAAGTTAAGGCCTGCTGGTAGTGCTGGAGAAATTGACCAGCTGGAAGGGTTACCGATGATGGCTTGTCCCGCATTGTGCATCTGGCCAAAGGTATACGCTGTTCCGTTGTTATACATGAAATACAGGCTTTCGTTGAGATTGTGGAGGTTGCCTACGCCTGGGTTGGGGAAATCCCCGTCGTAATTGGTGTACAAGGTCGTACCGTTCGTCGTTCCATCAGTGCTCCAGAGACCCGATATGCTGTCGGAATTACTGAAATACTGCGTGCCACGAATATACACCACGTTGCCGATGACGACATTACCGTTCGCAACAAAGCCAGATTTGACCAACTGCGTGCCTGCGGTCGTTCCATCGGTTCGCCAGATTGCCTCATCACTGAGGGTCGTTCCAGTTTTGACAGAGAAGTAGAGATAATCATCTGTTGATGTGAACAAACGAGCCGAGCCGTACTGATTGCCAAGTGCTGAACCACCACCCGTATTAACATCCTTCACCATAACGGTGCCCGATGTTGTTCCGTCCGTTTTCCACAATTCGTATCCTTTACCGTTCGCAGAACGACCGAAGTACAGTTCATCATTAAACAATTCAAGACCGTATTTATTCGTGTCACAGACAAACGGCGTCGTTCCAGCGGCCGTTCCGTTGCTTCGATACAAGCAGTAGCCGTTTCCGCTGGAAGGATTACCCCCCGTCAAGAACCAAATCCAACCGTCATGAACAATTAAGTTGCTCGGATTAGTCGTTCTCGGTACGCTGAATCGGGTACCTGGAGAGAGGTCAACAAGAAGGCTCAGCCCCGAACTGTCGTACATCAACACCTCACTTCCCTGGTTGTTCCAATAACCGGAAGCGTAGAACGAACCGTTGTACTCAACGGGTTTGCCAAAACCGCAGTTGATATTATAGCACACTGTGTTTGTGGCCATCACGGTTCCACTGGCGGTCCCATCAGTCTTCCAAATATCAACACCGCTGCTAGTATATCGTGAAGTAAAGTGAACCTCATCATTGAATACGAAGAAGACGCCTGGGTTGGATGAGGTGGTTCCTGAGAGAATGTCCTTAACCATGCTTGTTCCAGCGGCGGTTCCGTCGGTCTTCCAGAGTTCTGTCCCGGTGCTGTTGGTTGTGGCTGAGAAATACATTGTACCATTGTGAATAATACGTGCTGAGCATGAGGAAAATGAAACACCCGTAGCGAGCACGTGTGGATTGCTGGTTGAGGCCGATAGGCTGCTGTTGAACGCCCATAGCCGCCAGTCATCTGTTTTGAAAATCAACAGATCTCCGAACGTGCAGCCATTCAAACCAACGGAGGCTGAACCAGCCCCCATGATGGATGAGATGCTGCCGGTTTGACCGAGCAGCGTCGGAGTGATCGTGTATGAGGTGCCATTGGTCAACGTGTAATTGTCCGGACTGTAGTCAATATTCGGTGTTGGCTCGTTGATGGTTAATTGGAGAGTTGCAGTTGCTGAGCCGCCGGAGTTGTTGGCATAAACTGTGTATGTCACTGTAGTTTGATCAGCGAATGGTTTGCCGCTGATTACACCATTAGTGAACGATAAGCCAGTTGGTAGTGATGGGTGGATTCCCCATGAAACTACAGTACCACTAGTCACAGTTGGCGTAATGTCACTCATGTTGTAACCACGAACAATCGTGTA
>CALBFP010000140.1 GCA_937894115.1 uncultured euryarchaeote
GTCTTGTTGCCAAGATCGACATCCCCGATTCTGTAACCATTGAACTCTCAATGCGCACTGTTGTCTGAGGCGATTAACCCACAACATCGAAGTCCACTGCGTTATTTGGCTGGAATAAAGGTTAAATCGTTAAGAGATAACGAGATTATATGACTCGTATGAGAACTCAGGTTATCGCACTCAGCGTTCTATCGATTTTGCTTGTTTCAACTCTGCCGCTTGCTGACGCAGATGGAGGTCAAGAGCAGCCACCTGAATATGCGTTCCTACCTTCTTGGAATGGAAATTTGGCTGACGATCTTGATCCTTCTGGAGAGAGCGTCCTAAACGGGCTTAAATTTTCAAATCATGATTTTGATGATGATGGAAATATGTATTATGCCGAATCTGAAAACTACGGTAATTGGATGAACGGAGGGTACGTTATTAGTCAACGCGGCATCCATATCATAAAAATTGACACCAATCAACAGGTTGAGTATTCAGAGGTGATATCTTGCTCCAATTATTGCAACAATCCCGATTATGCTTACAGTAAGGTCGTCGGCATGCGTGTTGTCGACGAAGACCGATTCTACATTACGATTAGCACGTACAACACATATCTTACGTTTGATGGTTCTACATATGGTGGTAGCCAGAATCGTCTTTTCACCGCTTTCTATGACTCTGGGACATGGTCTTGGGTCGATGTTGAATCGATTCAATCAGGATACGGGTATCAGGCTATCAAATATATTCAACTCGACGATTCTGACAATCTGTATGTCGTGAAATCCGAGGGGATCGCAGGAAGTTGGAATGAATATTCTATTACATCGTATAGTCCTAATGGTACAAATTGGGTGCGGACGTTTGAGTTGCCGTATGAAAGCCCAACGTATAGTAACATCCCCCCACTCTTCGATGTTGATGAAAACGGAATTCATGGGCTTTTCACAATTCCCTACCAAATGAAGTATGATTCTCAGACAGTGAGTTGCCCAACTTATGGTGAAAATGGTTATTGTCACCTGTGGCTAAATATCAATAAAGATGGTGTAAAAACTTCTTCCGTTGGTTCTCCGTATTCATCAATTTTGTTCAACAGAATGATTGTTCAAAACGGTTCGCTGTATCTGTCCGGATATACGTATGATTACGTTGTCAATTCTCACACAGAAAGCAATTTTTCAAATCAAAAGATATCACATTCACCACGATACGCACAATATCTTGCTGTCATGGAGTCTGACGGTTCTTGGGGATATCATGTTGCAGTTAATGAACTACAGAGCTATTATCAGTACGGGTACTTGATTGATGTCACACAAGAAGGCGACATGATATTCCATGCGGTATACAACCAACCGGTTTCGATTGATGCCACGAGTATCACAAATCTTTCGAATGCAGACTCAGAGGTAATTGTTTTGTCCATTCATCAAGATAATGGCCTCAATTGGTTTACAAGTCTCGGTTTTTCAAATTCGAATTCACTCCCCTTGTCGATGAACTCGGATGGTTCAACTGTGACATTCGTTGCGAACGATCCAAGTAATGGTCAAATCTTCTTCTCGTATGATGGAAACCTCAACTGGAGTTCAACAACTTCAACGTCGGGGAATTACATTTTCTGGATAGAAATGGAGAACGGTAAAATCGTAGATGTCGAGCCTACTAATGCGGAAATGGTCTACAGTAGATCTCCTGGAGGCGGACTTCTCGCTGGTTCAGATCAATACATTTACTATTACATGCCAGATTATGACGGCGATAACATTGGTACAGAAGACAATTGTCCAGACGTCTACAATCCAGATCAGGCTGACTACAACCT
Organism: uncultured euryarchaeote; assembly: GCA_937894115.1. Taxonomy (GTDB): domain Archaea; phylum Thermoplasmatota; class Poseidoniia; order Poseidoniales; family Poseidoniaceae; genus MGIIa-L2. Next base: position 1,820 of record CALBFP010000140.1, read on the forward strand.
TGATGGGTTAGGCGATGCATGCGACAACGATGACGATTCCGATGGTGTTTTGGATTACAATGATCTTTGTCCTAGAGGAACGAAGGATTGGGTTTCTGAAGAACTAAATGACTTCGATGGTGATGGCTGCAAGGACTCCGATGAAGAGGACAGCGATGATGACAATGATGGGGTCCCTGATTTCCGAGACTCTTGTCAGTTCGGAATTAGTGGAGCATTGAATGACCTTGACGGAGATGGTTGCAAGGACGTCGAGGATGATGATGACGACGGAGATCTTGTTCGCGATGAATCCGATTTGTGTGCTGATGGAGTCACTGACTGGTCATCTGGCACATTAACAGACCACGATTCCGATGGCTGTAAAGATGAAGACGAAGAAGACAAAGATGATGATAACGATGGTATCGCTGACAGCATAGATTCGTGTCCTCTAGGTGCCACAAATTGGCCTTCAAATATCAATACAGATTTTGATTCTGACGGTTGTAAGGATGGTTTTGAAGATGAAGACGATGATGGCGACGGTATTTCGAATGTACTTGACAATTGTCCAGATTCATTTGGAGAAGTTAATGCTCAGGGATGCTCTGCATCTCAAACACTTCAGGAGGACGGTGGAAGCAATATTGTTTACTACGTATGTTCAACTGGAAGTATCGTCGTTCTTGACCCAGACGATTGCCCTGAGGAATCATCAACCCCAACAACTGGTGTAGAAGACGATCTTGATGATGATAACTTCTACTTTGTCTGCCCAGGTGGCTCGGACGTTGTTACCGATTTATCTGAATGCGAGGGATCAATCGTCAGCAGCGGTTCTAATCTTTCCCTCGTCATTGATCCATCATCCAACGCGTCGAGTGATTACATAACATGTGACGGTGGGAAAGCAATTGTACTAGATCGTTCCAATTGTCCAGAGAACTTGGCCTCTGAAAATTTTGCAACCGATGAAGTGAAAGATGAAAGCAGCATTATGCTCTTCATGATAGGTGGTACATTTGTTATGTCTA
>CALBFP010000141.1 GCA_937894115.1 uncultured euryarchaeote
CTGGCCAGTCATTGGATGAGCAACCATGTATCGTCCTTCTGGAATTCCACAATATTCTAACTTGTTCCTCACATTCAATCTCTCTCGTAAGTCCACATCCGCAGTTTTTTCGATCCTAGCGAATAGCTTTGAGTAATGCTGAAAATCTGAGAGCTCTATGTCCGTCATTGTACGATAATAGGTCATTCCTTCCTCGGTTATGTCAGACAGCACTGGCGCTGCTGCAAGGAGGGGCTCCAAAGTACCAAAATCATGTCTCCAGCAGTAAGGGAAAAGGTGCATACTCGAATCGAACCGATAAATCAAATCCGTTTCTACATGGCCTGTGAGCTTCATGTCTTTTGATTTGTGCTTGATATCTGAATTGTTTAATGCATAAATTGAGGTTTGGACTCGGGCTATATTGTCATTCTCAGCAATTATATCCATTGCAAAACAAGGCAAAGGAAGAACGTCGGCTCCCTGCCTAAAGGAATACTGGCGGTCGTTTGGTGTAGGAGAGGGTTCAAACTCATAGAGCAACGCACTCATTGGTGGACTTTCAGAAATCGAATATAATGTGAGCTGATGAGGCCCAACCAGTCCGGTGAATAACTCCGGCCAAATTGCAGCTTGAATCGGAAACTCTTGTCCCGTAGAGGATTTTTTTCCAAACCAAACTGTAGCAGGTAAAGTATCAAAAATTTCTTTGTTCAAGTCAAGTATTTTGGAGAATATAATTTTCGAACCAACCTTTGAATTTCGAAATGATGAACGGCGAAACAACTCATGTGCACGCCCGTTGATGGTATCTCGTGGAAGGATAAATCCGAATTCGCCAGTTTCTCGTAGATAATTTTTAGAAGCCACCAAAATGAAAGGTGTTGAGATGTTTTGATGATGATGACTACTCGAACCCTCTCGAATTCCAAAGTCCTCTGCCGCCTTATGCAATTCATCTTTGTACGGGGCATCTGGAAGGTGGCTGAGTGCAGCCCATGGAGGGTTGCCGACAACTGAATCTACCTTGGTCAGTCCAATTTTCGCTATTTTTTCCGCGTCCATGTAAGGAATTTCTCTGTTGAAAAGCGAATCTCCACTGTATATCGGAACATCACAGGGAAGTGCAAGTTTTTGGATCTCATCAAAGAAGGTCTCAACCCATATGGATCTTGCAATGAGCACGGCTGCGGGATTGATGTCTATTCCAAACACCGAAGAACTAGTTTTTTCGATGTTCTTTGTTTGATCAAAAACTTTCTTTGACCATTCAACAACAAATGACCCCGTCCCACAAAAGGGATCCGGAACCGAATTGCTCCCATCGAATGAATTCGACATTTCGTTAATTATGCGGCGAACCAAATCTAATGGTGTTCTGGTTTGGCCGAACCAATTGCTTGGTTTCTCAAGCGTCAACGAATCGTAGATGTATGGTAGAACTTCAGCACACGAGGGCGTTTCAAAATTCGAGATTGCAAGCTTCATTTCTTCAAGCACAGAGTTTAATCGAGATGACCAAGGCTCTTGAGAAATCCAATCAAAAAAACCATCCTCTTGAAAGACCATATTTGAGTTCAGGCGCGCATTAAGTTCTACTGAATCAAGTAACACTCGGTTATTCACAGAACCGATTGATTTCTCGAGTGATGAAAGAACTAATGTTCGAGTAAAAAGCTCGAGGTACAGATGATTCGAAAGTAATTGATTCGACATACTGCCTGAAGTTTGGAATGTAAGCAACTCAGACAGAGCAACCAGGCTCTCTCGGATTTGAGAATTATCCAAAGCATCATCAATGACCGGTTTTAGAACCAATTCAGATGAACGATAAATCTTCGATCCCGCACCGAAGGAAGCTAGAACCGTATTCTGCGTCCATTGCCGTTGCTGCCCGCTGACAACACGTCGAATGTATTGGACGAATTCCTCGATCCGATGTTCTGTTAAGTCTCCCTCTCCGAGGTGCAATGAACCATTTCTTGCGATCGATAATTTAGCCTTGCCATCAACGATTTCAATATCATAACAATGCCAGTTCATTACATCACTCGCTATCGCTACAATGTTAGTCTTGCCCTGGGATATTTGCTGTGTGCAATATTCTTCCAATTGCTTCACGGTTGGTCTAATATGGGCTCCAGTGAGTGCGAACTTAAACTCAAAGATGATGCTTCCATATTGTGTGTCAAAGAAAAGCCTCCTTTCATCATCATTCAGCTCATAAGTTTCTGCGCCAGAAGCGAAATCTAATGCCTGACCGAAACCAATGATTTGGGGCAAGATTGTTTGAAATGCAAACCTCAATTGGCTTTCATTCGAATATTCCTTGGCACGAACACGTTGAATGAATACTCTGGCATTTTCCTCCAAGGTCACGATATTTCCAAATAACAACTCAAGATAACTATTTTCTATCGATCATTTACATGATAATTTCGGCTTCGATCATTCTCTCATATTTCGGAACGACTCTTTCACTCGTTTTAATTTCGCCAAATACAGCATGTAATCAATGCCAAGCGATTTGGCGAATAGCATGTCGATTTCTTCAGCCCCATCAAATCTCCTTGTCAAGTCTATTTGCGGAATCACAAGTCGCTGAAAATGTGCCTTCTCTATCTTCAGAGCACCTCCGCCCATCGGAGCACAGCTAATTTCAAGATGAGTTTCCAACCATTCCGTTTCAATCATCTTGATGATGGTGGATGGTTCTATCACTTCTGGAACATCGAGTGTTGTGAAATTGGCACTAATGACGAAATTCCCTGGATCCCGCGAGGCATACATGTTTCCACCCCCGCTGCTGTTTATCCGAGGAAAGTACAATGGCGAAACATGTCTAGGTTGTAGATTTAGCGTGTACCACCAAGAAGGAAAATCCCCTTCTGAAACATCATCGGGTAGCTTTTCCCCAAGCCCAATTCGGTTCCTATTTGATTTTTGGACTACATGATCAAGGATCATTTTTGGTACCAAATGACTCCCAAAATTTGTTGCTTCGACTCTACTTACCCACGACTCTAGGCCATTGGGCATAACATGAAGCCCCCGTTCTTTCCATGCATCTATTTTCTCTGGATATGTTTTTTCCATCAATCTGAAGTCCTCTCGCGTAACCGATTTCCCTGGTATTACGACGCCAGTATCTGATTTTGCAGGATCCTCATTTTGTCCTTTTACGCAACGTTTCACATACCTCTTAGGAATTCTAACTTCGAGGTCTAATGGCTCAGTGAATGTCACAACAACATCATCTTTGTCCGATAAAGTAGCGTAATCTCTGATATTTCTTATCGAGCAATAGTATGCTCTGTCACAGCCAGTTCTCAACCCTTGTCGAAATTTGATGTGTTCACTCAGAGCCTCAAAGCTACCATGCAATTTGTCAAACGGGGATACCAACTCAGCCGGCGGATGAGCATCAACAGCTGATGATAGGACCTTCGGGAGAATACTCAACAGAACTTCGTTGCCAACTCCTTCAGAAATCGAAAGGTCAGAAACTAGACTTCGCGATATATCAATCCTCTTTGTTTGGAATACATCAACCAGTCCTGGAATCGAGTGTTCCAGTTTGAACATGTAATCCACAACCTGAATTGCCCTCGTAACCATGCAGTCTGAGTTTAATTCCAATTCGTCGCATAAATCGCTGATTCCCCTTTCTTCGGCTAGATTGAACTTCCTACTGACATGCATTACCCGGACTGGTTTAGCTTCTGAGACCTCTCCTTCACCCCTTTTGCGGGCAACGACTAATGAGGTTGAAACTTGAGTCTCGGGAAACCATAGATTCTTTGGCTGTTTTATTATTAACTCAAGATCCAGGCTTAACTCGATCAAGGCTCTCTGTATCAAGCCGTAGTTTCGGGATCTCCATGCATCAGATGTTACGATAGCTAGACGGTGGCCTGGTTTCAGATTTAGGATGCACAGAAACCAAAATATGACGGAGATATCGGCTCTTCCGCCAATCGTTGAAGTAAGTTTAGACCAAGTATCACTTGTATCACAGTGCTTGGAGAGTGCCTCCCTGTAAGGCTCGAAAGGGTCGTTACAGCCATCCGAGATTATTGATAGTCTATCATCCGATGTTGGCTTGCTATCCAATCTGATGTAGGGGGGATTCGCGACGATTCCGCTGTAATGTTCTGGTGACCAACCTGATTCATGTGC
>CALBFP010000142.1 GCA_937894115.1 uncultured euryarchaeote
TCTTGAAGGTCAACGACGCTTCACGTGGAGCAGTGGTGGTCTGAGTCTGCCTGTGCAATGACTTGCTTCTTGCAGGTCAAGCACAGGAGGTTGTACCATGGCATGGCCATTTGGCAGTGCAGGGAACGACCGGGACGCAGACGCTGAACTCGCAGAAGAGCGCTTGAAGATTATGGCCAACGTGGCCATTGAACAAGTGCCACTCCCTGAACAAGGGGAGTTGAGTGAAGAGGATGCATGGACCATATCCCCCGGTCCGACTCGAGCACGATTGAACAGTATTGGATCCGTACCATCCGTTGCAGCGACGCTTGCCCCTCAACCGGCAGCACCTGTTAACGCTCAGGTGGATACATCTGGACTGGAGCGAATGTTTAGCAGTCGCCTTGACGAAGTTGGAGACATGCTCGGAGCACTATCGCGTAAGATGGAAGAGAGCATGCCTGCTTCTCCTTCTGAAAGCGAGGTAGATCCCGAAAGCGGTGAACTCGACGGTGTTGAATCCGTTGATGGAGCAGAAGGCGACACCATCGTCACATCCGATGGTGAAGTTCTCCCTGTTGGAGGCGGTATAGACCGCTTGCGACATTCGGATGAAGCACGACTCGTTGAACTGTATGAAGCCCAAGCTCTCGCAGCGAATCCATTCTTGGCAAAGGGATCGTATGAGCAAGCGGCGAACGATGGCGTCGGTGCAGCGATGGTTGCTGCATTGTTGCTGGACAACCTCTCAGGAATGGCATCCGTGAGCTTTGCTCAAAAAGCCGTTCAGAGCGGTATGTTGACCGAAGAAGAAGGACGAGCAGTCCTTGCTATCGTTCAACTCGCCGCTCCAGGGGAGGCAGAATCAGCGCTCAACGACCATCTTTCGCATCGAAAGTTGCTTACGTTCTCTGCAATCGTTGAATCTTGGCGTTCACAAACTTCGAAATCGGAGGAATGATGCATGGGTGCTTCGGTAGGTGTCGGTGCTCTCGTGGTAGGTACCTCGTTGTTGTTGGTGTTTGCACTTGCGATGCAAACGCTCGACAATCAACTTGATGCCAGCCTTGAGGCTATCGATGATGCCGGAGATCCCGAACCATCGTTTGAGATTAAAGATGCAACACTTTGGGAAGGTGCGGTGCTGAGCGTCAGCGTCGTTACCAACGGAAGTGGATACGTGGACGGTACGTTGGTCGCAACGGGTGCAGGAAGTGGTTTTTCTGGATCGTTTACGGTCGACTCGGCAGGAGGTATAGAATCCGTGACAATCACCAGTCGCGGTAATTACTCGTCCCCTCCTACCGTTACAGTCGACCCGAGTGGACAATCCGGCGTATCCGCATCCTTCAGTTCGGACATTGGAAACCAGATTTTTTCCAATTTAACCAACACCGGTTCCGTCACCATGGAACTTCGTGAGGTATGGGTTTTCCTTGATGGTGGTACGTCTCAGGTGCCTACAAACTTGGGCACAGCTTACACGCCAGGTATCAACAGTACAAACTGGTATCCCGGAGAAACTCTCGCATTGAATTGGCTGGAGGATGGACCTACGACCTACGAACGAATCTCGTTAACGGCTGGTGGACTTATCACAGCCCATGAACTTGCATGAGGTGAACACATGGCTGACGGCGGAGCATCTTCATTCATCTTCCTGACGACTGCATTGTTGGTCTCGGGTTTGGTGAGTGTTGTTCTCATCAATCAGTGGGGTGAAATGGCTCAGATATCTTCTCAAGAAACAGCTTCACTGGAAGTTGAAGAAGATACGAGCGTTGATTTTGCTGGCGATCCAATGATGGTTCATTTGAACACGACCGCTTCTCCAAATGAAATTACGTTCTATTTGCAGAATACTGGAAGGACAGTCTTGGACAATTCGACATTGGTTGTCATCGTTGACGGTCAAACCGTAACCTCAACAATCAACGCAACGCTGGTCCCTTCTTCGAGTTCATGGAGCGAGGGTCTTCTGCTTCAAGTGACTGTGAGCGATAATGGTTGGGCGTACCAATCAGGCGATGACGTTGCAATCACTGCTGTTGTCTCCTCTGAAGTTACGAACGGTTATCGCGGCACAGATTCGATGTCGGTGGAGGTGCGTTTGCATGTCTGACCGACTCACTGAAAAGCCAAAGCCCATCGAGGATGGCTTTCCCTACGACGTAGAAACGGACAGCTTGGCCGACTCTCTGGGACTTCGCTTGCCAAACCGTAGCCTTATCATGCTGCAAGGCGAAGTTGGTTCCGGAAAATCGCTGGTGAGTCAACGGCTCATTCACGGTCTCCTGCACAACGAGGTCAAGGTTCTGGTCATTACAACGGAATTAACAACTCGCGGTTGGATTGAGCAGATGGAATCAATAGGATACGGAGTAACCGATGCACTCACCAATGGAAATCTGATGGTTTTCTCGCGGTTCGGTACGGTTGCAGACCCGATACCAAACGTTGGTCTTGAGGAAGTTCTCAACAGTGAAGCCATACAGGAAGCAGACATCGTCGTTATCGATGCTGCCAGTTCGTTGATGCCTGAGGGTATGGACGACCAAGCACGATTCGACATGATTCAACGGCTTCGTAGAATTGCCTCAACGGGACGCAGTCTCATGTTGACCGTTGATCGCGATGACATGGATGCCAAGTTGTTGCATGCTCTGCGGGCAAGCGCTGAAGTTGTACTGGATTTGTCCACCAATCTGATCGGTGGGGATTTGAAGCGTTCGCTTCTTGTGACCCGTTATTTACGTGCAGCAGGGCCTGTTCAATCGTCCATTGGATGGCGTGTTGAGCCGGGTATGGGCTTCATTGTCGATATTACTGCGGTAAGCTGAGGTGAAAACATGGCGGATGAAGAACTCAAATTTCAGCGAGGTGATCTCGCTTCTGTTATGGCGGCCCACAGCCACGTCGCAGAATGGGTTCGAGATTTTGAGAAGCGCTACGGGTCACGTCCAATTTACTACGGTCCACTCGACCGTGATGCCAAGAAACAACGCCCTCTCAACTTGATTTACATTACCAAAGAACCGGTCTTTGTCCACATCTATGAACCGCCAAGCGATGAGGAAGGTGGAGGACAAGTTCTCTGGTTTGGCTTGGAACCTCAATTGAATGAAGAGGAAGAAAACATCCGTCGTGATCTTGTTGAAACCTTGCTTCAAGAAGCGCCAACAGCACCCTCGTTCACCACGGATTCCGAGTTTGAAACCATCCTTGGTCAGATGATTGATCGATACACCATCTCGGAGAATGAAGCGAGCATCGTCTCCCGGCGTCGTGGGCGTATGTGGGAGTTGATCGGTCTTGACGACAAACGAATCACTGTTTCTGAAACACAACGTCAGCGATTGCGTTACATCATTATCCGAGATCTGATTCGAAACGGACCGCTTGAGACGCTTCTTTCGGATGAAATGCTGGAGGATATTCACTCCGTTGGCCTGAAGCACATCCACATGGATCACAAGGTGTTTGGAATGGTAACATCCAACATTCGGTTTCGTGAACGAGAAATTCTTTCTCGATATCTTCGCGCCATGTCCGAGCGTATCGGTCGGCCAGTGTCCGACAACAAGCCAATCATCGACGGGGCACTTCTCGATGGGTCACGTATCAACATCATTTTCTCAGATGACGTTTCGATGCTGGGTCCGTCCTTCACCATTCGTAAGTTTGCTGAAGAAACCATTTCTGTTATTCAACTCATAAAATGGGGCACGATGAGTGCCCAACAAGCGGCCTACGTATGGATTTGTTTGGAATACGGAATGTCGGTTCTCGTTTCTGGTGAAACAGCGTCGGGAAAGACCACGACATTGAACGCAATTCTTCCTTTCATCGACCATAACGTCAAAATCTACTCCGCTGAGGATACGCCTGAGGTCAAAGTCCGACACAAGATTTGGCAGCGTCTCGTCACCCGTGATTCAAAGAATGAAGACTCACGCGTTGAGATGTTCGATTTGCTCAAAGCAGCTCTCCGTTCTCGACCTCGATACATCATCATCGGTGAGATTCGTGGTGTTGAAGGAGCAACAGCGTTTCAAGCAATGCAAACGGGCCACCCTGTAATCGCTACATTCCACGCATCGTCGATTGTGAAAATGATTCAGCGATTTACAGGTGATCCAATCAATGTACCCATTCGTTTCTTTGACAACCTCAATTTTGCTATTTTCCAAGAAGTTGTGGAAGCGCCAGGAGGAGGAATTGCTCGTAGAATTACGGGAATTGACGAAGTCATTGGTTACAACAAACACAGTGACGGTGTACTGACTCGTGGAATGTTTGAATGGGACCCTGTAAAGGACAAGCACTATTTCCGGGGTATGTTCCAATCGCATCTGCTTGAAAACAAGATTGCTGCTATGGCAGGGTTCTCAAACAAGCGTGACATCTACGACGAAATGCTGCGTCGAGCAGCAGCAATCGAACGCATGGCTGATAGAGATTTAACGCACTACGATGATGTCTTTGATTTGCTCAACATTTACTACAACAGTGGTTGGGAACATTTTGACAGCGCTGTCGATTCATGGGTCGGCGTCAATCACAAGTGAGGAGGAGATGAACGTTGGAACGAATGCCGATGTGGCAAATCGCCATCCGTCGGCTTGAGATGCCGATTGGTCGCTTCCTTGCGATTTACGTTGGCGGTGCATTCGCGGGCGGACTTCTCGCTTCCCTTCTGTTGATTTTTCTCACTGGCGGTTTTGCAGAGGGTGCTCTGTTCGCAGGATTTTCAGGCATTCTTCTGCTGTTGTTATTACCAATCTTGGCCGCATCGGGCGCCATATTCTTTCCTTTACTGGAGGTAAGCCGTTCTGCCAACCTGATCGAACGAGAAATGCACATGTTTATTACGCGTATGGGTATTCTGTCCCTTGGAGAAGTTGGTGCTCAGTCGATTTTTGACATTCTCAAACAAATGCGAGATTATGGAGAACTTGCTTCGGAAGTCCAAAGAATCGAGACGTTGGTTGACAAGTGGCACACTTCCCTTCCAGAAGCGGCACGCATCGTCGCCCAACAGAGTCCGAGTCCGCTTTGGACCGATTTTCTCGATCGAATGGCCTTCTCAATTGAAGCAGGTCAACCGATTGATGAATTCATGAGATCGGAACAGGAAACCGTTGCTGAACAATACAACACGCTCTACGACACACGCTTGGAGAGCGTTGATACAATGCAAGAAATCTATGTGTCGATGGTTACAGCGGGTCTTTTTGGTCTTGTTATCGCAGGGATTCACCTCGTTCTTTTCGAGGTGGGTGGTGACAGCGACACTCCGATTGAGGTTGCTGCTCGGCTCAGATATCTTCTACTCGCATCAATGCTCTTCATCATCATTCAAGTTGGTGCTATGATGGCTTTTCGTGCCACAATTCCTCGTGACCTCATCTTTGCACGTGATGAATTGGACACGCCGTTCCGAATCAATTTTACACGTTCCATTCTTACAGCAGGTGCAATATCGCTCTTCCTTTTACTCATCACGATAATCGTCGTCGTATCTTCATGGAATGAAATCAGTTCACAATGGGACCGATATGGACTCATTCTTCTTGCCGCTCCTCTCTCACCAATGCTAGTTCCAGCGTGGTTGATTCGCCGAGAAGAAGGCTACGTCCAACGTCGTGATGGAGCGTATCCAGATTTCATTCGAGCCTTGGGGGGAACTGCACAAGCCCGCAGTGCGGAACCGTCAGCAACCATCAAGGCGTTGCGAGGTGTCGATTTTGGGCTCTTGGATGCTTCAATTGACCGACTTGAGCGCCGCCTTGCTACACGTATCGACTCCGACCGAGCCTGGGACTATTTCAATGCCGATACCAACTCCGCCGTGATTTCTCGATACACCCGGATTTACATCGAAGGTTCGCAATCGTCAGGTAAACCTGCTGAAACAGCTGAGATGGTTTCGCGTTCGGTAGGGAACCTTCTCTCGCTTCGTCGTCGCCGAGCGTTGTCTGCGAATACCATGTGGGGTGTCGCATTGGGTCTCTTAATTGCCAGCGTGACCTCCCTTAACGTCACCATCTCGATCGTATTGCAACTTGGTGAGGCTATTGCAGGTGTTGCAACCGGGCTAACAGGCACCGATGTTGGAGCCCTGCAGGACTTTGGAAGCGGTATTGCTTTGCCTGTTATGGAAGATGCATCTTCGGTCGACGACAACATACGCATGTTCAAGATTATCGTTTCCATTCTTGTGCTCGGACAAATCATTGCTGTGTCTGCAATTGCAACCCGCTTGCGAGGTGGTGGAAAAACAAGTGCTGCGGGACAAGCCATCCAATTGTTGTGGATTGCAGGAATCACCTCATGGATTACTGCAGTATTGCTGGAAGGAGCCTCTTCCTTTTTCGGTGTGTAGAAAAAGAGTATATGCTTGGTTGATGATGGCCATAGCATGCAACCTCCTATGCAGCAAGCTGGCCCGCCCCCCTCGAACATGTATCACCCTCCCCAACAAGCCATGATGGGTGGAGGTCTGTTCTCGCTCCACAAATTCCTCATGATCGGTGTTATCCTCATCCTCATCGCTGGATTGATAGCGGTTCTTCCCGATTTTTCAGGCCCTCCAGCGGAGGTTGATTATGACCAAACCGATTTGGATGATGTGAAGAAATTCGCTGAAGATACGGAATCGCATAACGATCTCGTACGAATTATGGATTCTTTAGCGACCATCCTCGGTATGGCTGGAGTTGCACTCATCGGATATGCGTTCGTTCGTGAAGCCTATGATGAGGATACAACCACACCAGCACTGCGGATTGCTTTACTCATTCTTGGATCCGTGATGTTGCTTCAATTGATTGGTTCTGGAGCGAGTTTGAGCTTATCGCTTTGACTTCCTTGATTTCGAATTGTTCATTTTTGCCTCTTCAGCGATTCTTTTCTTGGTAGCGGCCCAAGAACAAATTGGGCATTGCGTCAAGTCGTGATATCGTGCAGGACAATACTCGCGTCCAAAGAAGATGATTTGCAAGTGAAGGCTGTTCCATGCTTCTTTGGGAAAGATGGCTTTGAGGTCCTTCTCGGTTTTGTCCACGTTTTTACCGTTTGATAAGCCCCATCGGGCAGCAAGTCGGTGAATGTGTGTGTCAATCGGAAAGGCAGGTATACCAAACGCCTGAGCCAAAACCACGCCAGCAGTTTTGTGCCCCACACCCGGAAGTGCTTCCAGTTCTTCAAACGTATTTGGAATGGATCCTTGGTGCCGTTCAATCAGCAGTTCAGACAACCGTCGAATGTTCTTGGCTTTGGTAGGAGCAAGACCGACTTCACGGATTAGAGATTGAATCTCCGAAACCTCAAGCATAGCCATTTTCTCTGGTGTTGGACCTTGTTTGAACAGCTCAGGTGTTACTTGATTGACCTTCAAATCTGTAGTCTGTGCGCTCATGAGGACAGCGATAAGGAGTTGAAACGGCGTCTCATGATCGAGAGGAACAGGTGTTTCTGGATACAGTTTTTCAAGCATGGTCTGTATGCGTTCAGCTTTTTCTTTTCGCTTCATAGAACCACCTATTCAGCGTATTCTGAGCCGGTGACCCAACCAAAAAACAGGCCAGAGAAAATACTTGCCAACGGTATAGCGTTGCATGCCAACACTTCGATGAGCGGTGATTCTCCGTCTTCCGGTTGCCCAGAAAGGATCCAAATCAGCAACCCAAGGAACAGTCCTGGAATGACCATGAGAGAACCCATAACCAGCGTTCGTGTAAGTCGCATGGTTGGACCACCAATCCCTCATTGAAGAATTGTTGCTTCACTGAAGAGCAAATTGCTGCGCTAAAGCTTCAGCACTCATGCTGTTGATGACATCGCCCTGTTCCAACCACCCTTTGCGAGCGGTCATCACGCCGTACTGAACATCGGTCAACCCGCGCATGGAATGCGCATCTGGACTGATGGCCACGGGAACTCCCATCAGTTTCGCGTATTTGCACAAACGGTAATCGATATCCAAGCGATACGGGCTTGCGTTCAACTCAATGGCTTTGAATTGGCCGTCTTTGATGTGTTCAGCCATCGCATCAATGAGTCTGTGAACATCGACTTCGTATCCTTCTCGACCTTGTAGAATACGACCGGTTGGGTGCCCCAAAACTTTCGTTGCAGGGTGTTCAATGGCGGTGAGCAATTCTTCAGTGTTCTCACTTTCGTCTCTGCCCCTCCATTTGGTCAGTGCGTGTACAGAAGCTACGACATAATCCAACTGACTCAAAATATCATCAGGATAATCAAGTGCTCCCCCTGCAAGGATGTCGGATTCTACACCGTGAAACAATCTGAAATTTACTTCTTCATCCTGCCACTTTTGGTTGTATTTTCGAATTGTTTGACCTTGTTCGAGCATACGTTCAACAGGCATTCCATTGGCAATCTTCAACGATTGTGAATGATCCGCAATCCCGAGCCACGACCAACCAAGTGTTTGCGCAGCATTCGCCATCTGTTCAAGCGTACCTTCGCCATCCGAGGCAACCGTGTGATTGTGAAGTGCGCCCTGAATTGCATCGAGTTCCAGAAGGCTTGGAAGTGCATGTTCGCTTCCAGACTGAATTTCACCGGTATCCTCACGCAATTCAGGAGGAACCCACTGCAAATCAAGGTGTGAATAGATTTCTTGTTCCGTCATAGCAGGAAGCGAATACTTGGCTGCTTCGATGCCCTTCAAAGCTCCAGCTTTTGCTTCTGGAATCAGACCAAATTCATTCAGACGAAGTCCTCGATCGATCGCTCGTTGGCGCATTGCGATGTTGTGTTCCTTACTTCCTGTAAAATAGGCCAAGGTGAACGCAAACATTTCAGGAGGAACCAAACGGACCTGAGCATCGATGGTTCCAGCGCTTTCCAGTTGTTCATAATCCTCGCCTCCGATTGCTTCGAGTACTTTGGCGTCGATGTGACCCAATGAAAATCCGTCTTCGAAAATATCTGCCTCAAGAATCAGGCTAATTTTTGAATCACCAGCACCTTTCACATCGGCGATGCCTTGCAAATTAAGGATGCTTTTTGCTACCGCATCGTGGTGCTCTTGTTGTACTCCCACCACGAGATCAAGATCTCCAATGGTTTCTTTTCGTCGTCGAGCACTGCCTGCTAGTGCAACGCGTTCAACTCCAGGAATGGTTTTGATTCGCTGTTCAAACGCAGTTCCATACTTGAGTCCAATGTCCAATCGTCTGCGAGCGCGGAAGCGTGAGAGCAATTCGATACCGTCAAGCATGCGCTGTTCGGATTTCTTTCCGAAGCCTTTCATTGGTGCAATTTGACCCTGCTCCGCTGCCTCTTTGAGGCGAGCAATGGAGTCTACACCCAGTTCTTCATGCATCAACTTAATCCGTTTTGGCCCGAGACCGGGTATGCCGAGCATTTCGATCAATCCTTGTGGAGTATCTTCGTGCAAACGTATCCAGTCCTCGGGCCAAGTGCCTTCGAGAATGGCTTGTGAAAGTGCAGAACCTAGACCTTTGCCGATACCTTTCATGTCGAAAAGACGGCCAGTGACCACCAATTCATGCAAATCTTCAGTCAATGTTCCGATTAAACGGCTTCCGTTTTGATAGGATCGGACACGGAAAACGTTGGCGCCTTGCAGTTCCAGCAGCACAGCAACTTGATGGAGAACTGCGGCTACTTGGTTCCTTGAGAAAAACGGAGCGCCGCTTCGCCGAGCCCTTGGAAGTGTGAAGGCGTTGCCGGCCATAACACCAAGAAATGCCCACAAGTCAAAAAGGATGGCAAGTGGTTGTTTCAAAAACCATCACGTGTTGGTTCTTCCATGGTCGAGGTTGGTTTCATTTCCTTTCTCGTCCAAACGTTTTGTGGAATCTCAGCGATTTTGTTTGTTTTTGTTGCAACATTTTCACGCTCGGAAAAGGCGGAAGCTTTGGTTCAGAACATCATCTTCACAACGCTTCTTCTTGCTGCAGCATCGCTGTGGTGGCTTTCCTCGGCAGGCGGTTCTCTTTGGGGTTCAAACTACCTTCCCCAACCTTTGTCCATCGTGTGTATTATCCTCGCTATCGCTGCACGGATGAACATCAAGGGTGAGAACGTTTCTTTCGGTGCCAACCCCCACAGCATTGGGAAGTCTCTTGAAGAGGAATAATCACACGATTTCTCCAGGGCCCTGAGAGGAATCCCCTGCTTCTTTCTCCATCTTTTGATTGATGAAGGTACGCATGTATTCTGGCAACTCCCCATTCACGAATATCACATCGTTTACGTTATCCAGTTTTTTGAGAGAATAATAGATTTGCATGGCGGTCATGGGCGTTGAGGAACATCCGTTACAGCCTCCGTCAAGCGACAGCATAATGTTACCATCACTGGTATCGTGGACGGTCACTACGCCATCGTGTGCATCGAGGATTTCTTGAACAGGACCGATCTCAGCAAGAATTTCATCTGCACTGAGGCCCATGTTCTTCCGACAACCTCCACCTCTTTCAACGATTGGATGGAAACGGCATCGGCTCAATCAATGAGGCGCAAAAAGTAGGTCCCGAGGTCTGCAAATACAGGGAATCTCTTATGAGGGGTTC
>CALBFP010000143.1 GCA_937894115.1 uncultured euryarchaeote
GATTGAGAAATCAAAGGGATAATGTTCAAGTCCATCGAGGTCTTGGGAGGAGGGTGAGTCAAATGTCCGAAGTTCACAATGTCATCATAATCGGTTCAGGTCCTGCAGGCTATACAGCCGGTTTGTATGCTGCTCGAGCGATGCTGGAACCGCTTATGTTTGCTGGATACATGTCTGGCGGTCAGTTGATGTTGACCAGCGACATCGAGAACTTTCCTGGATATCCTGAAGGAATCGGTGGGCCTGAAATGATGATGCAACTTCGTGAACAGGCCGAACGATTTGGATTGAACGTTCACGACAAGAATGTGGAATCCGTAGACACATCATCAAGACCGTTCAAGGTCACGGTTGAAGGTGAAGAATTCTTGGCGCATTCACTGATCGTCTGCACCGGTGCAGAATCGATTTGGTTGGATGCACCTGGTGAAGCCGAGCAAAAAGGTCGTGGAATTTCCACATGTGCGACTTGCGATGGAGCGTTTTTCCGGGATGAGGAAGTGCTCGTTATTGGAGGTGGAGATTCAGCCTGCGAAGAAGCGACATTCTTGACGCGATTTGCATCGAAAGTGACTCTCGTCCATCGTCGAGATGTCTTCCGCGCATCGACAATTATGTACGAGCGAGCTGCAAATCATCCAAAGATTGAGATCAAAACCTTCCGCCAAATTAAGGAATGGTTGAGTGATGAAAAAGGGCTCACTGGAGCAGTTCTTGAAGATCCGAGAGACGGCTCTACAGAAGAGATAGCTGCTACGGGCGCATTCATCGCTATTGGCCATAAACCAATTACGGGATTTCTCAAAGGCCAGGTCGATACCGATAAGGAAGGATATATTATTCACAAAAACCACACCATGACTTCGGTCAACGGCGTGTTCGCTGCAGGAGACGTCGTTGACACCCGCTACAAGCAAGCAATAACAGCTGCAGGAATGGGTTGCCAAGCGGCTATGGATGCAGAAAAGTGGCTCGAAGAGAACGTTCATTGAACAACGATGTCTATTTGATTGAGCATCATCACGCCCGAACATGGTCGATATGCAACGACATGCCCGTCATCTTGTCCTTCCTCAAGTTGGAATTGAGGGACAGGAGAAGTTGGCGAAGGCAAAGGTGTTCGTTGTTGGTGCTGGAGGACTCGGTAGCCCCGTCCTCCTTTACCTCGCTGCAGCAGGTGTTGGAACCATCGGAATTGTTGATGATGATCGTGTCGATGTCTCAAATCTGCAACGACAGGTTCTCCACAGGACCGAGGACGTCGGTCGAATGAAGGTCGAATCAGCGAAAGAGCAACTGCTTGCACTCGACCCAAATCTGACCATAATTGAACACAAAGAACGACTCAGTCCTGAGAATGCCCTTGAATTGTTTGAGGGTTGGGATATGGTTGTTGACGGGACAGATAACATTCCGACTCGATACTTGATTGACGATGCTTGTCATCTTCTTTCGATTCCATGGGTGTACGGTTCAATTCACCGATTTGAGGGGCAAGTTTCGTTCTTTTCCTCAGAGGAAAATCGCCGTTATCGCGATTTGTTCCCTGAAGCACCTCCTGCTGCGGCGCTACAGAACTGTGCTGAAGCCGGTGTGTTTGGTGTTCTGCCAGGTGTTGTTGGTAGTCTTCAAGCGACAGAGGTCATCAAATACCTCGTGGGAATGGAGCCGTCCCTCATCGGCAAATTGTTGCTGTATGACGCCGAATCAATGCGTATGCAAACCCTTCGATTTGATGCCCTTGATTCAAAACCAGATATTACCGATTTGTCAGAAGCCCAACGTCTGTTCGAAGATCCAACCTATTGCAGACCACGTCCTCAGCAAGTTCAAGAGGACAAAGGCACAGGCAACGCTATGCTGCAATCCATCGGTGTAGCCGAGTTGAAAGCAAAACAACAACAGGGTTGGAATCCGTTCATCATTGACGTCCGCAGCGAACAAGAACTCGAGCAAATTCGCCTATCATCGTTTGATTTGCACGTTGTTCACGAGGTTGCAGATACCGTTGCAGGTGATGTCCCACAAGGACGGGATGTTGTCGTAATTTGTCGTAGCGGTATGCGTTCGCAATTGGCCATAATGTTGCTCGGCCAATCCGGGGTTGAACCGTCCCGTCTCTACAACCTCACAGGAGGCATCATGGCTTGGAGAAAAATCGCCCCAGAAGACGTTCTTCATGGCTGATTTGTGGGTGAGGTTCAAAGAGCCGGAGCCCTCGTTTGTTATCGTCCACCATGGGAAAAATCATCGTTGCCGACGAGAATCAAGGTCGGCGTACGCTTCTTGCCTCAACCCTTGAGCGAGAAGGATTTGATGTGACGCGTGCAGGGACATTGCGTCAGGCAGAGGGAACTGCACTCGCCGTTATGCCAGAGGTTGTCCTCATCGACGGGGAATGGAAATCGGGCGATGCAATCGATGCAGCCCAACGTCTGATGGGTGATCCTGAATTCGCTTTCAAATGCAGGATTGTTCTCCTCTCGCGAACGACAACACCGGATTACATGCTCGTCGCTGCAAAGGCAGGAATCCACGAGGTGATTGGAAAACCAGTGGACATGAAACAGTTGATCGAACAACTCTGGAAGCACAGCAGAAAGCAGTTCGTTCCACCACCAGCAGATGTGTCGATTGATTCCGGAGGCGGCACATTCGATGTTGCTGTTATGGCCGGAGGAGGAGGATGGGCTCTACCGATGCTGAAGGGCCTTGTTGGTCCCGACCGAATCAACGAGTCCTTCATCAACGAGATACTGGTCCAAATGGGCGAGGAAGGAATGGAAGTTGACCTCGACCTAGAAGCAACCGATCTTTCCAATCTCCTTCGTGTTGCACTCAATCGATTGGTCCAAGACGGTGACGAAGGTACGGGGCCATCCTTTGAGGATCTGAAAAAAACAAAGTCTCTCAGTGACTTAAGTGAGCAATCAAAACCGGTTTCTTCCGGAGGGATGGAATCCATTCTCGAGCA
>CALBFP010000144.1 GCA_937894115.1 uncultured euryarchaeote
GGTCATTACGATCGGTAATGACCATCACAGTAGGGTTGTTTAGAGAACTTTCTCGAGCAATCAACCCTGTTAGGAACGTCATTGTCAGGCTCTTTCCAGACCCTTGCGTGTGCCAAATGACACCAATCTTACCACGACCTTCGAGTGCAACCTCTTCTTTCGTTCGTTCGAGAGCGGCTTTTGCGGCATGATATTGATGATAACCGGCGGATATTTTGATGAGGCCACCTGACTTTTGTTGGAAGAGAACGAAATCATGGATGTACTCTACAAACATCTCTTTCTCAAAGAGATTCTGAATCATAAACTGAAGTTCCATCTCAACACCCTCTTCATTGTGTTCCATACTTCGCCATGGCATGAAGCGGTCCCACCCCGATGTGAGTGCTCCAAAGCGACTGAATGCTCCATTCGAAGCGACAAGGAACTGGTTCGTTTCGAACAACATTGGAAGTTCTTTTTTGTATGTTTGAAGTTGCTTGAATGCGTTCTGCAGATAGACTTCTTCACGGGCAAATGACTTCAGTTCAATAACTGCCATTGGCAACCCATTGACGAACAATACAATGTCGGGAACCCGGTGGTTTCGATCGTAGATTACTTCGAATTGATTGACTGCAAACCAGTCGTTGTTGTCAATCTTGTCTCGATCAACCAACCGAACTGCAACCGTTCTTGTTTCACCACCAATACGCTCCTCGACACGGATACCTTCCGTTAGCATTTCTTGAAAGACAAAATTGGATGCAACAATGCTGGGCTCATCGTTAAGCCGGCGCCTGAAGGTACGCTTTGCATCCTCCAAGACGCTTCGAGACACTGTAGGATTTATTCTGGCCAAGGATTGCTCGAAACGCTCCCATAGGATAACATCCTGAGGTTCTTCACGTTCCTCATGCGGGCCTCCTGGGCCGATGTCTGGGCCGTATGCGGTCTCATAACCAAGTTGCTCAAACCATGCCATAGCAAGGTCTTCTAGGTCACTTTCGTCCATAATAATCACACTTGTTTATTTATACCAATAAGGACTGTTTTGTAAAATTTCGTTGCTACCAACTATCCTCCAAGCATTGGCTCCTTGTGGTGCATTGAGAATGATCGTTGTGGCTTCAGAGATGTTCATAAGAACACGATCCTCACCAAACTCATATCCAGGATGGCCGAATTTTCCATGCGGTTTTGTCTCAATTAATTCCTTTGAGTTGATCATCCCAGTTTTCACTTTTTGATAAGTCCGGGGAACCTGCCATCGCCTGTGCGAGGCGATGGTTCCTTTAGGTATCCAAACGCGACCAGTTTCATAGAAAAATTCTGCTTCTGCTTTGCAATAATGCGTTGAATTATCACGAACAAGCCAGATTTTTACCGACTTACCAAGAGGTTTGGTTCGATTGGTAAATCCATCAAACTTACCGACGAGCTGTTTCTTTACGTTTTCAAACCAATCACGTACTGCGTTTCGTCGTGCTTCGGTGGTAATTGAACCAGATACAGACTGAACGTTCTTGACGATTGCATCAGAATTGTTGAGTTCTCGAAGAATTGTATATTCAAGGTGTTGGATTTCAGATTCATCGAATTGATCTGCTCTTGTATTCGAGAACAGGAGCACCTTTCGAACCTTCTCATTGCTCAGTCGATTTTTGTTCAATGCTCGGCTTTCGAGTTGGGAGGCTTGGCCAACGTACACCTTGTCTTTACCATCATGCTCAAGATAATACACATACGCACCAGAACGGTTGAAAAAACTCGAATGATGCTTGAGCTCTTTCGATGCAGTGGTTAATATTGACTTAATTTCATCAACATCGCTCGAATTGGGGAATTCAATTTCCAAAAAATGACCATCTAAGCCTTTGATATCGTGGTATGTCACGTAAGTTGTGTAATCTGTAGCCAACTCAATCCCTCAGTTTACTTTCAATTCGCCAGACAT
>CALBFP010000145.1 GCA_937894115.1 uncultured euryarchaeote
ACCGTCTGCTCATCCCATGCATGGTTGCTCAGTGTTGCTGAAACGCGATAAATGGTATCGTTGAGCAGGTTCGCTGAGATGGATGCAGTTTCTTCCTCCCCAGGACCAAGGTTCACAAGGTTCAGGTTGCTTTGAAGTGTTTGTGGATTGGGGAAGTAAGCAGTGTTCTGCTTGTAGATGGTTACGTTGTCAATTGCGTAGCCGTCACGACCCGTCCAAAGGGATTCGTTGTCATCAGCAATCGATCCTTCGAAACCTGAACGAAGACGGAAACGAACGTCAACGGTTTCGCCAGCCCATGGTGAGAGGTCGAATTCACCGACGCCTTCTTGTGTAAAGTTGCTCCATCCATAATGCGTGCCTGAACTGAAGACACCGTAGTAATAGCGGCCTTCTGCAACTCCACCGTAGCCGTTAATCTTGAAGGCTCGATCGTTGTCATAACCGCCCCAGATTGAAGCACCTGAGAGACACTCTCCAGCAACCTGAGCAGAGGTAGGACAGGCTATGGTTGACCATCCGGTTTCTTCAGAGCCAACTTCAATCATGGCCACATCGTCCCAAAGATCACCGATAAGCCATTGCCCGGTTGTAGCATCGAGGGAACCAAGAGCCCCATACCCGAGGTGTCGGAACAATTCAACGCTCAGGAACGCTCGGTCCGAACCTGTCAAATCGACATCTTTCAGTGTGAGCGCATCGTCCCAGTGACGTCCATAACCGGACCATTCATCGCCGCTGCTGTTGGTTTTGTACTCACCAGCCCACATGAAGTCGGTTGGATTCTGGTAATTCGCAGAGAGGTTTGGAGCGTTGTTGCCGTCGCTTGCTCCAACAGAATGATTGGTTTCTAGAATCCAATGGGAGGATTGGTCGATGTATTCGTCAAAGGACCATGTGCATCCTCCGCCACAGCCTGTGGCGTCTGCAGGCGTATCAAAATCGTGGCTGAATACCGTCGTGTTCGATGAACTGGCCTCATCGACGATTTTGAGTTCTACATCGAGGGTCGCGGATTGCGTCAGTGTGTCCATTCCCGTGTTGGTGATGGTAACGTTGATGTCTCGAG
>CALBFP010000146.1 GCA_937894115.1 uncultured euryarchaeote
TGACGGGTGCGGAACTTGGGTGGCGGTCAGGCATTCTTCAACTGCGTATTGACAACAGAAAAACCCGGGTTGAACTTTTTTGACCGAACCTTGCCCTTTTCCAAAAACGATGCCTATGCGTCGTTGCCTCGTATCACCAAGTCGTGAAGACCGATGGAGAGCGACTCCCTGCAATTCTGCTCGATCACCGACAAGCGTTCAGGACTGATTTCGTAGGCAGAGGCGAGGTTGGCAAGCAAACTCCTCTCTCGCTCGGTCAGCACCAAATCTTGAATCGTTTCAGCATACGCCTTGAGGTACTTGAGCTCTCCAGGAGAATATTCCTCTGGAATCAATTTGTTTGATACAGCGGTGATCAAACCGAGTATCGGTCGTCTGCCGAGAATGATCATAACACCTATGGCGACGCCGCCCACCATCCCGTAGCCAACGACGTTTTCCATGGCTTCGCTCACAAACACGAACGAGAAAGCGCCTACACCGGTGAACAAAGTGTTGGTGAAGGTCGTTCTCAAGTTCGCATCGATGCCGAACACCGTGTCTTTCAGCGATGCGTGCACAAACATGAGAGCCTCAAAGCCAATCGCTGCCGGGGTGATCACGAGCGTGAAACACCAGATGAAGTAAAGCATTCGCTCGGTGGATGAAGGGTCGGCTCCGTACTGGACACGTATGTTGTCTGCAAATTCGAAAAACGCTCCACCGTTGAGGGCGGGCATGATACCAAGCACCACGATGAAAAACGTGAGCTGACCGACGACTTTTCCTAAAAATCCGATGTACAGTGAACGAGAAGGCAACGTGCCGTAGGCCGTATCGCCTTCCCTTTCCCGCTGACTCTGTTTCATGGATGAGCGTAGAAACAGGAGCCCAACGAGTGAGAAAATCGGACCGAGCAGAATAATCGCCCACGATCCGACGGGTTCGTCCACGACGGCCTTGTCGAACGGACGAGCACACGTGCCTATTTCATCACGGAAAGTGTACACCCTATCGGTGATTGAACCCCACCAATTCTGTATGAATGGCTCGGTGCCAGCCTCGGTACAGATAATCCAAGACGCGTTTTGGAAAGCAAATCCATCTTGGGTTCTCAAAAACATCCAGGCCATGAGCCCAAGGGTGGGTGCGAGGTACCATACATGTCGCTTCAGCGTGTCGTTGTGGAGGAACTTGAGAAGGTTCACCCTGTAATAAATCGGGAACGACAAGTACAACAAGATGCTTGTGATTTGTGCAAACATGAAGGGTTCCATCTTTAGCGAGAAAAAGATGTCCCATAGCCGCTCCCATTGCGAGGCATAGGGAAAAATTTCCAATGCAAGCCACGAGGCCTTGATGCCCTCGCAAAACAAGAGAACGGACATGAATTTGTTTTCCGATGAACCGGTATCCGCCTTGAAAACGAGATAGGAAAGCCCGATCATCCAAATCAGCACCACCATGGAGAAGACCGCTACGACGTGGTAGAAGCCATACAGGCTCTGGGCTGAGAAAGCGCTGATGTAGTAGTCGACAATCTCGCTCATGGTGTTTCTACACAAAATCAACCATTTAACCGGTGTCCCGTCGCCACGAGATTTTCTGCTCGTCCTGAGAAACAGGGGAGAACGTGTTGAACAGCCGTGTTTGATGCTGTTTTGACGCAACGATATTTGAAATTAAATCGAT
>CALBFP010000147.1 GCA_937894115.1 uncultured euryarchaeote
CAACGTTGGAAGTGGCGCAAGAAGAAATTGCGACGCCGAAAGCGTGCACGTCGACAAGCCAAGAACTGATCTCAGTTGAACATCTGGGGGTATAGTATAGCTTGGTAGTACCGCGGGCTCCAGTTGCACGGGGATGACGACAGGTGGGTTTGCTGAAGTTGATGAACAACTGGAGCGCCGACCCGTTTAACCGAGAAACCGAAGCCTTTCACCGAGGCTGACGTCAGAAGAAACCCGCTAGGGGGGGTTCAAATCCCTCTGCCCCCACCACAAAAAACATAACCATATTACAATGCTAACAACTTCGTTCGGTGATGATATGCAGACACGTCGGCTTTGGGCATTGATTTGTTTGGCCGTCCTCATGGGTCCCATGATTGGCACGTTAACCGTTCCACCGTCGGACTACGTACGAATGGACAATCGAGTTCAAATTTTACCCGAAGGTCAGACATTGACCATTCCTGAACAAGATGGATGGGGATGGATTGTCGATGAACGCCCTTGGTGGGAACGTTCAGCACTCGACCTCGATCGAAACAAGATTCACGATTCTCTTCAAGACGATGTCTTTGTCACTGGAATTGGACTCTCGTACGGAACCGACGTCACCGATGCCCACCTTGCCGCACTGAACGAGATGGGATTGAACGTGGTTGATGTTATCGAATCGGTTGATGCAGTTCTGCTCGGGCTGATCAATACGACTCTGGTTGAGGATTTGGCTCAACTTGATGACGTTGTCATGGTCGAGCGTTATGGAGAAATCCATCTGTACGGAGACATTCAAACTCCTGCGGTAAAGGCAAGAAATTCTTCATTGTACCCCGGCGCATGGGATTTTGGTGTTTCAGGCGAAGGTGTCGTTGTAGCGATGGTTGACACAGGAGTGGATAACGAACATCCAGGATTGAACGAAAAATTTGTTGCGGGTTATGATGCCGTGTGCTACCTCCATTCAGATCCACGTTGCGTCATCTCTGGATTTGGTTCTCGGGAAACCGACGGAAGTTTTGATCCCGATGATGGCCACCAACACGGAACTGCGTGCATGGGCATGGCTTCTGCTACAGGTCTTGATTCCAACGGAGCGCAAACCGATTTTTACGGTGCTGCACCTGATGCCGCCCTCGTCGATGTTCGAATCGGAACCGACGCAGGAGCGGGTCCGTTTGAGAACTATCTTCTTTCTCAGGAATTCTACGAATCGGCGATGAATGGTTTGCAGTGGATTATTGATCACAAAGACGATGCTTGGGCCGGTGCCGATGAGAGCGAGTACGGTATCGATATCATTTCGCTCTCGTGGGGAATAACCTCGCATGAAGCAGGTGGTTCGGACGGTTCTGACATGCACAGTCGAATTCTCGATGAAGCCATGGTCGCCGGTGTTGTCGTCAGTGTTGCAGCAGGGAACGATGGACCTGACAACGACGGTCTTTCGGGAATGGGCTCGTCTGATCTTTCCGTTACCGTCGGGGCCACAGACGACAAAAACACCATCGATCGAGCAGATGACACCATCGCAGGATACTCTTCTCGTGGACCACGACGTGACAATGCGGATGGCAATCCACTCAACGAATTGAAACCAGAAGTTACTGCACCAGGAACCAACATCGTTCAAGCGGAAGGTTGCGTCACGGATGGAACGTGCAACAACTTCCTTGGCGGAGATGCAAGCGATAATGGCTACACCGGTCGCGGCTCTGGCACTTCTTACGCTGCCCCTGCAGTTACGGGGATTATGGCAATGATGTTGGAAGCCAACCCTGAACTTACACCTGCGGAAATCAAAGAGATACTCAAGCTTACAGCCGAGCGTCGAGGGGAACCCTCTGCTCCTGATGTTGATCCATTTTGGAACCGCGACTTTGGATTTGGAATGGTCGATGCTTATTCTGCTGTTTCGATGGCCTTTGACCTCAAGTATGAGGGGTTAACAGGGAACGTTGATGTTACAACACAAGTCCATATTATCGATACCGACATCTCTGACGGAATTGCCACATTAAGTGGGCTGGCATGGGGTCAGGTGGGGGCTGTATCCTCGGTTGAATATCGCATCGATGCTGGTGAGTGGATGTCTGCAACCTTTGACGAAGATGCAGAGACGATGGGTGCGTTTGCGCGATTCAATTGGTCTGTTGCTCTCGATACGACGGAACTTCTCGAGGGCAACAGAAGCGTTGAAGTTCGCGCAATCAACACCGAAGGTGTCCAATCTCTCATGGTTTCTGCAATGATTTCAGGCGAATGGGACGGAGAGCCAGAAGAGGAAGAATTCGGACTTCAAGAGTTGATTATGGTCGTCTT
>CALBFP010000148.1 GCA_937894115.1 uncultured euryarchaeote
CATCTGAGAGATCCATCCATAGAGAGAGTCCGAGCGTCATAAAGAGCAAAACGAAAAGAGACGTCATGAGGATGACATTGACTTTCTCGATGGCTTTTGCACCCTTCCAAATCGCAAGAAGCGTGATGGCGATAACAAGGAATTGGAAGGCAATGACTTGCATCGGATTCTGCAAAAAGGTGTTCCAGACTTCGGTTGTATCCACACCATCGCCTGTCAGTCCACCCGAAATACCGAGTTGGAAGTACTTGAGGCACCATCCAGCTACAATAGCGTAATAGAATCCGATTGCCGTTGAAATCCAAGCGGTCCACAACCCCATCCAAGCGAATTTCTTACCTGCAAAGATACGGAATGTACCGACAGTACCTGTCCGAGAACGCTTCCCCATTGCGAATTCTGCAATGACGAGTGGAATCGACCAAATGAAGAGAAAAATAACCCATGGAATGAGGAACGTTCCTCCACCGTTTGCACCAACCATTCGGGGGAAGCGCCAAATGTTGCCTGTCCCGATTGCGGCACCAATTGAAGCAAAGATAAGGCCCAAACGGCCGGAAAACTGATCGCTCTGTCCCATAGTAATCCCTCAAACAACCTCTGCATCGACCAATTGGCTTTCATCGCCAAGCATCAAGCGTAGACAAGCACCGAGGCCACCCCATACGGTTCCTGCAATAATCACAAACAAGAACAATGAACTTGCCAAATTCCCGTAGGCTGAACGATACTCTATGCCGAGTTCAAAGTATGAACCATCGGCAGGATAAATCGATTCTGAACCACTCAAGGTAGAGAGTTGTGCCTTGTAATGCAACTTTCCTGTCGCAGATTCTGATACAGGAATCTCTGCCCGAAGGATTGTACCGTTGCCATCCGCAGTTGTGCACGCCTCATCAACCCGTTCAATTTGCACGGATTCCCAAGGAGTTGTTGCCCATTCTCGAGGACCATAATCGGACTGGATTCGGCTTGGTTTCACCATTCTGTACTTGACGAAACTGTTGGCTTCGCTGTAAGGGAAATCATTTGAAACGCAAACATCGATTGGGATATCACCAGATTCTGGAACATCGACATCTGTTGGGTTAACAAGGTAATTTTGCTTAGAAATATTGTCCATTGCAAGGTTTGCGCGCTCACGTGGATTGTCAGCAATTTCGAGAACATAGAACGGAACGCCGACGTTTCGTACAGCGATATGATTGACATCCTCCGGTCGTTGATGGAACGCAGTTCCTATTTCCATGGTGTAACAATATGCATCGTGCACACCGTATTGCCAATCGCAGTAATCACCCGTGGTAGGATACAGATCACTGCTCTGCATGTTCGTGTAATCGGTCATCTCGGCCATCTGGTCACCATGATAGATGAGTTGTTGATGATCAGGCGTTTCACATCCTGTGCAATGACCCCATGGGTAGAGGACCAGTTCAGAAAAGGAGTGCCAAGAGAGTGTCATCTTGAAATCAGATGCGAGGTTGCTGTCATCATCGTTCATTTCAGTTAAATCCTGTACGAAGAGTGTTTCTGGTTCACTGTTGCCACCTGCCCAATCTTCATCCAATTGTCCATCGTTGTCATCGTCTTCACCGTCGACGTTGTCTTCGTTGACAAGACCATCGCCGTCGTTGTCGGTGGTATCGTATGGACCTGTGTAGACGTCGTTGTTGGTGATCCCAGCCCGCTCATCTTCTGCCGGAGTACACGTTCCAGGAACAAGAGGGACTGTAGCACCCAAAGGCCATCCCCATTCAAACTGGAAATTTCTATTCAAATCGACTCCATCGCAGTCTTCATCGACTTGCTCGTTGAAGTCTGGAAGTGGTTGTGGGCCGTTGTTTCGCAGGTTCTTTCTCCACCCACCAGTTGGGCAGTTTTCCCATGCGTTTTCGCCACAAAACACCTCACGGTCGTACCGATTTCCATCAACATTGAGCATCGGAACGAGGTAGATCTCTCGAGTGTTCACAAGATCAGTAAGTTGTTGTTCAGAGAAATCTTCATCCACGCCTAGATCACCAGGGCCACATGGGTTTCCATCACCATTGGAATCTTGATGTTCTGCAGCAAGCGATAAGCAGTCGCCATCGTCATCAAGGATTCCATCGCCGTTTGAATCACCCCATGGGTCTTCATCGACCAATCCGTCTCCATCGTTATCGATACCGACCGATCCGTAGTAATGGGCGAGCATTTCGAGGAACATCATTGGAACTTCGTACGACATCCACTCCCGGGCGTGGAAGTTTCCAACCATTTGGACATCAGGAATTTCCGCATAGTTTCCACAATCACCGACAAAGGCATTGCATTCGCCTCCATAGACGCCTTCAAGTTCCTCTCCACCGCCTGTAATTTTCATCCATGGAGATGGGTGGCTGTAATGGTGGCCCTTGTAACTGTCAGCGGTCATTTCGACTCCACGTGCATTAATGCCACCGTTGAGGCCCTCGTGAAACGACATGATCTCAACATCTTGTCCTTGATAGGAATAGGATTGTTCAGCGAGCTGCATCATGCGTTGACGCATGCTATCATAATCGTGGTACTGCTTGAATTGAATCCGGTCATCCCCACCCCAAGGGTGGACATGGTTTGCATAGTCTGCGCTCCAAATGCCTTCTGGCGTATTTCCAGACTCATTTTCATCAAACGATGTTGATACCGTTGATGACACTGAGGTCAGCATGATCGGCATCATAAGCAAAAATATTGCAACAAAGGCTGAGCGTTGACGACGTGCGAACGACATGCTATCGTTCCAGCCACTTGCTTCCCACACTTGAAACCCTCGCGCAAGCATTTTTCTCACAAAGGAAAAAACCTTGAAGAAAAGGTTACACGAAAGGTCATGGGCCTGTACGATAATTTGACCTACGAAAGTAAAGAATTACTGGGATTTAACCACTCAACATTGCTTGTGCTTGCAGTCATTTTCATTATTTCAATGACCCTACGAATTCTCGTAAGCAACGCTTCTCACGGTTTCTTTGGAACCATTGTCCGTAACGACACCATCCGTCAAAAAACAGTCAAGAAGGGTGACAAAGCGCTCGGAAACGTCGCTG
>CALBFP010000149.1 GCA_937894115.1 uncultured euryarchaeote
GAGCCGATTGCCAATGGCACAATTATCCACCGGTCAAGAGATTCTTCGCGTAATAGCCGTTTCCAGAATACTCCTCGACACCATCCCCCACATCAAGGCCTATCGCATGAACATCGGAGATGAATTAGCCGAACTTGCCTTGCAGTTTGGAGCAGATGACATTGATGGAACCGTTCAACAAGAATCGATTATGCATCTTGCTGGATCAACCGCACCCCTTTCACACGATCTTCAGCAATTATCAAAATTGGTTCGCAATGCGGGTTGCGTACCAATCAAACGGAATACAACATACACATCCTTCGAAGAGTACAATCCTCCTAAAACCATCAAGCGGTTGCCCATGGCCTGAGGTGATGGTCATGACCGAACAACTGCCACGATGGATGAAAACAATTGGGCGAGTAGCGTTCATGAATTGTGACCCGCTTTTTGTCGGTTTGAAAGAGGATTACCATGTTCTACCTGCACCTCCATCGTGGTTGACTGGACATTTACTACGCCGAGATTGTGTACTCGCTCCAATACCTGCTGCCGATTATGCGAAACACCATGATGAATTGGCATTAGTGCCTGAAATTGGTATTTGCTCTAAAGGAGAAGTTGGTAGTGTACTGGTCTTCGGTAATCGACCGTTGAAAGAAATGAGAGACATTGCTTTACCCACTGACTCATCATCATCGGTTGCTTTATTGAAATACTTATTGAAGCAGCAAGATATTGACCCTCGCCCTGTAGAAATGGGGCCAGATTTGGATTCGATGTTGGATCGATGTGACGGAGCCCTCATAATTGGAGACAGAGCTCTTGAACGGGCCAAAACGAATCCTGAACTTGTTCGACTTGACCTCGGTCAAGCCTGGCTTGATTTGACAGGCCAGCCGATGGTGTTTGGCGTGTTCGCAGCACGTAAGGACACACCAATCGAAGCTGTGCAAGAAGCACACAGTGCTTTGTTGAGCCGTTTGGAATCGTTTGAACAAGATCCTTTGACGAGAGAACAAGTACTGCTTCATGCACATCTCCATTCAGACATGACCATGGATCGTTTGAACCGATACTTCGGTGAGGTTTTCAATCGGCTAGATACGGAGCACGTCGATGGTTTGCAAGAATTCCTGAAACGTTGTTGTCAAATGGAGCAGAAAATATCATTCATCTGGTGATTCTGATACGAAACGTTTCAAGGTTTCATCCATGTCATCATCATTTTGAATTCTTCGCTTGACTGTTCGACGTTTTCTTGTGGGTTGTTGTACATCATTGGTATCTTCCAATCGGCGTCGCTTGCTGCGCGTTGGTTCTTGTTGCGTTCGACGAGCTCTACGCTTACGAACAACTTCATCCGATGCTTCGTTTAGGAGTTGTTGTGCTTGATTTTGTACTTTTTTACGAACTGGGACACGCTTGGATACTGATCGGGCTTCACTTCGGTATGGGTTCTTTCTGAACTCATTTCGGGCAATTTCTTCTTTTACCTCACTATGTTCAACTTCATCTGTGACGTAATCATCTAAGACAATTTCTGCCTCTTCATCTTCTTCTTCGAGGATGTTGATATCATACCCCATATTGGACGCTTTTTTGTACAACCTGAAACCGACGAGGGTAATAACACCAAGGGCTACCAAAACAGAACCGAGGAGTACAGGAGAATTGAGTAAAGACTGAGCAGTAATTTCTTCCGATTCAGGGACTATGGTTTCAATATCGAACACTACTTTGCTTTCCTGAACGTGCCACGGTGAGTACAGTTGAGACACGATAGAGTTTCCAGCGATGCTTGCCCGAATAGGATGTTGTTCACTCAATTGTGTTATACTACCCTTAATCGGGAATTGGTGGTTGACTACTTCAATAACCTGTCCATCAAGTTCTAGAGGTGCATTGTAGACATAGTCCGTGGTTATCGAATATCGAATGTGAGTGGTCCTATCGCTGATTGGGGCTAGAATCATCCCCTCTTCTACTGCGCAATCGAGGCCTACAGGTTGGAGCGTTCGGTTCACTATCACGATGGATTCTGAAATTGCGGAATACACGCTATTATTATCCATATTGGAGCAAATGGATTCAGCAAATAACTCAGCCTCAGCCTTTGCGAGTTTTACATCTCCATCCAATGATAACCGAGCCAAATCTCGAATTATCGATGA
>CALBFP010000150.1 GCA_937894115.1 uncultured euryarchaeote
GACGCCGAAACTTTGGTGGAGACCGGGGAGGACGCCGAAACTTTGGTGGAGACCGAGAAGGGCGCCGAAACTTTGGTGGAGACCGTGGACGTGGTGACGATCGACGCAATTCGAATCGTCGGCAAGATAACCGGGATAGTCAACGTTGGAGTGGAAGAAACCAACGGAATCCAGACCGCTCCGATGGGAAACCCGACGAACGTTATCGGAAGGCACGGGGAAAACGCCCTGGACATGCTCACAACAGGGGCCCACGCCCAATTCAACCACGCCGTTATCAAGGTAAAGATCGAGACGACTAAGGTGAAACCACATGACAGCAGAAGGACATTATCTTGATGCTTTGGAAGCACTGGAAGCGGACGACCGTGAACAGGCGCTCGAACATGCACACAAAGCTGTGAAACTCGATCCCGAACACGCAGACGCTTGGAGAGTAATCTCCGATGCTAATTTACCTGGAATGCGAAAGCAACCAACGTTACTGCAAGCAGCATCTTCGCTTTCAGCAGCAAAGAAGGTGGTGCAATTACAGCCTGATGATTTGGCCATGTGGGTACGCGGAGGGAAATTGCTCTCCGACGAACTCGGTTTATACATGGATGCACTACACTGGTGGCAAGACGCTCGACATCATGCACCGT
The DNA here is from genome assembly GCA_937894115.1 of uncultured euryarchaeote. Taxonomy (GTDB): domain Archaea; phylum Thermoplasmatota; class Poseidoniia; order Poseidoniales; family Poseidoniaceae; genus MGIIa-L2. Next base: position 645 of record CALBFP010000150.1, read on the forward strand.
ATGAGGTGACGCCCATTGTCGAACAAGCTGCAATTCTTGCTGATATGGGCCTCTATGGTGAAGCCAGTGACCGTCTTCAGACCATTTTTGACGAGAATATGGATCTTGCCACGACCCAGTACGCTCGCGTCGCTCGACTGCATGAATTGTGCAAATTGGCCAGTGAACAACCCTCCTCTGAGCACTTCAAACCGTGGGAAAAGCATCACAACGGTTGGGAAGCCATCCACATGAGAAAGAACAAACCACCGATTAGCGAATCGAAGATTTTCCTTCTTTTGACCACGCCCATCCTCATGCTCGAAGTGATTATGGCACCCCAAATATTCGGTTCAGGGTTTGGAGGTTTCTGTCTTACCTCTCTTTTGATTCTCGTTACCGTTACTGTAGGTATGCGGATTTCAAGACGATGGTTTCAGCGATTCAACCGACCCGCATTCAATTTGTTGCGGGCGATGGATTTCGAATCTTCCACTGGTTACGTGGTTGTTCCAGAAGAAATCCGTCTCTCCAAACTTTACATGTTTATTTTGAGTAGAAGACCGCCAGCATTTCAGGAACGTGCGCTAAAAATTGTTGATTCAAAAGAGACACTTAAGGGTGATTGGAAGCCAATACTGCCTGATTTCTCTTCACACATTTCAGAGGAAGAACCTGAATGGGAAGAAGAGTCCGAAGGGGACCTTGATGCCTTTGAGGAAGAGTAGCATTAGGTTCCTACAGTGTAGTCGTCCTTGTACTCGATTTGATCCTCAGTAAGATGATCGATTGAAACACCAATCGTTCCGAGTTTTGTGGTTGCCAAGTTCTGGTCTTGTTCGAGTGTAATGTCGTACACCAAATTCTCCATGTCTTTTGCTTCAGCAGCAAGTCGGCAGAGCGAAAGGAATTGATTGGCAAAGGACATATCCATGACTTCGGAAGGGTGTCCCTCAGCAGCAGCAAGATTCACGAGGCGACCGCGTGCCAAGAGATGAATCTTGTTTCCGTTGGCGAGTGTGAATTCCTCGTTGTCCTTGCGGATGGTGCGAACCGACGTTGAGATGTTTTCCAATGCTTCAACATCGATTTCACAATCGTAGTGACCTGTGTTGGAGACAATGGCACCGTCTTTCATGACGTTGAAATGTCGCTCAACGATGATGTCCTTCATTCCGGTTGCTGTACAAAACAAATCACCCAAAACAGCGGCTTCGTCCATTGTCATAACTTGATAGCCATCCATGATGGCCCGAAGAGCCGCTAGTGGGTCGACTTCTGTAACGATAACGTTTGCTCCAAGTCCTCGTGCACGCATGGCGACGCCTTTTCCACAGTGGCCGTACCCCGCAACAACCATTGTTTTTCCAGCGATAAGAACGGATGTTGCTCGCAGGATTCCATCGAGAGTTGATTGACCTGTTCCATAGACGTTGTCAAAATCCCACTTTGTAACGGCATCGTTCACTGCAATCACTGGGTACTTGAGATCGCCAGCAGCCGCCATTGCTCTCAGTCGATGGACACCTGTTGTTGTCTCTTCAGTCCCACCAAGTACTCCATCAGCGTATTCAGAGCGTTCTCCGTGTACACGAACGATAAGGTCAGCACCATCATCAAGTGTTAGTGTGGGTTTGAATTCAAGCGTCTTGTCGATGCACCAGTAGAAATCATCAACGCTTTGACCGTGCCAAGCATAAACAGAATATCCTTCACGTGCAAGCCAGGCGGCAACATCGTCTTGGGTTGATAGAGGATTGCAACCGGACCAGGAAAGTTCAGCTCCAGCGGCGGCGATGGTTTCAACCAACACTGCTGTTTCCTTCGTCACGTGAAGACATCCTGCGACGCGCATTCCAGCAAGCGGTTTTGTGCGTTCTGCTTCTGCACGCAACGCTGCAAGAACAGGCATTCTTGAGCGTGCCCAATCGACTCTCATTGATCCTTCATCAGCGAGCCCGACGTCTCGAACAGCATATCCATCACCCGTATCCAAACCTTCCATGCTCAAGGGGAGACCTCGGGGTTTTTCAATCCATCTTCACGGCCACGGGATGCTTCCCATCGGTTATTGTTGCTGTTGCAACGCTTGAGATGCGTACTGCTGAGCATACTGTGCAGCAGTCGTGGCATCGTAACCCTGTGAAACAAATTGTTGGTAATACTGGTTGTAGTATTGCGTGTACAGATCGTTGCTTGCAGCAGCCGGTGCGGCAGCAGGTGCTGCTGCTTGGCCAACGTATTGGGCCGCATAGGCCCTCGCAGTTTCCTCTGGATAACCTTGAGCAATCAATTGCTGAACGTACTGCTCGGTCATGTCCATTTCTTGACCGTAACCAGCAGCAGCAGCACTTAGGTTGTCGACCTTATCGCCGCTTCCACCGCGCAGGAAGAAGACGGTTACCAACAAGAGGACAAGAACGGAAGCAATGATAGCAACGATCAGCATCAGGTTGCTGTCTTCTGTATCGCCTTCGCCTTGATTGTCTGTGCTTGGCTGAGACCATGTATCGTTGGTTGCGTCATAATCCCAATTTCCAACCCAATCGCATTCCGAACTTGTTGCGTTCCAGACAAACTCTCCGCCGGCAGCCTGAGCACTTTCGTTAACGAGGGCACCTCGGCATTGATTGAGGCGTACAAGAACCATCTTGGTCAGTTCATCGGACCAACGCTCTTCATCGCCTTCAAAGACACGAACCCAAACTTCAATCACTTCACTCTCATTGCTGTAACGGTCGTCAATGTTCAACGTCAGTTCAAATGTGTCGTCGTCTGATAGTTTTTCGACACGCGCAAATTTATCATCGGACTCAAGATTGTATTTTTCAATCGCTGAGATAAAAAAGTGCTCTCGAGTGAACGCAGCTTCAACGGAAACTTCACCGGTTTCCGATCCTGAGATGATTCGGCCTGAGATGGTGTAAGTTGATTCGCTAACACCGATGGTGCTGTTCTCGAAATCGTCGTATTGAACAACTGGAATTTCGTCTCCATATCCTTCAGGAACAACGACGAAGTACATTCGGAACTTGTCTGAGAACTTACCTGAAGCGTCGTAAACACGGAGTTCCATTCGAATTTGCGATTCTGCGGTAGCCGAATCATCAACCGTAACGTTCTGGAACCTGTAGGAGAACAGCCCGTTGCTTGCAGCGGATTCTTCGAAGGTGTGGCCCTCGAGATTGAACGATGTATCACCGTATGGGGCGTCGAAGAACACCTTCCACTCGTAAGTCACAATACCGTTGCTTCCGTCAATTGCGTCTGCATCAAAGGATTCGCTTGCATCAAAGTGAACAACAAGCTCGCCAGCTTCGGTTAAGATAATTCGGTTGACATCCCACTCAGTACCAGAAACGGTCTTGGTTTCGATAAATTCGATGTTGTCTGCATATTCATCGCGCATGTCAATGCTCATGTTGGCTTCAGGTGCTTCAGCATCGGCAAGAACATCGTTGGTTTCAACAACGACCGAGATGATTCGAGCGTGCCCTGCATCGTCATGAAGAAGCAAGGTTACGGTCCATTGTGCACCTTGGAGACAACCGGTTGCTGAGGACAGATCTGTTTTACAGAAGGTTGCAGAAGGAGTCGCTCCCTCAATATGGTCCGTTCCCGACGCCATGGTTTGACCCATCCAATCGGTTGGTCCTGCCAAAATCCAGTCAGCGGTCAACGTTGCGCTTGTTGCGGTCGTATAGCCGAAGGTAACGGTTGCATCGCTCTTCATGTAATGAGTGGCATAACCTCCTGTTGAAGGATCGATACTGGGCGAATCATCGTCGACAATAAGAGCAAGGTCTTGTCCCATCGCACCAAAGCCTTCAGGATAAGGTGTAACAGAGTAGGCCAGCATGTTTCCGAGCAGCGGGAATGTTGCGCTGTCTGCTCGCGAGGAATAGGTTGCAACGTCAATGGTTGAAACAATCATTCCTCCTTGGTAGTAACTGCACGTGCCCATAATGACGTCCTTGCTGTTGTCACTGGTTCGCAGGAGACTCTGGAAGAAACCACCGTCTTCCATGTACCCGTTGCAAACGCCTGGAACGTTTTGCGTGCTTACTGAGTTGGTGTTGAGCACCGCTGTTGCGACTGTTCCATCGCCTTCGAACCCTTGGAAGGCGGTGGTTGAAACATCATCCATTATTGGGTGGAATGGATCCGCAATATCGAGGCCTGTGTACAGAATCTTTGTTTCTGGTGTGTTTCGACTCTGAACATCCATGCCGAACGGTAAACGTCCGTTCAGACCGACGTCAAGTCCGTAAATCTGACTGCCTTGTGGACCGAGGTGGGCTTGCACAGTACCACCTGCAGACATGAAGGATTCCAACGTCTGACGGTTCGCAGTTGACCCCAACTTCTGATAGTAACCACGTCCACCACTTTCAACATCTTTCGCAGCAATGTCATCTTGCCAAGGCAAGATAATCTTGTCGTAGTGCGTCATCCATCCCGTATCAAGGTAGGTTGTCCAGTCGTTGATGGAGAACTGCGTGTAGCTCAAACCGAGCAATTGCAAGTCTTCCTTGATGGTCGAAGTTCTAGCAGTTGAGTCACCAAGAATGGCGACGTCGATTTGGTCGGCAAAGGTTGCATGGAAATATCGAACGTTTCCGCTTGGGTTTCCGTTCGCAAGTTCTGCGTGGAAGCTGATGTTGTAGGTGTGACC
>CALBFP010000151.1 GCA_937894115.1 uncultured euryarchaeote
GCGAGGAACAGGTTGATCGATCATAACCCACAGCGTATTGTTGACCATACGATGTTGAACCTCCGTCTGGAAAACGTTCAAGGAAAGATGAATAACGTATCACATACAAATCACGCGGCTTTCCTGCTTGATGTGAAAATCCAATGAACGGATCATAGGGGAGTTCTGACGAATTGGAAATGCCAACAAATAAATCTGCGAACAGTTTCTTGCTTGGCAATTTTGTATCCAGAAGAGGTACCAATCGAACAGATGGTCGGTCATCTTTTCCAAGCGTACAAGCATGGCCATAAGGGCACAAGGAGCAGGTGACTGAATCGATTTTTAATTCAATTTGAGGTTCATCAAACCAATTTGGATGCAAACAAGAATATGTTTTGTTGTGATTGGTTTTTGAGCTGGATTCTCTATGAATTTTTGTGGCAATTTCCCTGTAGGTTGCATCGTTGGCCGCTCCCAAAAGTGAGATCAATAAATTTGATAGAAGAGGCGAAGCGACCTCTCGTGCGACCTGTTCAGGCAGTTCTGTTTGAGGATCTGCAAGTGGAATCTTCAACAGTCTCACCTCAAGCAAGTTGAGCGTAGGCCCACCAGGTCATCAGGACAAGATCCTTTTCGAAATGACCCGTTTTTTTATCCAGAATTTCCTCAAACAACTGATTGAGATGTTGTGGAACTCCGAGATGAGTGCTCGAATCACGACCTTGCAACAATTCTGAAATGCAGAGACACCATAAGCCAAAATCATCAACCGCTGTATTAATTGCTGAACGGAAATGTTCAGGATAAGTTTGACGGTCTTCCTCTTTTTCGAGATGAATATCAAAGATATACAACAACCGATGCAGCCAGCCAGATGAGAAGTCATAAAGCTCGGTTGTGCCTGCTTTTCTAGAAACAAACAAAACAAATTGAGCCGACTCATCGGTGATATTGAGTTTGATTTGATGTCGCTCATCAGTGCTTACATTACTGAAGCCAAAGCCTTGCAATCTCACTGCATCTTCCTCGCATTCTTGTAAGAGTTTTGAAAACAACCTTGCCTTCTCTTCGTTGGGGAGTTGACCAACTCCAGGTGTTGATAAGGCTTCAAGAAGGGTCAATTTGACTGGTAGTGTCAGCAAACTTCCGATGAGTTGACGATATTGTGAGATCTTGTCTGTCTTGATATGCTCCAATAATTCTGAGACCCATTGAGATTGAACCCTTTTCAGAGGACCTCTCATCAGAGTCTCGTGCATCAAGCCTTGCTTTTCCCGAGACTCATTCAGATCGTTCAAAAGAGGTGTAAATCGTGCTTTGTCCGAGATTATACCTTTTATTTCATGAACAAAGATCGCACGTTGGCTTTCAATTCTGTTCATCTGCTGAGCTGACAATGTTGTGGAATGTCCTCCACTAAGCCAATTTCTGAGTTCCCTGTAATCCGCTAACTTCTCATCTTCCGTCATTAGTGTCCAGGTTTTCGATTTTCCAGAATGGATTCCATTCTTTAATCTTCCAAAGAAGAGTCCTAGTAGCCCTGAAGCAGAAACGGTACTAAGGGAAAAGAGGGTGTCGAACCGCTCTCCAAGGGACCAGATTGCGATTGAGAAAAAGACCAAGCTAGTCAATGAAATGCTCACATCAAGGAATCTCCTTGTTTGTTGATATTCCGTTTCCATACCAGGGTAGTTGCCAATGTAACTATCGAGCAATTCAGACAAGCTATGTTGAATTTCTATTTGAAAAAACAAAATGAAGACACCAATGGCTGTCAAGAAGAATGCCCCAACTGTGGCGATATTGAAATCTTGATGGCCCGAAATACCAACGATAATCGCACATGTAGCAATACCCATGGTGAAAAGAGAAACAAGACTGAACTGAATGGTTTGTTCGCTCATATCGAGTGTCCTCCGAGATCAATAAGTGGGTCAAGTACCATTACCAAGGAAAATGTCCCATCTGGAATATGATTCTTGTCGAGGAAAAGATGCCTTGCTACGTAGTCACTTACCTCAGGAAGATTGTAGAACGTGAATTTCACTCTCAACTCTCTGGATAAATTTTGGATTGTGGTCTGGAACGCTGAGGTTTCCGCGAAGGCACAACCGTTGTTCACTATGCATATTGCGAGTAAGCCTATAGAATTCTTTGAGGGCCCATCTATGACCCATCCATCATGCGTGGATTTTATGATTTCAGCTAAGAAAGAGGGTATACGTTCATTTCGCAACTTGTTGTATTTCGAGCTCTTTCTCGACACCTCTTTCATCCGTCGTGTGTGGAGCAACTGTTGACCTAAAAGACCCTCAATTTCAATCAATTCATCGTGTTCTGAGCTTTGCTGCGTATTGACATGGACAACATGAACCATCGAAGTACTCGGGTCTAGTTGATCCGATTCCCATTCAAGGCTTCCAACGACATTCCTCCCATGCGTCTGTGCAGCAAATGATGATGAGACAAATGTTCTCTGATTGCTGAGGAACATCGATCCCCCGGAGCCAAATTTGAGTTCAGACGTCATGAGAAATCCTAAATTTCCGGAGGTATGACTTCGCCTCCAGCAACCATACGGATTGAAAAGACCGCTATCTAATTTAATTTGCTTTGATGGCTCCAATGCACAAGTACCACACCAGGAATCGAATGCGTTGTGAATGTCCAAAACGGACACAAAATGACTCGAACGGGGACCCTCAAAATCGCATTGTATCAATTCTTTGTCCATTGCACTTAGATGAGAAAAGGAATTCAATGCGTCAGATTTAACCAATTCCTCGGGGAGTTCATGCGTTGTGGAAATGTCAACATAATTTCCATTCAATATGTTTAGAAGTTGTTCTTTTTTGAAACGCTTACAATCTGATGTTGCAACCGATGGCAACTCAGAGGAAAGTTCAACAATCGCTCGTTTTAGTTGCACAAGTTGGCTATTACGAGAGGAGGGCTGTGGTTTTGTTTTCCGGTTCATTGACTCTCACCCCCTGTTAAAAACTCATACATGAAGATCAACTTTACAGCACTTAGCACGACCTGTGCCTTGTGCCCTATTTCGATTTGGAAACCATCGACAAGAGCATCCTTTGCAGGGGAACCGGCTTGCTTGTTGAGCGGTGATTTTTTGTTCGCTCCGATAATATCACGAGTTGTTTGGGAAATGAGTTG
>CALBFP010000152.1 GCA_937894115.1 uncultured euryarchaeote
TGCCTCATTTTCAAGCCATTCAGAATAGTCCTTAGATTCGCTCTTCTCAAAACGCAAACGTAGAACCTCGTTAATATTCTCTGTTAACTCTGTATCTTCTTTGTCCTCAACATCGAGAATCTTTTCTTCAATCGCTCTGGTTCTTTCCGCAGCCTCCTTCTCAGCCTTAGCTCTCTCAGCGGCTGCTTTCTTCTCAGCAGCAAGACGTTCAGATTCCACTTTCTCAGCAGCAATTCGTACAGCTTCCGCCTTCTCAGCAGCAATCTCTTGCGCCTCTTTCAAAGTCATTCCCGAAGTAAAATCGTCATTGGCTTTTGTTAATGAATCAGAGGTTCCTTTTTTGAAAACCTTATCTGAATCAATTCCTTTCGAATCCGTAATTATACTATTTTGTGGAGTGTTTTTTGTAGTGATAAAATATTTCTTCAACGCAGGATCGTTTTTGGCCTCCTTTTCAAGCCATTCTGAAAAATCTTCAGAATCACTTTTTTTAAATCGCCACTCTGCATATTCACGAAGGGTTTCAGAATCATCCTCATTATCTGTTTGAGTGGGCAACTGCTTCACCTTCAAAGGTATGTTGGTAAAAATCAGTATAGATGGTTTTCGCCTACAGTAAATTAAATTATTTTAGAAACTCCGTTTTCTGGAAGATGGACTCGATGACCGTTTGCTTCAAGAGATTTAGCGAGGGCTGGACGTGCCGTGTCTGGATCTGAATGGTAAATGATAACGTCTTCTGCTTGGCATGCCTCAGCAAAATCGATGATTTCTTGATGGCCGGCATGTGTGGAAAACGAGAATTGATCAACTTCAAGTTCGATGTTTGTAATTTTCCCGAAAATTGGTACGCGTCGTTCCTCGAGTAGTTTTCTTCCTCCTGTATTAATTGCTTGATAGCCTGTAAAAATCACTGCATTTCTTCTGTCATGTCGTAAACGATTGAGATACCAAATAGCAGGTCCGCCATCCAACATACCTGAAGTTGAAACAATAACATCGGCATTCAGGGCTTTTTTACGATCGGATTTACTAGAAACACGCCGACACCAACGCCAGGCGGATTCGAGGGCTGAAGGATCTCGTAGCATTTCTGGGTGTTCCATTTGCAATTTTGCAACTCTTTTTCCCATGCCATCTACGTGCACATCAAGTTCTGGTAAGTACTTGTGAAGAAGCATAACGATATCTTGCGTACGGCCGTTTGCAAAAGCAGGAATGAGTGCTGTACCACCTCGATCGGTTATCTCAACGATACGTTGTATGAAACGTTCGATTTCATCTTGCTGTGGAGGATGATCGCGCCCTCCATACGTGCCTTCGATAAACAACACATCTGATTTTATCGGCTGTGCACCAACAGTTAGTTGTGAATCTCGAGTATCAAAATCACCAGAAAACAGTACCGATCGTTCTGGTGTTTCAACGTGGAGCATTGCTGCACCAGGAATATGTCCTGCACGGTGCAATTCTAGATTCCAATCACCAAGATTCCAATTTTTATTGTAAGAATGAGTTTTCCATGAGGATAAAGCAATGTCAATGTCTCGTTTATCCCAAGGAAGCGGATAGCCTTCTATTGATGATATTTTATGACAATCGTACCACATCATTTCTGAAATAGCTGCAGTTAATTCCGTTGCGTGAAGAGTTGTATTGTAATTTGATGACAACCAAGGAACCATTCCTAAATGATCGATATGAGAATGGGTTACAACTGCATCCGTAACGTAAGGAGCTTCATGGGGATAACGTGGTGGTTTCGTTGGAGCGAGTCCATAATCCAAAAGGAGCCGGTTCATTGATGGATCTTCGAGAACAACTCCCACATTACCGACTTCGTTTGCTCCTCCAAGGAAATGATAACGCAATCCTTTGTCGGGTGGACTCTCTGGATACGTAGATGTTCGTCCAGGAGCATAAACGACCATATCCCCTCCAAAAAATCTTCATGAATGAACTTGTGGGTCGCACCCCTTGTTTTCCATTGGAACTTTACAACAGGTTTCAGAAGCGATCTTTCATAGTAAAATACCCATAACAATATACACTACTCGCGACTAAATTCAAGCGGATGTTGTTTTTTTGATTAAATTATTATGTTGTTTTTCTATACGATCAAGACATTAAGGTTCCAGTAGAAACCAAGGGGTGTTTCAATATCCATTGATTTAGTTTGAAAATCTTCACGGATGTGTTTCTTCTCGAAAATTAATCAAAATTTTTCAGTTCACTTTACAGAAGGTCAAATATGAGAGTTACGAGTGGAACTTCCATGGCTCAACTTCATTTTACAGTAAATGAAGACGTTTGCTATGGTTGTGGTGCTTGTATAGGCTTGTGTCCAACAAGCGCTTTGAGTATGAAAGGACTCCTCGCTTTGATCGAGCAGTCACAGTGTACATATTGTGAATATTGTCTACCAAACTGTCCTGTTGATGCACTTTTAATTGAAGCCAGGTGAACCAATGAGCGTTCTCATCGTTGGGGCAGGAATTGTTGGATACGGCTGTGCATATTCCGCTCTTCTTGATGGATTTGACGTCACCGTAGTTGATCATTCTATTGAATTCGGATTACCCAACGTCTGGCCTAGTATTCTCTTAAGTAAGGAATCCATACCACTGGAATTCTCTACTGATCAAAATTTTGAAGGAACAGAAAAAGCGCATCGGCATGAATGGATCATGAAATCGATGAGTATTGAATTAGCAAAAAAAGGCTGCCGTTTTCTTCATAAAACACGGATTAACTATTCTGTAAAGAAAGAAAATGGAAATTATCTTGTTGAATTTATTGGAGCAGGACAGGCAAACGGTACGGCACAATACCAACATCTGATTGACGCAACGCAAGACACTTGGATACCATGGGCCACACCACACCAAATTACAACACCATCCTCACAATACAATGTCGAACGTCAAGAAGCTACAGGTTTTGTTCATTTAGACACTTCAACCTCTGATTTTCAAAACCCAATTTATCAAATTAATCGACAAGATGGCCTCATAGAATCTTGGTTTTCCGGAAATCCGAACATTACAAATCGGAAAACAATAGAAATCATATCGACTATGTTGCCAACGGATCATTCTCTGTGGGACTGCAGTCATCGATTTCAAACAGGAATGAATTTGTGGAACATATTGAGGTGAACACATAATGACAGAAAAATTGTACTTAGAATCTATCGATGCAGCATATTCATACCAATTTGACGCTACCGTTTTAGAGGTGGACAACAACAACATAATTTTGGATCGAACGCTTTTCTATCCAATTGGTGGTGGACAACATTGGGATACAGGCACCTTCTCAGGACCAAACGGACCACTTACAGTAACCGAAGTGCGTGGTCGAAACCGAATCGCACATACGATTGAGGAAAACCACCAACTTTCTTCTGGTGATGAAATTCGTGGCACCATAGATTGGCAGACAAGATACAAACACATGCGTATGCACACTGCTCAACACTTGATGAGCGGAATAGCATACGAGTTGTTTGATGGGGTTCGAACAGTAGGAAACCAAATACATGCCGACAAATCACGCATAGATTTCAATCCCATCTCCTTCGATGAAAACATGTTGAAGCAACTTGTTGATGCAGTCAATATACATATTGATTCGGGCCTAGAAATATCAGACTCCATAATGACGCGTGACGAAATCAACAATATCATGCCACCCGATCGAACAAATATGAATCTCCTTCCAGCTAGTGTAAAAAATCTACGTGTGGTTGAAATTGGTGAACGAGTAGATTTGTGTCCGTGTGCAGGAACGCACGTCGCAAACACATCTGAACTCGGTTACGTCAACCTAATCGGAAAAAAATCCAAAGGAAAAGGGACGCAACGAGTTACATACAATCTCATTGAGTCAAAACATGTCCGTATGCCCAACCAAATCATTCTCTAAGTGAACACTTTCTGAATAAAACTCTCAAATCCTCTTCTATTTTTAGGAGAATGCGTATAAAAGAGGAACACAAGGAAGAAGCATGGCTGAACAGGAATCGATTGTTCCAGTTGCAGCCATTGTTTGTTTTCTTTTGGGAGTAACCACTCTCATTCTTCTTAACCGGTCAAAAAACCGAATTTGGATGGACAAACTTGCTGGTTTGATGCTGGGTTGGTGTCTGATTTTCCTTGGCCTTCGTTATGCTGCTGCTACGATCCAAGAAACGGGGTGGGTCGACATTATGTATGCAAACGAATCCTCTAAGCTTGGTGTTTTCCAATACTTGTATTATTCGTTTACCATTGCTGCATTCGCAATCCTCGCCCTCTTCCCTTTCGTTTATCCCTACCCTGTTTTACAAAAAGAATCCTCAATCAAATTGGTTGGACCAATTACCTTTGTTCTCGGACTCGTTATCGTCATCACTATGATGTTAACAGATTACAAATACAACACGTTTTGGCAAGTATTGACCATACCGTGCTTTATCATAAGCATCCCTGTTTATTTCCGCTTCTTATCTGAAGAAATGGTGAATAATGACGAAACAGCAAGACGAATGTCACTTGCTGCAGGTATCATTCTCGTCGCATTTTTTGGTTCTCAAATGACCTGGTGGCTCGCACAACTCATTTCAATTAACGACGAATTTATTGGCAGATTTGCAATTGAGGAAGGCGTGAAATCACATTCATATCTACCTAATTTAATTGGAGATACGATTGTCAATACATTAGGATCCATTTCGATTTTATGTTTAGTAGCTGGCGAAACATGGCGAGCAAATAAGAAAGGAGTTTCTAGTTTTACAATCGTTATCTTCCTGATTCTTCTTGTTGGAATCATTAGTGGAATCGCAGACATTGCAGTTCTAGATATCGTAGAGAGTTGCATGGTTACAGAATGTGAAACGTTTCCTGCAAGTTATGCAATCTGGTACAAATTTACTACCGAGGCCTTACTTTTGTTGTTTACCCCATTAATGGTGATGTACATTCTTCTTCATTTTGACGTTATTGACACCGAAGCAGAAAACAATCAATGGATGACAAGAATCATCGTCATTCTCATGCTTCTTATCGTTTCATCAACAATGATCGAACTACTCCAATCCTTCCTACCAGTCTCTCAAATGGTATCTTCTGCCATTTTAGCGATGGTCGTTGCAATCTTTATCGGATGGGAAGAACGGATTATGAGTTCATTGATCGGAGAAGGTGAAAGCGTTTCTAAAAAATTAAAATCGCTCGGAGAGCTTCATGAAACAGACATCAGTGATGAGGAACTTCAAATTTTTTCCAAATTAATGGGCGTGTTAACCACAATTATCATCATTCTCTGCTGGTTATATTCTTCTATTGTAAGGTGATTTTATGAGTTCAAGTGGCGATTTCCGTGATATTGTATCGAACATGACCTCGAGTAAAGAAGGAAACAGATTCACACTAATCTCATTTCTTGCGGTCATAATTATGTTGTCCTATACAGGTTATGATACAGTGGTTTATCGCGCCGAAGTAATCAGTGGTTTTGCTGAAGAGAATGAGTACACCATCACGTTTTCGATACAGAATGAAACAATGCAACTGGTTGAGACATTGCAAGATGATGAAACAAGAAATGTCATCTTTAAATTGTCTGATATCGATGTTCCAGATGGATTCTCAATTGGATTAATCGAAGTAGCTATTACATCCGAAGAAGAAGAAGGCATTTCAGTTCAATGTGATTCTGTTGCAGGTGACATTATTGAAAACGATCTCACTGCCCAATGGAACGACACAACCAATGACCTTTCGGGGCAAGATAGTAGCTGCGCCCCAATAGAATTGAATCTAAGAGTTTACCCAGATTTCACAGGAGAAACGGTCACAGTTTCAGCAATAAATGAATTTCAAGCAGTCCAAAAATGGACAGAAACCGGTTGGGGAGAAGGCGACTTGTCCATAGATCTGGATCTTGATGTCAACTCTCCTCTAGGCTTCGACCCCGTTGGTCAAGATACGGATGAAGAAATTACAGTAGATGTTACAGTTGTATTGTTTTCATTATCCATACAGCAAGTATAGTTGCAACCGTTCAAAAGGCCGAAGGATGGTTGTCAGTTCAAACCATCTAAAAAATAACGAATACTATATGAGTAATAAAAGAAACATTATCTTTTCAAATAACCAATAATCAACCATCACTATTTAGCAATTTTAAAACATCATCAACAACATCTTCCCAATCCTTTTTTTCTTTCAGCGCTTGTACTACTGCTTCATCTTCCAACAATTTACGAAGTTCACCCTCGACATGCTGCAGTTTGGCTTGCGCATTAAGGCGTGCCGTTAACTCCACATCTTCACCAATCCTGTCCGATCGATCCGTTTCATCAATCGTTTTGTTTGTAATTGTTCGACCATCATGGTAATGATCTGTTTCTAACTCTTCAGGTTTCCACGTGGTTTGCCCAATTGAACGAGCTTCTCCTGGTTCAGGTGGCTTATCTTTCCACGGGTTTTTGTTTGCGACTTCCTGAATAAGATTCTTTTTTTTCTTCGTTCGAATTGATTGGCGTCTGCTGTTGATGATTTCATTCACGTGTTCGATATTCATTTTTTTTATTGAAGCAATTTGATCGCGAGTAAAACCTGAATCCAACAAAAAAAAGATGTCAGTTTCAAGCACTTGAGAATCCTTTTTCATTTTTCCACCCCACATCCGAAATCTTCTTTCTTATCTGAACGATTTTTATTACCCAGTAATGTTCATTCATTCGCAACATATGCTTGATTTAATCTCTATGGCCAACCGAATTTAATGTTGCGCTGCGCGAGCGAGGATTCAAAGAACCCCAACTCTTGAGAGGGTCATGGTTCGAGACCCAAGAGCAGACGTTCTCGAACCAAGCCCTTTTTATGGCTCGAAGAATAAAATCCATCGCGTTCACGCAAATCAACCCAGTTCTACAAATTATTCAATTGGTCAATTCTTCAATGTCATGTCAAAGACAAAACCCACTCTCCACAAAGGAGGAGTGTGGCACTTTAGTGATGAAGAGAAACGGCATTTGTGTTATGCAACTGCAGCTTTTACACTCGCTCTCGGCTTGATGAGTGCAGGTGGATTGAGCGGTTTGAGTGCGAATGGGGCATCGGCTTGGATTGTACAAATTCTTCTTTCCATGCCAATAATGCTCATAGCCGTTGGCCCTGCCTTTGTTTTGCATGAGATAGGGCACAAAATCATTGCAAAGAAGAACGGTTGTTGGGCAGAATTTAGAGCTGATCCAAAAGGTCTTCAAATTGGAGTATTAATTTCACTCTTTCTAGGTGTTCTTTTCATGGCTCCAGGAGCTGTTATGGTCGCAGGTCTTGTCACACGCCGACAAAACGGCCATATTGCAATCGCAGGCCCACTCACAAATCTTGGTCTCTTTATCATCGGGATTCCTTTAGGAGCACTCTTGTTTATTCTTACCAATGCCCAAGACTATGGGGCTGTGGCCTATTTGCAAGATGGGACTTTAATTTGGCAATCTATGGTGTATGATATTGTACTGTACTGGATCGGTGCGAATCTCATACTTGGACTGTTCAACATGCTTCCCTTTGGGCCGCTTGATGGTGTAAAAATCAAAGATTGGAATAATGGCGTTTGGTGGGGCCTTTTCCTAATTTTCCTTTCACCAATCATCATTTATTTGATGACACCTTACTCGCCGATGAAACTCGTCATCTGGCTAGCAAATTTGGTTTGATTCAAAGACCGTGCAGTTCCTTGGACTTGTCATTACTCCAGTGGTAACACAATCGGAGTAGATTTAGATAATGTCCTTGACCGTCTTTTGTCATCTTCTCGTGAAGCGGTTCGTTGGTCATGAACATATCTCCCCAGACGTTTGCAGAGGTTCCCTTTTTGCCTTTTGGAAGGTCGAATACTTCGTTTGTTGTTGGTTCTAACAAGTTCTTCCAGACAATAGCAGGGTTGACAGCCATCGTTACCTCTACAATAATCTCATCTTCGTTTAGACCGGTTCCAGTTTGCCATGATTCTTCACCCATGTCGGCCAAGAACGGGAGACACAAGTCAATGATGGAAAGACCCGTCATTGGATCAGCACCGGTCATTTGGGCGTAAGCTTCTCGCATTCTTCCACGATCAGCACCACGTGCGCCAGTAATGGTTCGCAATTTGTCAATGGATGTTGGAACGAGGAATCGAATGTCTGTGTAATAGACAAGCGCTTGTTCACTGCTACCAGCAGGGGCAAAGATGTGTGAGAACGGCTGTGCACCTCCACTTTCACCGAGCATATCCATCGGGAACAACGTCTTGAGGGCGTTTGTAGCGACGGATTGTACAACTCTTCGAATAAGTCGCTCTGGTGCAGCAGAGACATCGTTAAACGATTCCATGTATTCATCAAGATTCAAAATATCGTACCCACGAACTGCGAGGATGGAATGGACGTTTGGTCCAAGAATCTTATCTCCCCCAATCATTGCTTGACTGATCCAGCGTGCTCCCTTTGCGAAATCACTTGCTGTAACGAGATCGGCATATGCTTTGAACCGTCGAGCTACACGGTTCATGAAGTCCGCTTGATCGAGTTTCGTGAAAACCGTTGCAGCATAATTGGATTTGAGCGCATGGTCAGCAACCTGGCTTGCATTAACACACGTCAACAAATTACCCTGGTCGTGAGGATAGAGCAACAGACGACGTCGCTTTGCAGCGCCACCAAGCGATCCGACTTTCGGATCAGTGAGTAGGTATCCAAGACATGCCGTGACTTCGAACAATCGTGCATACTTGTCTTCATCACTTGCATTCTTGATCCACTCATCAAGTCCGGGTTCGATACAATGGAATTCAAGCGGAACCATTTCAGAACCTGCTCCGAACATTTGTCGAACGGTTGAGGATGACATCATGCCCATTATGGTGTAAAGTGAGGTTTTTCCCGTTGTTAGGTACACGTCAGTAATTCCTTCTTCGCCAAACGAAATACGTCGATCAGGCAAATTGACGAGAAGATTGAATGAGGTGGCCGTATCTCTGTTTCCATCAACTGCTGGATGAATCCAGGTTGTCGGTTTTGTCATTAAATATCCACTCGCATCTTTTCCGAACCCTGCTGGCGAATAACGAATCCATCCCAAACGGTTGTTGAAAGCAACACCACGATGCATCAACGACGGATAGTATACCTTGTCCTGCGGGTCCGAATCTGGAACCACACCACGGTGGCCCAATCCCCAAAGGATGGGCTCCCACTCAGAAACGCCTTCACTTTCGCCTCCATCTCCAAGGAAGGGGTGAGACGGTGCAACGGTTTCACCCGTCAACATTGAACCGCCAAGCCTTTCCTCATCTCCTGTTGAACAGAAGAAGAAGGTCTGCGTAGTCACCAATTGTTTCGGTGTCCACATGTTTGCGTTGACAACCGTTTTTTGCTTCAAGAAATCAGAAAGTGTACTGATTCGGCGCTCAAACTTAAATCGTTCAGATTCAATCCATGTGGAACCAAGAATCAGATTTGTGTTCAATAGTTTAGGTCGTCCAGGCCCGATATACCTCGAACGTGGATCACCTTTCGTATCATCCGTTTCATGAATTGGTTCCCAAGGGCCTTCCGTTGGAATGTATTTTAGAAACTCTTCATGGTCAAAAGGCATTTTTTGTGCGTCTTTAACACTGTCTTCAACCTTATCCATCAATTGAACGTATGTTTCAGTTGGTGTTATTCTTCCACTCTCTTTGAATTGTTTATGCGATACTGCACGGTGTTCCCACATTTTCTTTCACCTCAAAATTTCTTCTTTTTTACTGGAGCTTTCTTTTCCGCTTCAGGGGCTTCACTATCATCAGATACTTCGCCTTCATCTTCGGGCACTTCTTCCTCTTCTTCAATGCTATCCCCATCTTCAGTAGAATCCTGTTCCTGACCTTCTTGGTCGGAATCTTCTACTCCGGAGTCATCAATTTCTTCTTCTGATGACTCTTCATCCTCCATTAAACCATCAACGACTTCATCGATTTCTTCATCTTCGACGGGGTCTGGAAGTTCATTTTCATTGCTCTGCTCCCTTGGAATCATGAGTTGAAGAATAAGACCCAACGTTCCTGCAACCGCACCCAATCCTATGATTAATCCGTTGTTAGTGCGTTGATTATCGTCTGGATCACTGTTTGTTTCCATTCCTGTTACTGGAGGAACTTCATTCCCAACAACATTCGTTACAATTTCTACTGCAGACCATGCTGCGAAAACAAGCAAGATTATTGAGACTAAATTTGCGGTTGATGCATTCGCTTTAACCCAATTTATGAAGGGGGTTTGACCATCTTCCATACCGCCTCCTCGCGACGTTTGCATATAACTTGTGTGCTTCAAGAAAGGGAAAAATTCCTTCATTAAGCATCTAAGTAAGCGTTTCTAATTGGATCTTCGTCAAGGTGGAAGAAGGAATACGTAGCCCACCATGTAATGGTATCCAGAGCATCAACAAGATTGCTTGTCCCAGTTTGCTCTTCTCCGTAATCTTTTCCTGTTGTATCCATCCAATCAATCATTTCATCCACCGTGTCACACGTTTGATGGTAGCACCAATAACCGTCCACAAGGCCACCAAAGCCCATAGTTACTGTTCCGAGGTTGTCTTGGAATGTGGCGTGGTCAGAACGAGCAGTGGTGTCTTCGTAAACGATGATTTCAGGCCGATCTTTCGCCATCCAATCATCAACTTTCCAGGTTTCCGCATCGTACCCTTCACCCAACAATGGCGACATTTGTTCTTCAACACCGATGGCATCAGAACCAATCCACATGGCAAGGCCAACCATCCCTGGTTGATTCATGACATCGTGGTCGAGGCTTGGGCCGATATACACACGCATCGGCCATACTTCCTCATCTTTTGGATAACCATCAGGATCGACCTGTGGTTGAGGGTCGCAGTTACCGTCACCACCACCATGCCCATCTCCACAAGGGGCACCTCCGCCGCCTGGCCAGTTTACTCCAGCCATGTCCAAATTTACATAGTTCGTAACTTCCACATTTGGATTGTCTTCTTTTACCCAGTAATCGGTCCAAAAATCACTTCCGCGTTTTCCACCTTCTTCACCTGACCAGAGACAGAAAACCATGGTGTTGCGAGTGCTGTAATCCGCCATCGCTTCAGCCACTGTTAAGACCATACTCGTTCCAGCAGTGTTGTCGTAAGCACCTACACGAGTACCGTATGTCCGGCCAAAGATGTGCGGATCCAACATACCACCATTAATCGGTGGAGCGATGTCAAAATGAGCGCCAAAAACCATCCATTTATCGCGATCGACTTCACCCCAGCGATAGCCGCATACATTGTACGCCTCTGGATTTTGTGAACCAGTCATTAACGAATCGTACACAAATCTCTGCGTAATGACTTCTAACCCAAAATTCTCCATCGTTTGGATCAGGTATTGAGCTGCATCCTCATAGGCAAGGTTGCCTTGCCCCGCCCATCGATCAAGATATCCTACAGCACCGTCTCCGAGGTCGGTAACATCAGGAGTTTCATCAGACATGACATTGATGTAGTTGAAAACGGTTCTTCCATCAACCATACCCGTAGAATGTCGACCACCCTCGTCCTCAGTAAACCCAGGTGCTTGTTGTCGCTGCACTGTGAGCAGAACTACTGTAACTTCACCACCGTTCATCGTTGCAGGACGAACATTATCAATTGTCCCATTTTCTCCATTGACACGTTCCAATCCTTGCGCGTTACTGTCTGTAAAGCCACTGCGTTGCCACCATGTTTTCCAGGATTCATCAAGGTTCCGAACCGGCCAATTTTCACGACCATACTCACCGAGTAAAACAACGGCCGTATCGGTACGTGGTGGTGCCAACACCGTCAAAAGAATGTCTTCTCCTGCTTTTACATCCACTACGGTAGAATTCTGAACAAACCCCGTATCTTTATTCAGAATCAAGTAGGGAACATATGCAGAAAGATCTCTGTCAGCAGAAATCGTCACACCTTGAAAAATTCCTCCAATTAATACTTCAGGCGTGATAACAACATCTCCCGTTCGAATCAATGCAGAGTTGTCATCCTCGCCAAAACAACCGGATAATGGGGCAAGCAGCATTACACAGACCAGACCAATAGCCCGCACAATCTCCTTCCTCATAACCCCACGGAGAAGACCCTACATCTCAATACTTTGCTTGTTAAATCATGAGTGAGGCCAACCAATAGACCCATTCACTCTTCTTCGAGCATGCGTTTTTCATCGTACCAAAGCTCGAGGTATTCGACCCGTTTTTCATCCAAGTGAAGTGTCTTAGCTTGCAGATTCAGGAACTTACGAGCTTCGTCGGTCACAGCCCCCTCTTCACGAGCGATTTCAAATGCTTCCAAATACGTGCTCTCAGCAGATGTGAAAGCCTCCGGCATCAAACGGTTGGAAAAATTGTTGATAATGGAATAGATGGGTTTTCTCAAAACCACTAACGGAGCACCGACCACAACACCTCCGACCCAACCAGAACCGCCAAGTCTTGATTCAACCAATTCCGATGCAATTACGAGCAAAAGAGCCCCAAAAGTTGCAAAGATGGCTGTACTGAATGTTTTTCTTAACTTTTCATCAATACCTAATACCTCGTTCTTCAATATGGCGTATGTGAACATCGTACCTTCAAACAAACCAGCGAACAAAGCACTGAAGAGAAAACCGTACAGCCCATAGAAGTAGAATTTCATGCGATTGTTCATTTCAACTTCCAATAAATCTGCTGAGTTGAATTGACCGTACTCATAAGTTATGTAAATCATGAAAAACAACATCGATCCTTGGAAGAAGGTTTTTCCACCGAATCCAAGAACCAAAGCTCTTGCTTCAGATGACCTTTGACGTGCTTCCTCATTTTCTTCATCCTCTTCCAACCCTTTCTGCACTTTTCGCATAAACCCAAGTGCGATGAATGCTGTAATTACTGGCATCATCAACAACAACCGTCCAAGATCGGTTTGTTCCACGGTAATGAAATCATAAGGTGCGTATTGCTCCAAACAATTTCCTTCGTAATCGTTTTCACCGTATGATGCCGTTACAACCGCATCCCCTTCTCCACTACCTTCCTGACATTCGATGTGAAGGGAACCAGCAAAGGTCTCATGCACACCTCCAGAAGACACAATTGCTACCGAAATGATTGCAACCGAAAGCACCGGTAGAGCCCAAAACAGATTTTTCTTTATGACGTCTTTCGACATGAATTTCAAAAAACGAACGGGATAAAACGACGATAATGAAAGATACATCAAAATCGACAACAAACACATCGTGTAATAGACCACTCTCCAGTGCTGAACGTAGGGGAGTGTTTCTGGTCCAAAGGGGTAAATCGCGTACCATGTTACAATCGTTTTCAAACCCTCAACAAACAACATCAGAGACATAAACCTGTTTTCGGGCGAATCAGGTCTTGCCCGATAAATCATGGTCGCCAATGTGAATAAAAACAACAGTGTAATCAACGACAAAACCGCATGTATGATGCCGACACCGACCCATGCAAATTGAAAATCAATGTTCCGTATTGAGTCGAAATACCAGTCCAGTGTTTCGCTCATAACCCTCGCTTTGTCCTGAACCTCCACATGAAAAAGGTTAACCCATCTTTACTGTTTTAGAATACAGATTTTTTACAGTGGACGCGCAGTTCCACCGACCAATGAACACCAATCGGACCAAATGTGTTCATGACGCCGTTTTGAACCATTACTTCCATTTGACAGAACAGCCAATGGCATCCGTGATTTGTACCGGCGGCGTTTGACCAGAGAGCATGGCGTCAATAGCATCTTTGAGCTCACTTGTCTTCACCTTTGTAGGGTCTCGAGGGTTGTCGTCCATACGTCCATGATAGACAACGGTGGCATTGGAGTCTAGGAGGAAAAATTCAGGTGTACGTTTCGCTCCCCAGGCGGCAGCGACTTCTTGCGTTTCGTCATACAAGTAGGCATACGGCATTTCCTTTTCAGATCTTTTTACCATATTTTCAAATGAATCGGATGGATAGTTTTCAGCGTCATTGGCGCTAATCCCAATAAACCCAATTTTGTTCAATTTGCAATATTCAGCCATATTGTTCAATCGATCGACACTTGCCACAACATAAGGGCAATGATTGCATTCAAACACAACCACACACCCTTTCTCCATGAGTGAATTTTCTAAGGATTGGATTTGGTTACCCACATTTTGGTTAGCATTTTTTAAATTGAATTCCGGAGCCTTATCACCTATATTGAGTCCCATAAATACCCCTTGTTGAGCCGATAGATAGGTGTTCGCCTGTGTTTACATGCTCGCAAGATATTGCTCGCACTCTTGCAAACGCTGTCGGGCAAGTTGGTGATCGGATTCAATTGCAAGAACGCCCCTCCATGCAGCTGAAGCTTGCTCTATGTTTTTGCTTGCGTGATGTATTGCCGCTACTTGAAGACGGACCTCAATATTACTTCCATCGGCTCGTATTGCGGCCTCAAAATCACTGAGCGCCGCTTCGTATTTATCCCATGCAAGATACAACATACCCCGTTGATGCCAAGCTTCAGCGTAGTCAGGCGCCAAACGCAATGCTTCGTTTATTGGGCCCTCAGCCCTTTCAGGCCGATCGAGGGCGAGATAGCATGCACCGAGTTTTGTCAGTGCTTGATGGTGATGGGGCGCTTTTTCCAACACCGCCATGAAACCTTCCTTTGCTTCCTCCCACTCCCCTAATCGAGATTGAGCATCTGCGAGTGCAAAAACTGCAACTGTAAGTTCCGGAGCCAGTGACAACAATATGTCTGCATCGTCCTTTGCTTCTAGAGGTTGGTCTAGAGTGAGGTAGCAATTGATTCGATTAAGTCGGGCACGAATGTGTTTTGGATCCGCGTTTAACGTTTCAGAATACATTGCTATTGCACGAGAAGGGTCGCCTAATTTAATGGCGATGTTACCACGGACATAGGAAATTCTTGATCCACTTCCTTGAATTTCGGCAGCATCGATGTATCGTGATGCAGCATGAACATCATCGAGGTCTATTGCTAGCATCGCAGACTCAATTGAGCAAGAAGAGTCGGTATCGCCGAGAAGACGACGCGCTCGAGCAAGCGATTCCCCTGCCTCATCGAGGTTTTTGAGAAGACGCTGAGTTCGAGCAAGGCCAAGCCACGCAACACCCATTTCTCGATTGAGTTGAAGAGCTGCTTGGAACGACTCGATTGCCGAGCCCAACAGACGTTGGTCCGTTTCTCCTGTTCCATCTCTGCGTCGGTCGGCACGAGCAAGATGCAAACGCCCTTCGACGATGTGGAGTTGTGGATGGTCAACCATTGAAGGCGTATTGTCCAACAGCCCTTGTGCGACCTCGAGACGCCCCTCAGAGAGCCGCCGAGAAGCAACAACACTCCTCAATTCAGCATCCATTGGATGCTTCTCTATTGCTTTTTCAAGAGAGGTTTCAGCAGCCATTACATCTCCTGTTTCAGCAAGAAGGTCGGCTTTCAAAACAATAAGTTGAGAGCCCCCACAATCGAGTGCTACTGCATGTGTTGCGGCTTTCAACGCTTCTTTTTCTCGCCCTTGTTTCATGCTTAACAAAACAGCCCGTAGCGCCCATGCTTCGCCAACTTGGCGATCCAAATTCAAACAACTATCAACCGCATCAAGTGCGCGCTCATTCTCTTCAGCTTCATGCAACAATTGAGCGTATTGAAGCCAATAGTCTGGCTTTGAATTATCCTCAGCAAGGGCTTGTTCAATTGCGTCAATCGCTTCATTTGAGGATCCTGCCCGCTGTCGCAATCCTGCGAGTAGTGAACGGTCAGCTGGCGTGTCTAAACCAAGTGCTTCCAATCTTCGAACGTCCTTTTCAGCTTCTCCATCACCGTTCTGGACAAGAAGATGTGCATGGCTTCTCAAGAGGTCAGGATTGTCTGGATCAATTCGTAATTGCGCATCAAGCCAATGCAAACGAAGCACATCATCGGATTTCCAGAGCGCAATGGTTTCCAATCCCTTCAGTACCGTAACATTCCCTGGTAGTGCTTGATGCGCAGCTCCAAAAGCATCCTCTGCCCATTTCAAATTTTTTAGATGTAGAGCACACAAGCCAACCTGCAAGGATTGCCGTCCGTTTAGATTGAGTTTCGAAACGGTCATCTCCAAACCGTCAAGAATTTTGAACAATCGAGATGCCATTTCAGATTGCATGGGTGAGAGCGATGCATCATCCTGTAATGAAATGGAAGAGAAAACAGCATCGAGTGCATCGACTACATTCGGTGAAGCAACACCATTTCGCTCAAGCTCAGTGATTGTTAGAAAAGCACGGATGCCGTGATCAACTTCAGGTTGAGTGGATCGCATTGCTGAGACGAGTGTGTCGTAATGATCGATTTTCCTTTGCAGGACAAGCAATGCATCACTGGTTTGTTTTGCATGCGCTCCTTGGGATTCTGACAAAACAAGAGTTCGATCTGAAACGTTCTGCAATGCTGTTCTGGCATGGTGTAAATTCCAAGAAAGAATTGCAATCGTACCAATCGATAAACCAACGATGAGGATGGAAATAGGTTCCATTATCTGTTTAGTTGTTCAACTGCCTTTATGTTCTGCGGTCTTTGAGGACCTTCAAACCCAGTTTTTTGAACCTCTTGGAACTCACCAAAAGCCGCCAATATTGCTCGAATTTGTGAAAATTACGGCTCACATTGAAATCCTATGCGGGGATATCGAACATTTGAGGAGAGGGGCATGACATTGGATGAACTCTCCGAAGATGGAAAAAACATACAATTGTATGTTCAGAAATGGGAAAATCTTGGGTTTAACACGTCGTTTTTGAACTCTAAAATTGACCAAATGACACCCACGGATTTTGAACAGATTGAAGAAAGAATCCAAACCATCCAGAATCTAAAAGAACGAATTTCTTCTTTCGATTTTCTTCCAGAAACACAAAAGATGCTGGATAAATTAATCCATCCAATGAATTATGAGGATGTAGAACAAGAATTTGGTGAATGGGTTGCAAGGAAGGCTCCATGGGAGCCAGGATACTATCGATGGTATGCAAATTGGTCAGAAAAGGGAGAAACAAAAGAGCGTTATTGGGAGATTGTTTCAATATGTACCAAACTTGATGAGTCGAGTTGGGCTTCTGTGAATCTTCTTCTTCCGCTGTTGTCAAATCCTGATAATTATACAGAAATCATCAACGCCCTCGAGCAGGTGAAAGCAGATGAAAAACGTCAGCGCCTTCTTCTTGAGAAGGCAACAACCCTGTTGGAGGAAAAGGGCTACACAGTGGACATCTCGTCCGGGAACATCATCGATCAGTTTGATCAAATGGAACAATTGCAGTACCATTCCAGTCAAATTGATCTGTTACGATTGGAAATTCAAACAAAAATATATTCTTTTGATCCAACCCTCGCAGAGACTTTTGAAAAACGATTGAATGATGCTGTAAAGAATCCATCTGTTGACATCAAAACAATTGCAGAGAACATCACGACGATTTCTGAACATCTTCAGATTCGATTGAATGAAATGAACACCCTGATACACAGATGGGGTTCTGAAGGATACACATATCATGGGCGAACACAAATAACTCCTGATGAATTGCTTGAATGGGAACAAATTTTACCTGAAGTTGAACAGCAATACCATCGACACGTCGCTGCCCACCAGCGATGGAATGAATTATCAAAAGCATGGGATTTGACTGACACTTCGATTGAACAAACCATTGGTAAAATTGAGCATACGGATAACTTTTTGGATAAAATTGAATCCGTTGAACAGGAATGGACTGAGAAGGAATTACAGTGCGCATCCATCATTGAACGCTGGGAGCAACTTGGGTTTGAAATGGATGTTTGGCGCTATAAAATCGATGAAGACCCAAGCAAAGCCCTGACAGAATTAAAAGAACACCAGCAAATGTATGAAAGGGCAAACGAACAACTTGAGAATCTTCTCCAACTCGACACCTCACTTGGCGGAGAGGGAGAAGTCGAACAACGAACAAATCTTCTTCGAAGTGTTGAACTTGATAGTCAAATTTTGGACAAAGTCGAATCTTGGATTGAGAAAAAGACAGTTCGTAATGCACGACATCGACGTATGCTTCAAAGCGAATGGGAACAAGCAGCTCGAAAGGGAAAAGCAGATCCAGATCAGTCTTTTCAAGACTTATATTCGTTTGAAGAAGCCTTAGCATCTCTGGAGAACAACACCCATAAAATGACCCAAAGAATTTCAAGTTCAAAAGCCTTTGAACGCACAAAAGCGGAGCTGTTGAGAATGGAAGGAAGGGGGTGGAATATGAGCGAACTCCTCCATCTTCACGAGCAGGAATCGATGGACTTCTTTCACCATTATTCACGAGCAATCGATGCAACATCTCGAATACACACTATACAACGAAGGATTGCGGCACTTGATTGGTGTCGCGATGTCAAGCGTGCACATGATGTATCGATTGACGTACGCAATCCGCTTGAATTGGTCCGAATCGAACAGAAAATACCTGCAATGATTCGCCACCTTTCAACCCGACCAATTGAAGACAAGAGTTACAAATATACAGTTTGGTTGCCCGAACAACGACCGATTCTTCTCCCTGAGGAACAGTCGCGAACCAACAAAGTCTTGCTTCCAGTTCAACCAGAGACAACTTTGGAAGAAGCTCATGAGGCCATGCTAGAAGCGATGGAAGAAGGAGCGAATAGGGAAGAAAAAGTACCGCATTCACAATCAAATGATGCCACACAAAGTAAACCTCAATCGATTCCAGACAAGGCCCAGAATCTTGATGATGAGAACGTCTTGGTAGTAAGACCACCTTTGGCGGCAAAACCGGCCGCCACCCAAGTTGTAGCATCAACTCTATCTTCTTACGAATCCCTCTTCCGTCTTCTCGGATTGAGTGATGAAGCCGATGCGCTTATCGCGACACGCGACATCAACCCAACTCGTCGGAAACTAGCATCACTTGTTGGCGTTGAACCACGTGATCTCCGGGTTGATCGTCTTCTTCGTCTTGTTCTTCGTTTGTTGCCTCAAAACGATGACAACGATACTGAACGTGCTGAATCCATTGACATGCTCGTGGATGTTTTACCAAACTACAAGCAATGGGTTCGGATGAGGCTTGAGGCACGTTACACAGGATCGACAGGAGATTTCTTTGAGGATGCTGAACGATTGGGAAGTGCACTGGACAGAACCCCTGGGCCCGGTGTACGGGTACCGCTTCAAGCAGACGTTATACAACTCCCCGATATTTCGAATGTGGCCGAATTGCGTCGACATACTGAACGGTTGGTGCAATCGATGAACCCAGTAGCCGCTGGAGGAATCAATTGATCAAGACAATTCATCCAAAAGTGCATCTTGTTCCTCTTGTGAGATCAGTGGCTCATCACTTGGAGTGGCCTGTACAGCAATTCTCGGTGCTTCTGGCATAGGTGCATCGAGTGGGACTGGTTGTCCAAGAGTAGGGGGTTTCATCGGTAATGGTGCGATGGGGGGAGGTATTGGTGCAGGTTTTGGCGGCACTATAGCTGGGGGCGGAGGAATGGCCATAGCAACAGGAGGTGGAGTGGCCACTGGAGGACCCGTTGGAGGTGCGATTGGCGGTGGTAGTGGAGTAGCAGGTTCAACCGCTGTTGGGACATTAACTGGAGGACCGGCCTGTGAGAGCAGGTTTTGTTCAACACCCTGGTCGTCTTGTTTGTTTTCGGATTCGAGCGGCTCATCCTGTACAATCTGTTGTGCATCTTCGTTTGAAGGTATAACTTCCACTGGGGGTGTTGCAATCGATGCTGGCGGAGCAAGTAATTGTTGATTGGTCTGAGGAATCGGCTCCGGAAGTATGGGAGCACGAAGTTCGGCATGCAAGTTGTCGATCAACGTGGTATCGAGTCTTCCAAATTGAATGTACTCAGCCATTGCGGGTCCGACCAGAGCCATACTCGCTCTGAACGTTGGCAGGAAACTTCCAAGTGCGCGAATTCCAATCTCGTGCGAATTACCGCACGAAGAGAAAATCAGTCTATGTCTTTCAATTTGGTTTGGTAAATACTTCAGTCCGATAAGAAACAAAGCCGCTCCAAGGAATCCAAATCCTGCCATTCCTTGGAATACAAGGAGAAGAACACCGAAAGCTGCTAGGCCAAGTGAAAAGCCAAGCTCAAGTCTTGTTGGTTTTTCGATAATATGCTGGAAGCCAGTCAGTTCGGAATCCATTGCAAGTTTTACGTCAATTCGGGGGTGGCCGTCTGCATGAATCGCAGTAGTGACAATTCGAAACAAACCTTCTCCGACGACAATGGATGTGGATTTCAAACCGTCCTTGGTTTCAAAGAGCGGAAATTCCTCCACGTCTTCGTTGTTGTTGTGAAACAGCGGCTTTGCACGAATCGGAAGCGCGCGGTCATCCATCAATGACCGTTCCGCAGGGGTGTCATCGAGAACATCTTCCAAATCAGGATTATCTTCTTCAACTTCGGAAATGGGTTCGGATTCGTTCTCCATACAACCATCTCAGAGGACAAATAAAATGAATGTAACGACATCACCGGTGCGTTTCAGAGAACCAAGATTTCATTTTGCTCTCTTCATCATATCCTTTTCCAGGTTTGGTACCAACAACAGTTGCAATGGATGCTTCAGAAGCAATTTCCTGAATTCGATCACTAACTGGTCCGTTGATAATAAGAGCCTGGACCCCTTCAGTATCAGCTGCAGTTTTCGCAATTGAACCTGCACCCATTTGTTCACTTACCGTGCCGTCAGAAAGAACAAACATGGCTTTGTTTTTCCCGAGACTATCTTGGTGATCAAACATTTCCTGAATCTCAGCAGGTGCAACTTCTGTCTCGAAAACCTCAGACATTTCTTCAACCCATTCGTCGCTGCTGGCACCATGTCTTTGCTGATCCTTTTTGTCTTGTGCTTTCATCGTTTTAGCAAACTTTGCCGCGTCGACCTTCATCGAAAGTGATTTCGTGATGGTCTTTTGTGGAAGGAGTTCCCATTCTTGACCGGTCGGCGCTTGAGCAACAAAGTCCACTTTCAAAATAGCGTGAAGTTGTCGGAACAACATTTCTCCGCCACGATCGCCGTCGATGGCGAGTGTGACGGACTGCTTTCCGTTCGCAAGGTCGATGAGTTCCTGTTTGATGTCCCCTGCACCATCTGCACTGATTGCATTTTTCACACCACAATTGAGTAGGTTGATGACGTCATTCCTTCCCTCAACAATGATGAGAGAATCGGAGCTTTGCACATTTGGACCACACGTTAATCCATGGTAGTTTGTTGCAGTTCCGACCGTTAACACAGATCGAACCTCTTCGACGACGGTCTTGCTTGCAGCTTCCCCGGAATTAACCAATGCAAGCAGCAACTCCTTTGCACGGTCGACAACAGCTGTGCGTTTCGTAGCGCGCACATCTGAAATTTCAACAACGGTAATTTTCGCTTGACACGGGCCAATTCGATCGATTGTTTCCAGCGCAGAACCGATAATTGCGGTTTCAACATTGTCCATGCTGCTTGGAATGAGTATCATTCCATGCACTTTACCACCCTTGCTTTCCATTTCGACATCCACGTGTCCTACGCGCGCTGTTCGCTGCAATTTACGCAGCTCAAGTTCATCACCGAGCAGACCTTCGGTTTGACCCATTATCGCTCCAATGATGTCTTTACGCTGAACGGTTCCGTTGACTTTGATATCAGCCTTGATTAGATATTTCATCGCTTTTCCTTGTTTGTTTCCTGAATTGTTTCTTCGAGACATTTGAATCCTCCTTTCGGCCTCCTCACAGTCGGCGCATTCGTCCCATCAGGGGCGCAGTGCAGCGAACAAGGAAAAAATCTTGTCCAAGTGAATGTGATTCAGCAAACGGTCCTGAGGCCTACACCTTTTCAATGCTCTGTTTGAAACGGTGGAAAAAATTACGTTTCATTCCTTAGGCAGTGTAGACGAACGTTCGACCAGATTTTCTCGAGTTTTCTCACTTAGAAACGGTAAGTAAGGGTCTTCATCACCCATTGAATTCTTCCAAGAATCCATAGCCCGAGCCCAGATCTCTTCGTCCGCATTCCATTCCAACCATCGTTCAACGAACGCAACATGCCGTTGAACGTCTTCATCATCCTCAGCGATTTTTTTCAGAAGCATGTTGGTCTGTGCCAAAATAAGGCCCATCGGAGGCGAAATCAAATAAACGCCGAATGGGTTTCGTTCTGTAGAGATTGTAAGATGTTCTTTCCACAAACCAAGACCGACATCGTAAATATACCCGATCAACAAGACGGTTAAGAGAACAAGAAGGCCTATCGACATGAGTCCAACGTAAGTTGACGGCAGGCCCAAAATTTTATTTGAAAAACATAGGCCTGAATCACATGTTGACTCAAAACGCCACCTCACATACGGCCAAATAAGAAGCGTCAATGTGGTTGTCCAGAACACCATAGATATGACGGTCTGAGATTGTTGAAGACGCCAATACTGACGCATTATCACTTTCTTCATGGGTTAATGCTGTCTATCAACCCTTATGGATTCAACCCTTTTTCCCACCCCCACCTCCCGTTTTTTGTCAAAGTAGAATGCATCGACGTGATTAAATAATCAATTCTTGACGTTAAAACACCAACAGGTTGAGTTGTTATGGGGGTTACAGCATTCATCCGTAACCTCCCTTACAAACTAAAAATCACCATGAGCATGATAAAATTAAATCTCTTTAACATGATTTCATCAAAATCAATGTTGTCAGAGCATGGACCAACACTCTCAATGACAACGTATGGGGTTCGGTTTCAAACCGCACACCTTTCACTGGAAGCCATTGCAAGAGGGCACGTTCGCCCGTCGAGAGCTGTTCTTTTTGTTGACGACCAATCTTTGTTTGATCATCCGACAAAGGGTTTGCAACGTCTTCTTCGTCGAGGTCTCGAAATGAAACTCGTTGAGAACTTTGGACCCCATACGAAGTACTACCCCTTTCTTGAATTGGTAGAAGACTTTGACCGGCCTCATGCGACTGGAGACGACGATCACATCTACCCGAAGTGGTGGTTGAAGAAACTTTCACAATCCATTGAGAACAGTCCTGGTCAACTTCACGCTTATCGTGCACATCGCATACGGCTTAATGAAGAAGGAACTGAAGCACTACCGTATCTTGAATGGGGCCCAGGGATTACCAAACATCCATCAAATCTCAATTTTTACACATCTTCAATGGGTGAAATATACGGTCCAAATTTTCTTAAGATTGCGAAACAGCGCGGAAGAGAATTTCTTGAGTGTTGTCCGAAAAATGATGATTTGTGGCTTACATCACTTGCTATTGAACATGAAGTCCCAATCACAGTAGTGGATGGTGTTAATCGTACCTTCCCAGCGATACCGGCTTCCCAACAATTAACATTGGAAACGTCAAACGTTTTTGGCGGCTACAATGATGTTCAGATTAAGGCAACCTTCACGGAAGAGATTGTTAAAAAACTTCGAGAGCTCGAACATCATGAAGGTTTTCGTTAGAAATGAGATAAAAGAATTGTTCAAATCATCTCATTTTCAAAAAATCATCGCGTGGGTTCAAGAAGAAGTTCTTCTTAGGAAGGAGTGTGTCCGCCAAATCCGTTCATCGTCTCGCTGCGTTTCGCAGCACGATTGAGGTCATGCTGCTTGATGGTGTGCTGACACGCGAAGAAAAGCGTCTGATCATACGCTTGTCGTCCTGTTTGAATCTGGAACCTCACCAACCAGCAGAAATTTATCAAGCGATCCTTAATGGCGTCACAACAGAAGAAGGCGATCTTCTTACTGCTGAAGAACAGCATGAAGTCTACAAGACTGTCTTTGAGGTTGCAATCATTAATGCATCGTTGTCGAAGGATGAATTCAGAGT
The DNA here is from genome assembly GCA_937894115.1 of uncultured euryarchaeote. Lineage (GTDB taxonomy): Archaea > Thermoplasmatota > Poseidoniia > Poseidoniales > Poseidoniaceae > MGIIa-L2. Next base: position 23,958 of record CALBFP010000152.1, read on the forward strand.
CATGGCTCACCTTCGGGAAATCTTTGCTATTGACGATGAAGAACACAATCTCGTTGAAAGCGAATTAAGAGATTTGGTCAAGGAACGATATGAAGACCCAAACATGGTTGAAAAAACTTTGAACAATCTTCGAGATTCGGTCCGAGTTGTAACCACACTTTTTGATAATGTTCGAAAGAAAAACCACGGTGAAACGTGATGAAAAAAACGTCTTTGGATGATTACTTGGATGGTTTTACTTCTTTCCCACTCCGACGTAGAAAACGACTCTCGATGCTCCGTGAGGCATACACATATGGCGTGCCTGGAATGATTACAAAGTCGATGACGGACCGTCTCGCCCAATCCGGCCATTACACATTCCATATCGGTACTCCGGATCCTGAAATGCGTCGCATTGCTTCATGGCTGCTCACCAGTGAAAAAGACCGCATCAAAATTGCAAAATTTATCCCAAAACTATGGAAACGGGGAGGAAGAGAAGATCTGAAACTTGTTGGCCTACTTCTCGCGAATATGTCCGATGATGAACTTGGTGAAAACGCATGGACTGTACTTCTCCAACTTATTCAGGAACGGGTTTCGGTAGAGGTTTTCTTGGAAATCGCTGAGGAATTTGTTCGCGGCGGACGTCAAATTCCTGATGATGAATGGATTCAAGCCGCTGCCCTTCAGAGCGATGTGTGGTCTCAATTGATGATTTTGCTTCTATCGTTGGACCAACAACGTTGTGCATCACATGAGGATTTAATTCGGAACACTTCGCAAGGAGGAGAGTTGTTTGAACGAATCCGAAATCGCCTCCTCTTACAATTATCTTGATGGGCTTTGAACGAATCGACCTTTCATGGCTGAACGCTTCCTCCCTACCGAAGACCCAGTTCTTGAGCAGGTCTTGTCATGGACCGTTGAACGCGATGCGAGAGACGTCCGTCGCTTGCTTGAATGGCTACCGCAAGCCCGCTCAAGTCGTGAGCGACAAGCACTTCTTGATCGTGTTCGCGATTTACTTGACGAATTGGAACAGGCGATGACGTCATTGGATCAGCTTGTGTGAATACCATGGCTCTGCTATGTCTTATTCTTGCGGGTGGAAAAGGTGCCCGAATGGGCCAGGATAAGGCCCTGGTTTTTGATACTGTAAACACACTTGCAAAGGAATTGAAATCGAGAAATTGCAAGGTCGTTGTTGCTTGTGGGACTGCAAATCGCGCATCGTTGTTCAATGAACAATGTTGGCCAGACCCACCAGAAGCAGAAACTCTCGCAGAAATAATTTGGAAGTTTATCGATGACAACCAAGAAGAAATCCAATTGTTTCCATGCGATATGTACCGATTGAATGAGGTTGCCATTACCACCATACTTGCTCAATCACCAGGTATTCCAGTTGATGTGGAAGGCCAAGAACAGTATACACTTGCACGGATTCCCAAAGGATACAAACCCCCGCCTGCGTTGAGTTTGAAACATCTTTTCGCGGATCTTAAAACAAATCAAATGGCTTTCTTGGGAAACCGCTTAGAAAATTTCAATCATCCAAATCAAATCGATGACCTGAACAAATCAAATCAATAACAGACGGGTAGAGTCTGTGTTCTTCAACCTGAATGCGCTGAGCAAGTTGTGAACGTTCATCCGTTTCAAAAACTGGAACGCGACGTTGTGCGAGTATGGTTCCAGTATCCATGCCATCATCAACAAGATGTACGGTGCAACCGCTTACCTTAACACCAGACTTGAGTACATCAGCATGCGCATCTGCGCCAGGGAACGCCGGTAACAATGAGGGATGAATGTTAACAATTCGTGGATAAAACCGATCGACAAAATCCTTTGACAAAAGCCGCATATATCCAGAGAGTACAATTAATTCAACATCGTATTTCTCCAGCCTTTCAACAATTCTCGACTCATGGTCCAAACGCCGTTTTTCGGGTTCAACATCCGCATTCAAGAATTCTTGAATAACGGGCACTCTGTGATTCTCAGCGTATACAATGCCCCCTGCCTTTTCTTTGTTTGTAACACATACGACGGTCTTGTGATTGCAAGGTAGACTTGTTTGGTGACTGAGAAGAGCGTTCAATCCAGTCCCAGAACCTGAGAAGAAAACAGCAACTCGTATGGGGTCAGAGGGGCTTCCAGTACGGGATAAGATCCGTAATCCCTCCATGCATCGGCCACACACTCGTTCGTTTCAGTCCTTTCGATGGACTTAGCTGCTGACCTTTCAATCCGCTTTGATAAAGAACCTGTGAAGATGATTACACTGGTTGCGTTCGTTGTTGATATTTTAATGAATGAATCCGTTTAGAGTTCCTTGAGATGCGCTGCTAAACGACCAGCAATTGAGATACCGACCTCTGTACAAGAGGCGGTACCGCCCAAGTCGTAGGTAAGTGACTTGCCGTCCTTCAGGTGCTCAGCAACGCTTTGGTCGAGGATTTTTGACACATGAAGCAGGCTATCATCGTTGTTGCGACGAGCCAACCAATCCAACATCATTTGAATGGAATTGATGCTTGCGATAGGATTGACTTTGTTTTGACCAGCGTGTTTTGGTGCAGAACCATGAACCGGCTCAAAAAATGCATGATTATCGCCGATGTTTCCAGATGCAGCCATACCCATCCCTCCCTGAAGAACCGATGCGAGATCGGTTGCAATATCACCAAACATGTTGGAAGTAACGACAACATCGTAAAATTCAGGCGTTCGGGTTAACCATTGTGTAAAAGCGTCAATGTAACCATAATCTGTATTGATGCTGGGGTACTGAGTTGCGACATTGTCAAAGGATCGTCGAAACAACTGACACCCCCGCGTCACGTTGCTCTTGTCGATGCATGATACACGTGACGTGGCATCAACGGGGGCGCCATTTCGCGTTTTACAAATTTCAAAACCCATACGAATCAAACGTTCTGAACCGTGTGAAGAAATCGGCCTTGGGTCGTACGCAATCTCGCCCTTTAAGCCCGGGAATTCGATAGCAGGCGGTTCATATCCTTCCAACCCTTTTGCGCGTTGAGCGCTTCGGTGAAGCAACGAGTGGTAGAGGCCTTCTGTGTTCTCACGCAGAATGACCATATCCACCATGTCTGGATCCCAAACTTTCGTAAATTTTCCATGGATTTTGTGAGGGACGCCTTCGTAGAGTCGTATTGGTCGTACATTGGCGTACAAATCCAAACCACTACGCATGCCCAGTATAACGGACCCTCCAGCGAGGTCACCATTCGGTAAATGTGCTCCTGGGAATCCGATGGCTCCCATAAAAATGGCATCAGCTTCATCACGACAAAACTCGAAAGAACCTTCTGCCCATTCCTCACCGGTTGCAAGATAATGTTCGCCGCCGCAAGGAATTACGCTTTGCTCAAAACCATGGTTCGTGTGCTCCTGAATTGTAGCGAGTATGCGTTGTGCTTCAACTGCAACTTCCTTTCCTGTACCGTCGCCAGGGAGCACTGCAATCACATGGTCGCTCATAGGCCGTCGAGAGGCCAATACTACATGAAGAAGACCCATTTCTTCTCTGTGAACTTCAATGACGAAACAGCCTGTGACCTGTGAACAACATCGAGATTCCAAGTCTGTCAGCAGCAGCGATGACTTCCCCATCCCGTATTGAACCACCGGGTTGAACTATTGCCGCCGCTCCGGCTTCAGCAGCCTGTTCAAGTCCATCAGCAAACGGGAAGAAAGCATCGCTTGCAAGGACAGAACCTTTGGCTCGTTCACCAGCACGTCGGGCAGCAATACGTACCGCTTCAACCCGACTTGTTTGACCGGGACCAATACCTACAGTAGACAAACCTTGGACCATGACGATAGCATTTGACTTGACTTGTTCACAAACACGAACTGCAAATTTCATTGAATCCATCTCGGACTGAGATACGCCTTTCTTGGTAACGGTTCTTGCAGAGTTCCAGTCAATGATGGGTGGCTCTTCCGTTTGCACAATCCATCCTCCCTCGATTTGCTTCAAAATACGTTTGCGTTCAAGGGGGGCGAGTCGATCGTTTGGCGATTTGATGGTGAGCAACCTCCTGTTGCTCTTTTTCATAATGTATTCTTTTGCCTCGCCGGTGTAACCGGGGGCGATAAGAACTTCAATGAACAATTCAGCCATTGCCTCGGCGGTATCGAGAGTTACGATTTCATTAAAGCAAATAATGGAGCCAAACGCAGATTCTGGGTCGCTTTCAAGAGCTTTCTTGAACGCTTCAACCTGATTTGCCGAGAGTGCCACACCACAGGGATTGTTGTGCTTGACAATAACACATGCATGAGGCGAATCTGGCCATTCATCGGTCGATAAGGAACGACACAACCGGAGTGTTGCATCTGCATCTGAGTAGTTGTTGTACGACATTGCTTTACCGCCTTCCACTTGAGCGGTGACCAGAGTTGAGTGGTCTCCTAAAGCCTCATCATCAACAAACAAAGCAGCGCTTTGGTGAGCATTTTCGCCGTAACGCAATGTTTCCATCTTTATTGATGAGGCAAGGAGGGTCTCATGGAAACGTTTTGATTGTTCGTCGATATCGTCAAACGACTCTGGAACGTTCTTCCAGCGCTTGTGTAAAGCGTTAGCGATGGCAACATCATAGGATGCAGTGTGCTGATATGCAACAAGTGCAAGGTCCTGCCTCCGCCCGATTGGTACGCCTGATGGATCGCCTTTGGACTTCATCAAGTCTTCGATAATGGAATCGTAATCTTTGGGATTGCAACAGATGATGACGTTTGCATGATTTTTAGCAGACGCACGAACCATCGTTGGTCCGCCGATGTCGATCATTTCCAGTAAAGCGTCTTCGTCAAGAGGAGGATCTGTTGTTGCTGCAGAAACAAACGGATAGAGGTTGCAGGCAACCAGTGAAATTGGCGTGTATTGAAGTTCATTCATACCGATTCGATCTTCCTCCTTTTGCAATCTTGCAAGCAACGGTCCGTGAATGGCGGGGTGAAGTGTCTTCACGCGACCGTCAAAAATTTCAGGGTGCTGAGTAACATCAGAGACGCTCAATACAGGTAAACCGGATTGTTTGAGTTTTTTCGCAGTCCCTCCAGTTGAAACGAGTTCGAAGCCAAGTTCGACAAGCGAAGTGGCGAAATCAACAATTCCAGTCTTGTCCCAAACGCTTAGGAGCGCACGAGGTTTTCCCGAGTCCATGGTTGCACCCGTTATCGACCTCTAGTAAGTCCTTGTTATCAAGCATGTGATGGAACCGTTTCCTTAATCTCCGCGTGAAGAAATGACTTGATCCACGCGGAGAAGGCCACACGTTGTTTCAACCGCTGCTTGTAAAGCGTGTGAAATGGTGTGTGCTGGAATCAAAACGTCGCTGATCTCTTTAATTTGCCCGTCTTTACCAACGCCGAAAGAATCGGATTGGTTTCGATGTGCAGCTCGTAACTGTAGCAATGTGTCGATTTGATCCTCTCCAGCATTAAGCGCAAGTGTGCTTGGAATGGCTTCCAAAGCACGAGCAAAACCTTCAACAGCCAGACGTTGCCGCCCTGAAATGGACTCTGCAATTTCCTTCAAATGTAGTGCTGCTGCAATATGAAACGAACCTCCGCCAAGAAGGGTTGCAGGCGTTTCAATGACGGATTCAATCGATCGCAAGGCATCATACATCGCTCGAATGTATTCTTCAACAGCTGCACCTTGTCCCCCCCCAACATCAACGGTGACCAGACCGGAACCGGTGCCAGCATCGACGACAAGTCGAGTACGGCGCCCGTCCTCGTGTTCTGAAACTTCAACAAGTGCGGATTGCAACGAACCTAAATTTTCTTCTACGACTTCATCGAGATGATTGATTAATGTCGCTCCAGTAGCAGCAGCAACATCCTCGATACCATCGTCTTCCATCATCCCGACAAGCAGGATTCCGTTATCGTTGCAGATGTGCTGAATCCGATCATCAACCTCTTTTGAAGTGAAAATCACTTTTGCACCCGTAGCTAACAATGCATCAATTTTTTCTTGAATAATGTTTTCTTCAGCGTCTAAGAACGCCAACATCTGGTCGGGGCGCTCGATTTCAATTTCAGCATCACGCTTTGATTTTTGTATAACCAAGGGACAGGTTAGAGCAAGGACGGTCGACGAATGAGATATCTTTGGTGCACGTTCAGAATCGAACTTCTTTTCAACGATCATTCCTTGAATCAGACGTGTTTCTTGCAGTGAATCGCGTCCGCGTTTCGTCATTCTGACGTGTTCGGCACGAACGGGACGCCCACTATTTTGTACAGTCGTCAATGCATCAACCAACAAATTTGCAAGTTCGGATCCTCCTGCTTCCGCAGATTTTCCAACCATTGCAGTCTGTGCAATGTGTGGCAATGTACTCAGAACATCATCGCGAATCGTTCGCTTTTGAAGAATTTCAAGCGTGTGCACCATCGATTGCTGATATGCTTCGACCAATGCCAATGGGTGAACCCCACGCTCGAGTAGACGCCCCGCCTCCTTCATCAACTCGCTGGCAAACAAAAGACACCCAGTAACTCCATCACCGCATGCATTTTCTTGAGATTCAGCGAGTTGGACGAAGGCTTTTGCAGCGGGATGCTTCACAAGCAAATCAGCGACGATTCGTGCACCATCGTTTGTAATTGCGTTTTCGCCATTCGTCTTGTACATCATCTTGTCGAGACCATTTGGCCCGAAGGTCCGACGGAGAATGTCACCAAAAGCTACTGCGGCGCCCACCAGTTTCTGTGTTACTGCAACTCCGCTTGTCACCGACGTCGTCGGACGAACGATAACAACAGGTGCACGACCGGCCCCATCGTCTCGTTGCGCCATACAACCCGGGTGCAACCGCTCTTCAAGAACTCTCCTTTTCAGCGGCGACGACCTTTCCTTGTCTTTCTTGAACGCCCATGTTGTTCGTATGCTCGACTTTGATATGCTCTTCTTTCTTGGTCATCGCTCCATATTGAGTGTTCCGATACATGGTCAGATTCAGGCACATCTTCGATGGATTCTATGCTAAGACGCAGGCCTCCGAGTTGATCTTGTAAAGCCCGAACATTCTCTCCTCCTCGTCCAACGAGCGTTGAAATCATATTGGGTGGAGCGTAAACGGTTGCAGCATCTTCGCTGGTAAATTGAACGCGTACATGAACACCTGCCCATTGACGGATTGTGTGGATTAACTGCTTTTGAGCAAGTTGGTGAAGAGGCTTTCTTCGACCTCCCTCTGCAACAGGAACCACTGCAAGTTCAGACCCAAATGCAAACATTTCATGGGTAACGTTGCCGCTTGGAAACTCAACGACCTCGATGACCGGTCTTGCGAGTTCTTCTTGCATTCCAGAAGGCGGTTTGACCGTCATTCGCAATTCCAATACTTGCTGTATTTGCCCTGCTTCGACGTGTAAAACCGTATCCAAGACTTGAGAAACAAGTCCTAACTCGACCTTCCCAATCAATCTTTGAATGGCCTCAAGAGCAGAATTTGCATGGGTGACTCCGAGCAATCCGACACCGGCGAGTCGGACGTCCGCAAAAATCTCAAAGTCACGCGCTCGACGGACCTCATCAAAGATTACGAAGTCCGGGCGAACGAGGAAAATGATTTCTGCTGTTTTTTCAAGGTCCCCTTCAAGCGGAGCATATTGTGTAATTCGGTCTGCCAGTTGCAAATCTCTTGGCGCTTCCATGGTTTTGACCATTGCACCGATGTCATCATCGAGGTATTCAGCAATGGCTTGGGCAAGTGTTGTTTTCCCAGAGCCCGGGCGTCCGCAAATGAAAACACCGCGGTGATGATTGGATAGACGTTCAACAATTTTGGGGTCGAGTTGATAATCACTAAGAGAAAGTTTTGCCACAGGCCGCACAATGGTAATTTCACGGGCATCAGAAAACGGCGGGCTTGCACAGGTGATACGCAAATCGCCGAGTTGGAGGACCTGACATCCTTTTCGATCAATTTCAAGAAAGCAATCGCTTCTTTGCTGATTATTCTCAACAATAGTCTTCAAATCTTCCTGCAAAGATTCCAATTTTAGGTTGTCCCACGCATCAACTTCAAGCTCATTGAGCGTTAGTTGGCCGATTGAACCACGCTTTACGCGTGGAAGACAGTCAGCCTTCAAGAAGATTGTATGAACATCAGCTTCAAGCAATTGTTCCAATTCGGAAGGGAGTTCAGGATGTTCTCCGTGCTTTGCCATGGGTGTTTTGGCCAAGTGGAGGCATTTGACACTTCGCACACTTACGTCGACGGCGAGCCCGGTTCAAGCATAGCAAAGGTCCACCAAATGTAGGCGTTGGTCCCTATGCTTCCTAAAATGGAGCCAACGAGTGGGAAGTCGTAGAAATAAATGCACCAATAGGTCAGCCCAGCAGTGACGACAATGAATGCAAGTATGTTGAGGACTCCACCGTTTTTCATCCCGCTCAATTGCATTGTTTTTTCGTATCGAGTTGCCCCCCAAATTAGTGCAACAACACAGGAAAGAATCGAGAATGTAACCGCCGCATCAAAAGCGGAATCCTGTACAAACCAAGTTGCAATCGACGCAACAGTAACGCCTGCAAGGAGCCAAACCATGACTCGTTCGGGGCTCATGCTCAATCCAAAGAGACCTATCTCTTCAACTCTCTTGTGTCTGAATATCCCAATTCAACCATTTTCAAGCGTGCCTGTTCGACGCATTTTATTGTTCGAAGTATGGATCCCGTCGAGGCTGCAATAGAGGTTGAGTTTCCACTGAGGAAATCAAGTAGTACTGCTTCAAGAGGCGTATGAGTGCTCTCAACCGTCACTTTGACTGAAGAATCTCGCTCAATACAATATTCAATGTGGTTTTTCAAGTCGATGACAAATGACCCGTCAACACCTAGAACTTCTAATTCAGAACGTTCAGCAATCGCATTCCATCCTACATCGACATGAATTTCGACTTGGTTTGGATACTCCAGTGTTAATTCCGTATTGGTGCGATTTCCAACTACCTCTGAGATTCGCAAAGGGGTTTGCCCATCGAGCAGAAATTCCGCCAAATCGATTCCATGAATGGCAAGAGACTCAAGGGCATGAGACGTTGGACTCCCCTTGCGCACTGTTTTTTTCCGATATCGGACGGATTGAATCGCACCAATTTCTCCAGATCGGATTCTTGAGTGCGCGTCAAGAACGCATGGGTGAAAACGCAGGAGAAAACCGCTCTTCAAAATCCGCCCTTCTTGGATAGAATTTGATACGAGCGAGGATCCGTGTTCAAACGTTGTAGCAAGCGGTTTTTCGAGGAAAACATCAACACCCTGGGCAAGGAATTGGAGACCGAGTTTGTAGTGCGTATCGTTAGGAGTCGCTATGACAACCGCATTGAGATTAAAACATCCAACCAATGTTTCGGGGTCATCGTGCAATTCAACGCCGGTGACTGCATTCAGTGCATTGGTATCGATATCGCATGCGACAATTTGCTCAATCCGAGCATCTTTTTTGATGGTTTTCAGGGCTTGTAAGTGCTTTGACCCCCACCGGCCGCAACCGATTACGCCGATACGATGTCCCACAAGCAACGGTTTGCTTTACAGCAATTGAGGTTTGGCTTCCCACCATCACGATTATCGAGAGTAATCAGAGTCGTTGCTTTCGATATCAAACATCACAACGTCTGAAAGTGCCATCGTGGTTAGATTGTGAGCTGTTATCCCAGCCCCAGAGATGGCGTAGATGTAATCTCCCATGAAGATGGTTCTGCGTATGTTTTCATTACCACCCCACCAATAATTTCCGTGATTTTGATTGATCATCGATGAATGGTTTACTTCACCGTAAATCGACATGGTTCCAGTTGTTTCATTGACTTGAACAAGGATTGCTTTCGAAACATAATCGTAGTGCCAGTGATAGCCTCCATCTTCGTCATAGTGTTCAATCCATTGGTATGTTGACAAAGGAACAGCAAGCAATTCCTTAGGTGCCCAATACTGGAAAGCCTTGTGCTCATACTTCGCCTCAGAATACGACCATGTCCATCGATTGTTTTCAGGGTCATCAACGGGTGAGAGCATCAATGTGTCCGCAACCGATGGCGCAGTCAAGTCACTGATGTTAAAGGTCGAGAGTCGGGTACTGGACCAGTCAAGGCCCAATCCATCTTCTCCTGCAGGGCCCATCCCAATGGTGAGCAACATTTCATCGTGTAGAGGATGAATGTAGGTTGAGACTCCAGGAACTTCCAATTCGCCCAGAATCGTTGGACTCATTGGATTTGACAAATCGATTGTCCACAAAGGATCAATTTGTTCGAATGTGACAATGTACGCCCGGTCGCCGACAAAACGAGCAGACCATATCCGTTCACCCTCTGCGATTCCGTCCAGGCGCCCATATTCAAGTAAAATTTGTTGATCGGTTTGCGGGTCCACTCCACGTACCAGTGTAATCACGGAAGAGGACATTGGCTCTGGGTCTTCCATCCACCATCGGTTCCATTGCCCTGTGGTCGTAGCTACACGAAGCACACCCTCATACTCAGAAAGGCTGAATTGATTCAAAATCTGACCATCAATACGACCTGAGCCCGTGTATGTTGTTGCGCCTGGAACGGAAATGTCGAAGGTATGTATGTTCGTCATTTCATCGATACTGTCTTGGCCCCAAAACCACCACCAATCCCAAGCGTTTTCGGTAAGAACAAGAACATCCTTTGAGGCATAGACGAGCGGATGGTTGCTAAGAAGATGGTCGGATTCGTAACTGAATGTTGATGCATAGAGGTCGAGTGAGAGAATGTTTGTGAAACCACGACTGAAGCCGTCCATCGGTTTGTGAAAGTTCTCACAAGATTCTGAGCGAACATCATGCTCGATGATATCACCGTCCACGATTTGGTAGATTTTTGGTACAAGGTCCTCGAGTTGCAAATCATCGAGAACCTCGTAATTCTTCAGAATGGTTTCATAGGCAACAAGTTCGCGTTGTACTTTTCGTTCTGGATGGTCCCATCTTAGTTCATAATAATCACTGGGCATTTCAAGCCAACTTTTGAGGCCAGGTATGTTGAGCCATGAATACGTCACGGCACGAATTTGGCCTTCAATCTCTCTTGCATCGACGTTGTAACCTTCGAGATAGAGTTCTTGCAATACGACAGGATTGCTTCGATTCGAGACATCAAACGTCGTGTATTTTGTCATCGAATTGACGCGCCATTGATTGTAATCACCATCCCAGCGAAGGTAGTCGTACAACGCATCATCCGATGTAGTACTCCATGGAGTGTAGCTTGAAAGCACGACCAAGCGATCGCCTCGCAACATCATCGAAATCGGGGACCCCTCGATTGTTGAGTTGCTAACAAATTCAATTTCCCCAAATTCTGGGACTCCTGTTATTGTTAGTGTTGACTCCTGAAGAAGGTAAATGTAGTATCCATCCGTTTTGACAAAGTCTGCTTCATCAACACCCTGCTCCTGATTGTTGGTTCCACTAAAGTCCTCGCCTTCCGTTCGAGCCGGCTGGGATTTTGCCGTACTGGACGCAGCACCGTCACCATCCATAGAAGATTCAGCAACATCATCGGTGAACAACATTTCATCCCCATAGTAATACATCTCATCCACTGCTTGCAACAATTGCGTGCGATATTCTTCCGCGATACTTGCTTTGAGAGCATTTTCCATGTCGGAACAAGAATCAAATTGCACCAATTGAGGCTGCGAAACCGCACGTTGAGTTTGAGATTTCCAATCATCAGGCAACTGGTTTGAGGATGAATCGTCCGAGACAGCGCCCAAACACCCAGAAAGCACCATCAATAAAATCAGTGCAACAGCAGTACTTTTCCTCTTGTTCATGCTTTAATGAACGGCCCTGATGTTATGAAGGAGTTGGTTCTCTGCTTCGGGAATCGATGTGACACCATTATGTGCTGGAGACGCCTACAGCCAATCATGCCAGAAAACATCGAGATAGAACGACGTTTCCTTGTCGATGGCCGTCAACAACGTGTATGGATTGATGAATCTTCAGAACGCATCGAAATTCGACAATGGTATCTTGATTCAACACAACTCAGTTTTAGGGAAAACGGAGCCATTTCTTATGGCGATGAACTTCTTGTAACCGGTATCGATCCTACAACCATTCAAAACCTAGATTCCTATCCAAACTGGACGACACGAATACGCACGTGGAACAAGACTTGTTTTTTGACATTGAAAGGACTTCAAGATGGGGCCTCAGCGATTGAGCACGAATGGGAGATTGGCCGTGAATCTACAGATAAGATAGTTCAATCAGCAACGTATCCGTACATCGAAAAGAACCGATATCTTTGGGAAGGAAAAGACGGTCTCATTTGGGAAATCGATGAGTTTGAAGGCGATTTAGCGGGAATGATTATCGCAGAAGTCGAACTTGAGCACGTAGATTCTGAAATCGAAATCCCTTCTTGGGTTGGTATGGAATTGACGCATCTCAACGGATGGTCAAATGCTGCGCTGGCGAAGATGCTCACTCAGAAATAGGTCTCAATCGCTTTGACGATACGAGCACTTTCCTCATTTGTTAGGCTATGATGTACTGGGATTGAAACGAGTTGACGACACAATGCTTCTGTGACTGAAAACGTTTCATTGGCTTGTGGATGGTTTGCGTAAACGGGGTGCATGTGGCAGGGGGTAGGATAGATTAGGCGAGCATCAATATGGAGGTCATTCATGTGCTCAACCAGTCGTTCGGCACTATCTGTTCGGATGCAGAATTGGTGCCATGCATGGTTCGAATCTGGACGTACAGCAGGCGATTTCAGATTGGAATTTGCATCAACAACTTGCGTGAACGTTGTTGCATGAGAACGACGTTTTTCCAACCAGGCATCAAGATGAACAAGCTGTTTGCGACCGATGGCAGCGAACACTTCAGACATACGTAGGTTTGTCCCAACTTCTTGCGATTCAAGAGTTCCATCTCTTCCGTGATCAACAATGGACTTGATGCGGGCCCCAATTGCTTCATGAGAGGATGTAATCATACCACCTTCGCCCCCGACGGTTACATTTTTTGAAGGGAAAAACGAGAAACATGAGACGGTTCCCAGTGCTCCAGCCATTCTCAATTCCCCTTCAATTTCGACAGACGCCCCGTGTGCTTGTGCAGCATCTTCGATGAGGGCAATGTCTCGTTCTTGACAAAGGGTTACGAGGTCAGGATTGTAGCATTGGCCAAAAAGGTGGACGCCGATTACAGCCTTCGTCTTCGATGTAATTCGTTTTCGGACGTCTTCAACATCAAGACACCAGAAATCGTTTTCGACTTCAGCAAAGACAGGAGTTGCGCCAGTCATTGAGACGGACGTCGCAGTGGCGATGAAGGTGAACGATGGAACGATAACTTCGTCTCCCTGTTCAATTCCTAACAGTCTCAAAGCGGCGATCAACGCACCAGAACCACTGTTGCATGGCGAAGCATATTGTGCGCCGCAATATTCAGCGAATTCTTGAGCGAAGGCCCGCCCCTGCGGGCCTTTGACCCATCGACGAGAGTCCAATGTTTCAATTGCAGCTTGACGCATTTCATCTGTCCAAGAGGGGCGTGCTAATGGAATTCGTCCAGGCATGTTTCGGCGAGGGATTTGACCTTCAAGAGCATGCGCCTTGACCCTTCTGCGCGTCGTTCAATTCAAGACCTGAAGCGCTTCTGCGCGTATATGGTGTCCGGTGATGAGCAACCACCTGCATCCGAATTCTCTTCACTTGTGGATGACATTCTTGACCCAGAACTATCCATGGCTCCGAAGAGACGATTCAAGCCAAAAGGCCTTTTTCTTGGCGAACGAAGGGATTCTGGAGAACCGGTTGACATCCCTTCTCAAGTCCTTGCTCGCCACGCAGCTATGTTGGGTTCAACTGGCTCAGGAAAAACAGTTATGGCGAAAGCGCTTATCGAGGAGGCAGCTCTTGCGGGCATCCCTTCGTTAATCATCGATCCACAAGGAGATCTCGCTCGCCTCGCTCTCGGTATTGATGAAACTGAACTTACTGAACGCGATGGAGATGTCGATCGGAAACGGAAATTACTGGAGAATTGCGAGGTGCGAATTTGGACTCCACTTCGGAGTAAGGGATTGCCTCTGTGCATTGACCCTTTCCGAGCTCCGCCTGCGGATTTGGACCCTGAAGAAGCCATCACTGCTTGGGACATGGTAGCAGCAGGTTTCACAAGTCTTGCAGGGTACGATGTAGAAAAAGCTCAGGGAAAAGTCGTCAAACCCTTCCTTTACGAAATACTCGTCGAAGGTACGCGATGTGGCCTTGATGTTGGCGATTTCCAATCATTGGCCCGAGTCGTCCGAGAACCTCATCATGAGTTTACACGGTTTCTGTATCCGCACTGCTTCATTGAGAGCGACGAAGATGAGAAACCGGATGTTCCGCAGTGGGACGAGGTGATGTTCGAACACCGCTTGACCGATTTCGAAGAGCGGTTACCAAAGACGACGCGCAACGACCTTGCTCGTAGGCTGGCGGCGTTTTCAAGCGGGGTCAATCAATTGCTCTTTTCCAACGGCGTGCCAATAGACATCGATTCTTTTGCTGAAGCTGCAATTCCGGGGAAAGTACCTCTGAACATTGTCTATTTGAATACCATTCAAGATGAGGCACAGAAGCAATATTTTGTCCAAGAACTGTCACGTGAACTGTACGATTGGATGCTGACACAACAACCGGCTGACGGAGAACTCAAACTCCTCTTCTTCATGGATGAGGTTGCACCTTACCTTCCACCACATCCACGCAACCCTCCCGCCAAGGATTTGATTAAACTCATCTTTAAGCAAGCGAGAAAATACGGTGTAGCCTGCGTCTTAGCAACCCAAAACGTCTCCGACGTGGATTACAAGATTCTCGCCCAAGCAAACACGACCTTCATCGGTCGGTTCACTCAACCACAAGATGTTGAGAAGGTTCGACACTTGCTCAAGGAAAGCGGGGGCGACCAAGATCTTGTCGCCCAATTACCGACGCTCGGGCCAGGACAATTCCAAATGGTTGCTCCCGATGTTGATCCTGCACCGGTTCCAATTCAGTGCAGATGGTTGTATACGGATCACGGAGCCCCGCTCAATGAAGATCAGGTTGAAGAACTGATTTCCACGGAGATTCGGGCCTGGGCGAAATCCCGTTCAGCGGGAAGAAAGGGTAGGGGAACTGGTGCTGCACATGCTGCGAGTCGCGGTTCCGAATGGTCAACAAACAATCCGAACGATGAATCGGAAAGCATCGTTGAGGCAGCTCGAATCCAAGCGATTGGAGGTATGACAGCAGCGAGTCGCGGAATTGTCGACGAGTCCGGATTTGAGGTGCGGCTTATGGGGGGACTTTCGGTTCTGAAGGACGGTCGAGATCCACTTTACACCATGCAGGCGGCCGTCAACAGCGTTTCTGTCATTGCATTAGCATGGGCTTTTGTTGCTCTACTTGAAGCATGGAGGATTGGAGAGATTGGTTGGTTTGGACTCGCATCAAGTGGTATCGTTACGCTTACTGTTGGTCTCTATATTTCTCTTGAGTTGATTCTTTCCCATGACTTGGTTTTGCTGCGTAAACTCGCAAAATTTGCAAGGCTGTTCCAACTCTTCCTTGTTGCTTGGATATGGGCTTTGTTTGCATGGTCGAAGTTTGGTACATTGGATTTAATGGGTCTTGATCCTTTGTTGGAAGTTGTTGTCCTCTGGGTAACTGTCTTTACAGGCATTGATATCATCAACCGATTTCGTCTTGGCAAGATTCGATGGAACGGTGGAAGTGCGTTGGATAAAGTGGTTGGTTTAACGGCCATTTTGACCGATTCTCAGATGTCTGAAATGCGTGCGAATTCAACGCAGATTTTAGGCGTATTTCGCTGGATTCTCCACGGGTTAACTGTGGTTTGGCTCACGATAATAATCGCTTTTGCAACTCCTCTAGAGAGTGCCCCAGAGTGGCTGAATGAGATGTCAAACGTCCACCTGTGGCTTGCCTCTCTGTATGCTTTGATCTTCTTCAGTGAAGGGTGGTTGCGAATGCGCAAACGCTACATTGAACAATAATGTCTGAAAATGTCTTGGACTACTTTCGCAACCCACCACGCGCCCATTGGGTGTCAACTTCAAGTTCTGGGTGGTAATTTGAGCGACGAACAACCCGACGTTGTTGTTTCGCGGCATCTCTTGGAACTTCTTCTGGGCTGTTGCGTTTTTTGTGCCATCGTTGGACAAGGAGACTGACGAGAACACACGGGATAACAAGCAGCGGAGCTAATGAGGACTCGAGGTCCAAGTATTCCATCGGTAATTCGAGAATGATGCAGGCCCCAACATAGAGGCCAATTGAAGCGAGGAGAGCAGCAACAATCGGGGGTAAAATGTGACGAAACGACATGCCCACAAAGAAGGCGATAATCGCCGTTATGCCGGGCAGCAATTCGCCACGCTCAGGATTGATGCCGTAGTTTTTCAACAACTGAATTCCATTGGAAATGACGATGAAGACGAATCCGGTCGCGAGCAAACGAATTGACATCGAAGTAATCATCACTGCGATAATAGCAAATGCCATTGCGGAAAAGAGCTGAAACCGATCGAGGGTAAGTGCGAGACCAAGGTCGAGCACATAGGGGTAAAGCGTACTTGCGGAAAGGTATCCAATGGCAGCTCCTGCGATAGCAGTGATGAGGCTCAATCTCCGATATCCTTGAACAAACAGATAGATTGAGAGAACAACAATTGGAACCGCCGTGACGTAACCTCCATCGACAATCTGCGTGATGACAGTATCGCGAATGTTGTCCACGTTCGGAGCATCCTCTACCATCGCTATCACGTGGGCGAGAATGAGAAAGAATGTGAACTTGTTGGAAGAAGTGGTGCAGAGGGCAGGATTCGAACCTGCGAACCGTTACGGACTGGGACCTCATCCCAGCGCCTTTGACCAAGCTGGGCGACCCCTGCAGCAATTCAAACGGCCACACTCGCGTATATCAACGCGCTGATTGGTTTTAGAAGAAGATTGAACAGCACGTGATTGACCCATCACCCTCTCGAATCTGATCCATGTCAAGGACGATAGGCTTCAACCCCTTTTGCTTGAGTGTCTCAAGAACGGTAGGGTAGCCCTTGGCAACCAAAACATTGCCGTTTTCAAATCCAATTGTGTTGCATCCATAGACTTCTTCTTCTGGCATCATGATGACTTCACAGTCATCGGGAAGTTCACCGAAATCTTCTGGAGTGAGATAGCCCTCTGCAGCGAGAATAATCTTGTCTGTCGGCGTGGATGAAATCGATGTGAGGTGCAGTGCTTTGTCAGTAGGTATGTCGATGATCCGAAGTTCATGTCCGAGGTGGCTCAAGAGGTCTCGAAGGGTTTCAATTCCTTGTTCGTTGGTACGTTGTGAACGACCAACAAAGAAAATGTCCCCAAGCCGGAGAATGTCCCCACCATCCATTCGCGCTTCGCCGAACATTCCACAGACTTGAAACCCGTTGAGTTGTCGAGACAAGAAATCAGCGATGGGGGGTTGCTCCGCAACTCGAGAAGGGTGGCCAGGCACGGGCAACAAAACGTGGCCGTCGATGACAATTGCCTGATCCTCGACAAAGATACAATCTGGGTGTCTTTCATCTGCTGGTAAAATCGTGACCTCGAGCCCGCAATCCAAGAGCGACTGAACATAGGCCGCATGCTGCTTTTTTGCAAGAGGGATGTCGGTTGGTCCCGAACCGAAGTAACTGGCTAAAGCCCTCGAGAATGAATTTGGCACAGCCCGCATGAGGGCGCGCTGCTTCTGGTCCGTGCGGACAGTAGCCATGATTGACCGGCCCATCTTCGTCATTTAACCCTTAGCGATGTACAAAATGCGCTTAAGACCACTGAATTCAAAGAGAATGCACCGTTGGATTGTGCCATGCGCGATTCTTCACAGGCCATTGGACTTGTCCTCCTAATGTTGTTTGCATCACTCTCCGGATGCTTTGGTGAAGCTCGAAGTAATGGAGTGGATGCGACGTCGCTGATCGTTTCAAATTCAGATGCACTTGAAGCAGGAATGTGGCAAATTATCACACTTGAGGCAACCGACGATTTGGCGGTCTTCATTCCCTACTTCATCCAAGACCCTGGTTCAATGCGGGCACAGAACGGGACGGTTCTTGATATTAAATCGGGCGAAAAGGCGACTGTAAATATTCTTCTTCCTCCGAGAAATGAAGAAGTATTCTTGTTCCTTGGTGAAATAAACCGAGTCAATTGGCCCATCCGTCAAGCGAACGAATCTTGGTCCACTTGGCTGGAAGGCGACGGTAGTGGCACAGCAGTAGAGGCTGTGCCAAATCAGGATCTAAACGGACAATGGCCATGGCTTATCGCCGGAACAGAAACAGGAGGCAAGGTCATTCCATACCCAATGAAGGCGGAACGACCGTTTCGGGCTGATTTAGACCAAGACAGTGGTGTTGGTGCCAGCGATGGATGGGTCAACGGCAGAGACGTTTACGAATGGGTCGATTTCATTGCGGATGATACGCCTTGTGCGACCTGTGGTCCAGATGGAGCAGTTGGCTATTTGGACCGGTGGATTGGGAATGCAAATCCTTCGTATGAGCACGCCATTGTTTATTTTGAAGGCGTTATGCAAGGATATGGTTTGGATCGAGTCGAAGTTCATCGATTTCAATGGAATACTGCTTGGGCGGTCAATATATGCGGATACAAGGACGGTTCGGTGTATCCAGACGAATGGTTGATTTTCGGTGCTCATTTTGATATTGCCCCACCTGTAGCCTACACTCCCGTTGCACTTCCTGGTTATGGGACGCGTCACGGCGCTTACGACAATGCAGCGGGTTCGAGTATGGTGTTGACAACCGCTAGTGTTCTTGCAGAATTTGATGCTCGTCGAACCATGGTGTTTTGTTTGTGGTCTTCTGAAGAGGAAGGCTTGTGGGGTTCGCGATCCTTTGCAAACGATTTACCCGATGGAGTAACCGTAAGCAACTATCTGAATTTGGATATGGCGGGGGTTAACTATCCTGGTGATTACGCACTCTCGGTTTATCTCGGACCTGATGGGACACAAGATGCAATCGATCAAGCAGGTATGTTTCATCTCGCTGAGTGGATTGGTGCAGATGCCCTCAACCTTGGATACGAGATGGAACGCGGTCGTGAAGCATGGCTCGATGGCGGAGAGAGTCCTCTTTGGGGAGACATCTATGAAGACACAGTCGCTATTTACGAATCCCCAACCGCTCGTAGCGATCACGATTCATTCCAAAACATCGGCGTTGCAACGCTTGGATGGAATGGCCTCGTCGATGGCTATCCGTGCTATCATCGTGAGTGCGACACAATGGAGACGATGATAGAATATATGGGCACAGATGAATCAACGGGAATCAACAACCTTGTCCACTCGTGGGATATTGTTACTTGGTGGGCAGTATATGCATTCTTGCACATGGATCAAACTCCCGTGCCAAATGAATTGTAATCGTCGTTGAAAAAGTTCCTTTTACTAAAATGAATTAAATTCTCAGTGCTAGGACAATTCATGGCAGGTGTTGGCGGCCCCTTGGAGTACTACTGGCGTACCATCTCCAATGCCGATTACGGTTCTTCATTCATCGGCTATTGGCATGTATTGGCTCTTTTCAGTCTCGTTTCTGCGCTCTTTCTTGCTTTTTTGGCCTTTTTAGTGCTTAAAGCTGATTCGAGTAAAGGGAAAAACCGCTTTATGGCCGTTATGCTGCTTACGGAGGCTGTTCGTTGCAGCACCGCAATGTTGTTTTGGGTTTATTCATGGCCAGAGGCAGCGCTTGATTTTCTATCAAATGCTCGAGTAGTCTACTACGTCATGTCTTTGCAACTGTTCGTATTGTATGTTGTTGCACCGACATTCTATGCTCAGAACGATAGAGGCAAAAAGGTCTCGAAATTTTTCAGTAAGCACGGTTTGTATGCTCTACCCGTATTTTGTTTTCTGTTGATTTACGTCCTGATGAATGCCCTTGGCGGCCGACATGAAGCCATTGGTGATGTTGGCTGGACCTATTGCGCCGGTGTCGGTACAGGAGAGGGGACAACGTCCTCAGGAAATTCGATGCCGTTTGCGGTGAATTGCCCTGAAAGTTGGAACGCCGTGTATCCAATGACACTTTCGTCACCGACTCTTGGGCCGCTTACACAGGCGCTTATGATTTTACCAACAATGGGGGCAGTTTTTGCTGCTGTTAAGATCACAAAGCATACAAAAGAAACAGAAAACAATTCGAAAAACACCATCGGTGAGTTGAAGGCCGTACGTCTTGGTTTTGTTGGAAAAGCGATTTTGCAAATAGCGACCATCGTACTGCTGATGACGCTTATCGGCGTGCTTGGCGAGCGCCCTACGCTGGATACCCACCCTTTCAATCCAGACGATCAAGTACCGAGAATTTTGATTGCAGTAGGGCCACTTTTACCAACCACAGTTGTCCTTGCAGCCTTGTTTGAAGGATTGGTTTTCACTTACGCCGTAGTAAAGAATGACATGTTCGGTGTCGATGAAAAACTAAGAAAAGGGTTCATAACCGCCTCTTTCACAGGTCTTTTTGCTGTTCTTTTTCTTGTTGGGACAGAAGCTATGGAGGCCGTATTTGACCGAGGTTGGTTGGGAGGCATCATAATTGGACTGCCTTTGATTGTTCTACGTAACCCGATTCTACTCTCGCTTTCAAAACTGGCAAAACGGATCATGCCGCAATCGTTTACTCAAAACGAACTTATCTACATTGAAACCTACAAAACAGCCATGAGTGACGGCATCATTACGGAAAAAGAACAGTCCATGCTCGACATTCAAGCCAATTCATATGGATTGAATGCATCAAGGCGTGAATTCCTGGAAGCGTACACGATACAGGGCCCCGGTACGGACGAAGACATTTGAACAGAGCAGAGGGTGCCTTCTGAGAGTAGCTCCATACGATGCATACTGTATCATTCAACGAGTTACCTCTTGGTCGGGACTCAATTTTTAATTTAGAAGTTTCAAGTTGAGTACATGTCGGATAAGCCTGGGCGCAGATACACGACGAACTTCAAGACACCAGCTATGAAGAAGTGGCAAAGAGATCATTTGAAACAAGAAGATGATGAACCTGCCAACAACACTGGTGAAATCGTTACTGGCTTTTTTATGCCAACCTTTGCTGCGTTCTGTCTTTTCATGGTTGTCGGGACGTCAACTGCCGATGATCCTTGGGGTGAGGTAGCTGCGATGGGCTTCACTATGATTTCGTGGCCTATAATTTCACTAATTTTTATTCTCTACTACAATTCGAAAGGAAACGAGAATCGAATGAAAGGAGCAATGAATTCGTTCATTGCATCTTTGGGGATGATCCTAATTGTGGTCGTTTTCGGCGGTATACTTCAATCGTAAAATTACAAATTACACGAAGAAATATCTAACCGAAAATTAAGATAATCAGTCCAATTCAATTGCATCACTCTCGTGGTGATGGATAAGCAGAGGGTACCGAATCAACAGGCAACTCATGAGTGGGTGTCGGGTGGGCGTCGGGCCAATTACTAAGAAGGATAAATTCAATTTAAATTTGAGCGTAT
>CALBFP010000153.1 GCA_937894115.1 uncultured euryarchaeote
CTTCAGCAGCCTTGGCTTCGGCTTCAGCCTTCTTCTTGGCCTCTTCCTCTTCCTTGGCCTTCTTGGCAGCGGCAGCAGCAGCGGCTTTTTCTTCCGCCTCCTTAGCAGCCTTAGCCTCAGCTTCAGCCTTCTTCTTGGCCTCTTCCTCTTCCTTCGCCTTCTTGGCAGCGGCAGCAGCAGCGGCCTTTTCTTCCGCTTCCTTGGCAGCCTTTGCTTCAGCCTCAGCCTTCGCTTTCTCTTCAGCCTCCTTAGCAGCCTTCTCTTCAGCAGCCTTGGCTTCAGCCTCAGCCTTTGCTTGTTCTTCGGCTTCTTTGAGCGCCTTCTTGTTAAGTTCGGCTTCCATTCCGAGAAGTACCTTCGCTTGAGCAACCCATTGGTCGCGCTTGACACGGCCTGGGAAGAACTCAATCGCCTCGTTGACTTGCTCTTCGAGTTTGTCGTTCATGTTCGCAACTTGTTGGTAGGTCGTGATTCCAAGAGCGTTGAGCTTCTCTTCCAAGAACGGCCCTACACCCTTGATGGCTTGCAAGTCATCCTTGACCAAAACAATCGATGATGCTGCAAATGCGCGCGAAATACCGGTAACTCCGGTCAGAACGTTGCCGTCCTTTCCAGTCCATGCGATGATCGTGCTTCCATCAGCGTCGGTGACTTCTGCCGAACCGCTTTCTGCAAAGGCGGAGGCATCTGCCAATTTTATTGAATCTGCACCCTTCTTGACCTTGCCTTTCAGTTTCGTAGAGGTTGCCTCTCCGATGACGTTGAAGTCAATCGTCTTGGCTCGTTCTTTGACGCGTTGAAGTTCTTCTTCCTTCTTCGCTTCCTTGGTTGTTGCTGGCTTCTTTGCAGCCTTTTCCTCAGCCTTCGCCTTCTTTTCTGCTTCTTTGGCAGCCTTCTCTTCAGCAGCTTCGGTCTCAGCCTCAGCCTTGGCTTTCTCTTCGGCTTCCTTGGCTTCGGCTTCTGCCTTGGCCTTTTCCTCAGCTTCCTTGGCTTTCTTTTCGGCCTTCTCAGCGGCTTCCTTTTCCTTACGGATCTTGTTCATCTTCCGCTTGTCTTCTTTGACTTCAACCGTCCAAGCGAGGTAAACCGATGCCTTGCCGAGTTTCAGCAACCCTTCGTAAGTTCCACCTGGGTAGGTTGGAACATCGCTATCATCGAAGACGAAGCGAAGACGCAAACGCCCTTCTTCATCAGCATCAAGATTGAAACCTGGCTCTTCTGTAGAACCGTCAACCTCGTACATTTGGAATCGCTTCTCATTGGTTGCTTCAGCCAAATCAAGGAGGTTGACACGTATCTCTGGAGACATGTTGATGATGCTGATGGTTTCCTTGGCCTCTGCCGTCGTTCCGGCTTTGAGGGCCTTGATTGGCTTGAGAACAAACGGATCGTCCTTGGTTCCAGCTCCTGACAAGAAATCAGGTTCAGAGGTTGTGTTCTCTGGTTCAGGTCCCATCAGAACGACTTTGTCTCGAATCAACAACGAGAGGAGCAGCAATAGAACAAGTAAGAGGATGATCAGAGGTAGGCACCACAAGAGAACCCCACTGTCGTCATCGTCTGCATCATCGGAGTACTTACCTTCGATGCAGTTCCCGTCCATATCCACATCAGGAACGCTGGTCTGGTTGGTTGGATCACTACCGCACTTGAGTTCAATGGCGTCGAGATGACCGTCGTTGTCATCGTCCAAATCCGTTTCAAGACCAGTGACTGACGGTTCGTCTGGCAAGCTGTCACCATCCGTATCGTTGAGTACCGCCAATGCGAATGTGAAACTCTTGTTCACACGACCGTTATCGGCAGTCACCGTGTAGTTGGTCATCGGCGATGATTCCGTTGGAACCCCTGTGATGTATCCTGTTTCACCCGATCGTGCAATCTGTGTACCACTGAATTCAAGGCCTGCTGGGAGGGCTGGGGAAATTGACCATGTTCCCTGCTCCATACCGGTTAGGTTTGGCATCAGCATGAAGTCGGATTGGTTAACATAGGTTTCAAACACGTTTGCTTCAATCCAATCGGTACCGTTGTAGATGGTGTAATGCAGCGTTTGCGTGTCCAAAACATCGCAGATGCCATCATCATCACCATCGAACGGTGTGCTCATGACATCCTTCGAGTCGGTTCCACAGGCAGCCTCATCCTCATCGGACCATTGATCGTTGTCGTCATCGGTATCGAGTACCAAGTCGGTGGTTACTCCGTCAACAATCTCGTCAGGATCGCCATCGCCATCGGTATCCAACCAAGCAGCTGGATCGTCTGGGAAGGCGTCAGGACCTGCAGCACAGATACCAGCTGGTAGAGCAGGTGCAGATGGTCCATCACAGATGCCGTCTCCATCGCTGTCTGCGTTGGATGAATTCGTAAGTGAATCTGTGGCACTCTCTACCTCATTGGATAGTCCGTCACCGTCCACATCAGGGTCTTGTCCATCGCAGATGGTATCTCCATCGAGGTCGGTCGGCATGCTCATGTTGTCCAAGGAGTCCGATCCACAGGTGTCTTCAACAGCATCACTGTGTCCGTCGTTGTCGTCGTCCAAGTCCTCAATCAAGTTGCCAATGTAATCTTCTGGCAACGAGTCTGGGTCACCGTCACCGTCCGTATCCAACGGCATGGTTGGATCGTGTGGGAATGGATCGGGTCCTGCAGTACAAATCATCACTGTACCGTTCGACACTGCCAACGGTCCGTCACAGAAACCATCACCGTCGGTATCAGGATTCCACGGGTCGGTTCCCGTATCGCTCGAATCGTTGTAGATGCCCGTATCGGTTTCATTGGCATTTGGAATACCATCATCGTCCCAATCAAGATCGAGAACGTCACAGATTCCGTCACCATTCTCATCAACAGGCATATCGGTTGCATTCAGTGGATCAGAACCACAGTTGACTTCTTCAATGTCGCTCCATCCGTCGTTGTCATCGTCCGTATCCTCTTCCAATGGTGGGACACTTGTCGAAGGTGGATAGAGGTCGTTTGGATAACCGTCACCATCGGTATCTTCCCATGCAGCTGGGTCGAGTGGGAACGCATCCGGTCCAGCAGTACAGTTGCTGGTTACCGGTGATGTTGGACCGTCACAGATTCCGTCGCCGTCCGTGTCGGGATTGGTTGGTGAGGTACCAGGCGGTACTCCTGTCTCTCCCGTTTCGTTGACGTTGTCGATACCATCACCGTCCATGTCAAGATCGTCACCATCGCAGATGGTGTCACCGTCCATGTCGGCAGGGATGCTGTTGGCATCGAGTGAATCCGAGCCACATGCCTCTTCAGACGCATCTGGGAATCCATCGTTGTCGTCATCATCGTCAGCGTATGGAGGGCCGGTCCAGTCAGAATCGTCGTCTGGTAGTCCATCACCATCGGTATCCAACGGCAAATTTGCATCGTTTGGATATGGATCCGGTCCAGCGAAACAAACACCAGCAACAGCGTTGATGCCGTCACAGAAACCATCGCCATCAGTATCTGGATTCAATGGTTCAGTTCCATTGGCAATCTCATCAAGGTCGCTTGCACCGTCGCCATCGTCGTCCAAGTCTTCGGTCAGACCAGGTGGTGCGCGGATGGAATCGTCGTCACCATCGTAATCGGATGGGAGCGAATCTGGTGATCCATCACCATCGCTGTCCTCAAGCACTTCAATGGTGAAGTCCCACGAGTAGGTGTTTCCGTTCGTATCGTTCGCATAGACCGTGTAGGTGATGTTGCCTGTCGTTACGGTTGGAATGCCCATCAGGTATCCGTTGTTTGGATCGATGGTCAAGCCGTTTGGTAGGTCAGGCGAAGCTTCGTAGGTCAGGCCACTGCCCGCATAGTACGGCGGTACGCTTGGTATCATCGTGTTGTTGACAGCAACAACTGTTGCAGGTGGACCAAACGGTGTCAAGTCAGGACCTGCAGTACAAACGCCTGCAACCGTTCCTGGACCGTCACAAATACCGTCATCGTCGGTATCTGGGTCGCGTGGGTCCGTACCCGTGTTGTTGCCATCAAGATAGAGTCCAGTATCGGTTTCAGCTGTATCGTTGTAACCATCACCGTCATCGTCCAAGTCCTCTTCAAGACCAGGTGTTCGGATTGGGTCGTTGGTTGCGTTGTAATCACCAGGCAAGACGTCCGGCATTCCGTCCCCATCCAAGTCTTCCAAGACTTCGAGGAAGAAGGTCCAAGACGTACTTGTTCCATCGGTGAGGTTCGCCCACATCGTGTAGGTCGTGTTGGCCATGACCATGTCCGGCGTGCCCCAAATCGATCCATTGCTCGAATCGAACTGCATGCTCGTTGGCAAGTCTGGGGACAAGCCATAGGTTGCTCCAGTCACTGGATAGAACGGTGCGATTTCATCAACATCGCTGTTGTTCAACAGAACGATTGGTGTATCAACAACCGTTGCTCCATTGTTCGTATCTGGGCCTGCAATACAAACGCCAGGTACGGCGAGTGGTCCGTCACAGACTCCATCACCATCGGTGTCTGGATTGAGTGGATCGGTTCCTGTATTGCTCGAATCAACGTAGGTGCCCGTATTGGTTTCAACCGTATCAAGCAAGCCATCAGCATCATCGTCGGTATCAGCGACAAGACCTGGTGTTGGTCCTTCGGCAACATCGTAATCGCTTGGCAAATCGTTCGGCAATCCATCGCCGTCGTAATCCGCAAGACTCTGCAAGTTGAACGTGAACGTCTCGGTTGTACTCGTGCCTGTTGAACTACCGCTACCTGAGCCACTGCCCGAGCCGCCACTACTTGTTGAACTCGAGGGTACAGGATTGAATACACCCAAAATGTATTGTTCACCTAGACCGTTTTGAGAGATTCGCACAGATGAGTAAAACACGCCTTGATGCACGAGCGAGTGGAAATTACCTCCCGATATACCCATACACCACCCAGGGCACGTATCGTTTACCAGCCAGTATGTTTGGTTAACAATGTCGTAGCCCCAAATTTCCAATCCCACGGTGGTGTTTCTGGCGGGGAAGTACAGCGCATTGTTTGTTGAAAATGCACTGAAACCGCTTCCAACATCTGTAAGAATATCTGGGTACGTGGAAACGGTACTGATTTCCCAAGTTGAGCCGTTGGACAGGTTGTGCGCCCACAAACTGTACGGTCGGCTTGAAGTGCCCGATCCGGTTGAACCCATTTCTGCGTCGAACAAAAGAACGTCGCCAACAAGGGAAAGCATGTTTTGACCTGCATCGCTGTTGTGCCCCGTACCACTCCATCCAGATCCTCCCGCATCGGCAACACACCATGCCGTTTGGTTTCCAATGTTGTAAGCGTAAATTTCTTGACCCGTGCACGTGTAACCAATGCTCGTTCGTGCCGTCCAAGGTGAAGCACTCGCGTCGAAATACATAGTATCTCCAATGACAACAGGTTCACGATTGTTGATGGCTGTTTGCAGGTTTGTGTGTGGTTTCATGTGGTATCCTGGCTCCCTAACATCTGCTGCCAACCAAATGGTTCCATTCGATGTGTTGTAAGCCCACAATGCATGAACATTCATTGTGCCTGGAGTTCCAACCTGCGCATCAAAATAGATCACGTCGTCGATCACGATGTGCATGTGCTTTCCGGGCCATGAATGATCGGTCCCGTTGTCAAGGTCTGCAACCCTCCAGTAACTCTCGTTGACGGTGTTGAACGCATACATTTCATTTCCATAGGACTGCGAAGCATCGCAGGCGTCGAAGTAAATCGTATCTCCCACGACGGTATGGAAATTCGCACCGGGTGCGTCACAAGTTCCTGTACCATAATTGAGCATCGTCGTCGAATAATTCCAATACGAGTGATTTGAGGTATCGTAGACTCCAATGAATCTCGAAAAACTGGAACCGCCGTTCCATGCGGTTTCATCGAAATAGAGTCGATCGCCAATGACAACATCCATTGCTAAACCATAACTCGCTGCAGTCTGTTGCATCGCTCTCCATGTTGTTCCGTTTGAAGTGGAATAAACCCATAACTCATAGATTGAGGCAGAAGTACTGTTTTTAATTGTGAAGAATAGGTCATCACCGACAAATTGAGCCAATTGATTTCCCGGATAGGGCTGGAAGCTGGTCGCGCTGGTGATGCTGCTTAAGTCGTATGTATTCCACATGGTTCCATTAACGGTGCTGAATGCGTTGACGGCCCTTATGCCGTTGGACATCACGGCATCAAAGTAGATCACGTCGTCGTGCTCAAGCATGAAGTAATCGGCCATCCGCGGGGCGTATGGGTCAATGCCTACAGGAGGAGTCGGTATCCACGTTGTTCCGTTACCTGAACTACCACCCGAGCAATTGTGATTGGCTGTAACCGTGTAGGTGCTATTGGTCAGTGTTCCATTGACTGAACCGGTGATTTCACCCGTACTCGAATCGATCGAGAGGTTTCCTGGTAATCCAGGTGAAACCGTCCAACAGGTCGTTCCGTTGTCAAACGGTGGATGGAAGCCAATTGGATCAATGGCCTGATTCTCAACCACCGTATGCGCATTGTCCGTATCCACACTGAAGTACAACTCGTGCGTGGTCGGATAACCGCTCTGATTCGCATAAATCGTATAGGTTTGATTATTGGCATAGACCGAAGGTGTACCACTGATGACACCACCTGAAATGCTCATACCTGCAGGTAGTGATGGTTCAGTTTCCCAAGTCGTTGGTGGCGGAGTTGAAAACGTCACTTCACCGTGCGGTTCCTTTGAAATCCATCCTCCACAGTTACCATCGTGAGCCGTTATGTAGAAGAGTTCGGTCCCAATGAAGACATGTTCTTTGGTTCCAAATTGGCCTGTACAGGCGAAGGAACTTGATGGATTTACAGGAGGAATTGCGTAAGGATCGGAGGTATATCCTCCATCAACAAGCTCCCATGCAGAGTTGTTTGAAGCCTCGTACGCCCACATATGTGTCTTGTGTTGGACGCTGTGCAGGTTTCCTGAGGTCATTGCAGTAAAGTACGCTCTTGTCCCAGCCCAGGCGTGAACCGTAGGGAAGCTGTTGGTTGCTCTGTTGTAGTACTGATTATTGTTGCTTGATAACGCTATACCGTTGGTTTCCCACCAAATGGAGTTATTCGTGCTGTCAAATATTCTCAATCCGATTAGGTTGGAATTGCTTGGGTTAGCCTTGAGGTCCCAGTATTGGTCCCCAATCCAATGACCTTGCATTTGTTCACCGGCTGGCGTGAGGCGCCAAATAGAGGTGTTTGAGGGATCATAAACCCAAAGAGCGTTTTTTATGGCGTTGTTTGATGTGCCACAGGCCATAGTATGGGTTGCGGAAGAATAACCATATGCAGTATCGCAAGCGAGGAAGTACGTTTTGCTTCCAATCGTGTGGAAATAATGAGGGTTGATGCTGTACACTGTGTTGCCAGAGGTAATCGGTGCAACATCGATGCAAAAGGTGGAGTTGTTTGAGAGGGTGTACACACACAAATCCGCTCCTATGGCCGATTTGAAACCTGAACTGGTGGTGACATAAGCATCACCCTGCCACAGGATTTGATCGCCTGCTTTATGGAATTGATTGTATGGGAATTTGTACCCGTCACTTCCTTGCCAACTTCCCTTGCCGGGGATTTCCCAGGTTTGGTTGGTGCTGAACGTGTGAAGATTGAGAATGTGTCCTGAGGCACCTCCCCATTCAGCTATAATGAGATAATCGTCAAACACCGACCACTGATTGACATTGGCTTCAAGATCGTAAGCCATCCATGTGCTGCCGTTTGTCGTATCGTGAACGTAAAGGTCCCTTGTTCCACCGAGAGGCACGGCTGTAAAGTAAATTCGTTCATCTACGATTTGTATGTGTGAACCAGTCACAGAAGGAAGATGAGGTGTAACTGCCCATACCGAATCGTTTGCTGGTCTAAATGCCCAGAGACTGTAAGGCACACTGGCAGAGGATGCATTGCTACGCCCTTTGAAATAAATTGTATCTCCAATCAAACCTGAACAACTACCGTATTCCGAATAATGACTCGATATTGGACCCGCCGGAATGAATGCGGTTGTAGAACCGCTTTCACAAGCCTCAACAACATGATATGGTGAGTTGGTCGTTTCTTCTGAGATGGTCCAACGGGTTTGGTTCCCGCTTCCGTTTGCCACCGTCGCAGTACCCGCTTGTGAGGTGTAATTGAGCGTGATCGGCGTCATCGCTTCACCCAAGTTGAGCGCCGCACCTTCCACCGCTGAGGTGATGGTGCCGAACGTCGAGGTGGACAACCAAACGCTGCCCTGGTAGGTCACACCGCTGATGACGGCCGTAACCGTGTAGGTTTGATTGACAGATTCAACTGTTGGTGTACCGCTGATGGTGCACGTGCTGCTGTCGATGTTCAAGCCGGTTGGTAAGCCAGGTGATATACTGCAAGTTCCACTGCTACCAGAGGATGTGATTTCTGCAGGTTGGAGTGCATGCCATCTCCAAGCGACGCTGTTGGAGGTGCCGTAATCGCCGTCGGCATTGAAGTAAAGGGTATCACCAATCAGATATTCATTGTAATACATACCAGGATTGGAACCATACGTACCTGTCCGAGTATCGTCAACGAGCCACGTGGAACCGTTTGAGGTATCATGCGCAACGAGTTCTATGCCGTATTGACCGTATGCGCCACCAATGGCACTCGAGTAAGTGTAAACATAGGCGCTGAAGTAAATGGTGTCACCGACAAGGTATGCCATGTGCTCTCCGGGGTTACTATCGCTGTTGGAATCCGAGGATGCGTAGAGGTCTGCCACCTGCCAAGTTGTATGATTGGAGATGTTGAGTGCCCACAATTCCCTTCCGTCAGAATATTGATAGGAGTCGTCCCCATCTGGGCCATAGGCATCAAAATAGAGGACATCGCCAACGAGAATCGTCATGTACTGTCCGGGGCTCGAACCCAGAGGGGAGTTTGATTGGAAATCTGGGTTGATTTCATCCACCAACCAAATGGTTCTGTTCGTGGTGGTGTATGCCCACAATTCTGATCCAATACTGGTTTGGGCCTCGAAATAAAGTGTATCACCAACGACGAATTCCATGCCGCGTCCTGGCATTGTTCTTGTGCCACTGTGATGGCTGTAGTTGAAGGAGGAGACTTGCCAAGTGGTTCCGTTCAACGTGTTGTGAGCGAAAACCTCTTGCTTGTTTGTTGCAGTGATAGCATCGAAATAAATTGTATCTCCTATGAGAGTGCTCATGTAACCCTCCATTGTATCACCGTTTGCTGCATATCCATTGGCGAAGCTCACTGCTCGCCACCATGAATGATTGGAGGTGTTGTACGCAAACATACCGCCCAGCGTCGAATAGCCCATGTTAGCATCAAAGTAGATGGTATCGCCTACGACCATACTCATCTTTTGTCCGATAGAACCGCCCAAGCGGATGTCAATGTCGGTGACATTCCAGACCGTGAGGTTTGATATGTTGTAGGCCCATATTTGCGAAGCACTTGACGCGTCATCCCTTGCTGTGAAATACAACGTATCGTCAATGACATGTGCGAGTCCGGCACCAGGATAACTGCTGTCTGCGCCATCATTGATGTCGGCCACTTGCCAAGTGGTTTGATTGGTCGTGTTGTGCGCCCACAGTTCATGACCAGTACTTCCGTCATTGGCATCGAAATAAATGGTATCCCCAACGAGGACGTGCATCCATTGTCCAACGTGACTGTCTGATCCATATGAATAGGAGTCAAAGTTCGGGTTGATGTCTTTCACAAGCCATGTCGTTTCATTTGAGGTGTTGAATGCAAACAATTCCCTTCCAACAGTCGGTTGGCCAGAACTGTCGTCCCCATCAAAGTAGAGCGTATCACCAACGAGGATCGACATGTAGCCGTTCCACAAAAAGTTGCCATCGTTGCCAATTTGCCCGAGTCCCATATGTTGTGCATTCCAAACTGAGCCATTTCCAAGCGTTGTAATTTGTCCGTTCACGTTGCCAATGGCAGTCGTGGTTGCCGTACTGGCATTGTAGTGGAAGGTGATGTCGGTCATTGGAACATCGAGGTACAGATCCGCACCTTCGTAGCTCGGTATGAGCTCAGAGTAGGATGATGAAAGCCAAATGCTTGCCAAGTAAGTGATGCCACTGATGGTGGCGTTGATCTCGTAAGTTGCGTTAACCGCCTCAGCCGTTGGCGTACCGCTGATGGTACACGTACTGCTGTCGATGTTCAAACCAGCAGGTAGACTGGGTGTCGCTACGCATGACATCGCGTTGGTGACGTCGGTCATGCCACCGCCTGAGCCGCTGCTCGCTCCGGTCGAGGAATCCCAGGTGTTGCTTCCGGAGACTGCAACGGGTGAAGTCTGATCGGTGTTGCCTCCGTTGCCCAACGGCCCCTGGTAGTTATCCCCCCAACACTTCATGGCGCCGTTGTCAAGGATGGCGCAGGTGTGCTTATATCCAGCAGACACTGCAATGGCCGTTCGACCTGTGCCGAGGTCAATCGCGGTGGATGAAGGTGCGTCGGTGTTGGTGTTGCTTCCACCGTTGCCCAACTGTCCATTGCTGTCTCGTCCCCAGCACTTCAAATCGCCGTTGTCGATGATGGCGCAGGTATGTTCATGTCCAGCAGACACTGCAACGGCCGTACGGCCGGTACCGAGGTCAATCGCGGTGGATGAAGGTGCGGTGATATCCGAGCTGCTTCCAGCAATTCCCAACTGTCCGGCATTGTCCCGTCCCCAACACTTCATGTCGCCGTTGTCAAGAATGGCGCAGGTGTGGTCCGAGCCAGCAGACACCGCAACGGCCGTTCTGCCCGTGCCGAGGTCAATCGCTGTAGAAGGGGGTGATGTTTGAGCGCCAGTGATGTAGTCACCATTACCCAACTGTCCATGGTTGTCCCTTCCCCAACAAATCAGGTCGCCGTTGTCAAGGATGGCGCAGGTGTGGAGTTCGCCAGCAGACACAGCGACGGCCGTTCGGCCTGTGCCGAGGTCGATCGCCGTGGTTGAAGGTGCGGTGGTGTCCGTGTTGCTTCCACCGTCGCCCAACTCTCCGTAGTCATCCCTTCCCCAGCACTTGAGCTCACCGTTGTCAAGGATGGCGCAGGTGTGCTCCTCTCCAGCAGACACCGCAACGGCCGTTCGGCCTGTGCCGAGGTCAATCGCTGTGGATGAAGGAGCGTGGACGTGCGTGTTGGTCCCACCATCGCCCAACTGTCCGGAGTGGTCATACCCCCAGCACTTCAAATCGCCGTTGTCAAGGATGGCGCAGTTGTGTCTCCATCCTGCAAAAACCGTAACAGCCGTTCGACCCGTGCCAAGGTCAATCGCTGTGGATGAAGGTGCGTTGGTGGGGCTCGTGCTGCTTCCACCATTGCCCAACTGTCCGTAGTAGTCATTTCCCCAGCACTTCAGGTCGCCGTTGTCGACGATGGCGCAGGAGTGGTCGGTTCCAACAGACACCTTGTCGTTCGCATAAGCAAAGGAAGAGGAACCCGAAGAGCCGCTGCCTGAGCCACTACTCGCAGTAGATGCACCACTTTCTACCAAGTGGTACAGGACACCAGTTTGTCCTGAGCTACCTGATTTGAAGAAATAATGCATATCGCCTTGGGAATTCAAGGCAAGCGCGTTGTAAGTGGGATGGACGTATCCTGAGCCAATTGCGATCGCTTGATTGACCCATGAGCCACTCTTGTTGGTTGCATATTGGAAGGTACCGCCACCCCCGGAAGAGTATTTGTATACAATATGAACTGTACCATCCGATTCGATGACCATATCTCCCATGGAATCAAAAAACGATCCGGTTAATGTATTGAGGTCGCTGGACCAAGAACCACTGGCATCGTTTTTGATGACGTGTCCATTTCCTTTCCTGTAGTAAAGATGCGTGACATCATTTGAATCGATAGCAAGATCGACACTGTAGTGATCTAGGCCGCTAGAGTCGATGAAGTCGCTGGACCAAGAACCGCCCGAGTTGTTGTACACGGAGAGATAATTTGTGTTACCCTGGGACGTTGGTTTTAGTACCATCGCTATGTACACATCACCTGCTGAATCTACGGCTATGGCGGTAGGTCCTGGATACAGGGACGAAGCGGACGCCACTGTCTCGGTTGACCAGGTTCCTGAAACGTATGAGGTGTAATTTAGGTCTCCGCCAGTAATGAACTTATTCGAGGCAATATGGATGTTGTCTGACGAATCGATGAGCATAGAGATTTGGTTGCCAACGGTCTGATCCAAAACAATCGGAGATGACCAGACCCCATTCGATAGCGTCGTGTAGTACAGATTATCAATTCCATATGCAATGTGCGGATTATCATTTGAATCAACAGCAATGGCATTGGCGTATCCCATTCCATATACTCCTGAATCGATCAACGTTGTCGTCCAAGAACCGCCGGAATTTGTTGAATAATAGATTCCATCAGAATTACATGCGTCATAGTGAGTCAAATGATGATGGTCATTTGAATCCATAACATGGCTAAGTAATTCATATCCACAACCGGATAAAATCCCAACCGGCACTCCGTTTTGCATGGCGCGATTGATCGTCGCACTGGTATTGAACTGGAAGGTGATGTCGTCCATCGGCACGCCGACCGAAAGATCTGCACCTTCGACGCTTGGCGTGAGTTCGAGGTAAGACGTGGAGAACCACACGGCCGTCTGGAAGGTCGTTCCACTGATGACGGCGGTCACATTGTAGGACGTGTTTGTCGTCGCAACCGTTGGTGTACCGCTGATGGTGCACGTGCTGCTGTCGATGTTCAAGCCGGTTGGGAGAGAAGGTGAAACCGTACAAGTTGCACCGGTAACGTTGGTTATGGGGCTGCTCACTCCAATTGAGGAATCCCAGGTGTTGCTGCCAGAAACCAAAACAGGTCCGGGTTGGTCAGTTTTGGATCCACCATCGCCCAATTGCCCTTGATTGTCACGTCCCCAACACTTCGCCTCGCCATTGTCGAGGATGGCGCAGGCGTGTAAATATCCGGCCGAAATGGCACCGGCCGTTCTGCCCGTGCCGAGGTCAATCGCTGTAGAAGGGGGTGATGATTGAGGAACAGTACCAGGAATGCCCAACTGTCCGAACTGGTCATCTCCCCAACACTTCGCCTCGCCGTTGTCGAGGATGGCGCAGGTGTGGAGATTGGAAGCAGACACTGCAACTGCCGTTCGGCCCGTACCGAGGTCGATGGCGGTGGAAGACGGTGCTGTAGTGTAGGCACTTGGGGAGATGGTCCCACCGTCGCCCAACTGTCCGACGTTATCAGCTCCCCAACACTTCAGGTCACCGTTGTCAAGAATGGCACAGGTGTGGTCCGATCCTGTAGACAGCGCAACGGCCGTCCGGCCCGTACCAAGGTCAATGGGTGTAGATGAAGGTGTGTCAATGTCGGTGTTGGTTCCACCGTCGCCCAGCTGTCCGTCATTATCCCTTCCCCAGCACTTCACATCGCCGTTGTCAAGGATTGCGCAGGTGTGAGAATATCCAGCAGAAACCGCAACGGCCGTGCGTCCCGTGCCGAGGTCAATCGCTGTCGTTGAAGGCGTGTGGAGGTCAGTGTTGGTCCCACCGTCGCCCAACTGTCCGAACTGGTCATCTCCCCAACACTTCGCCTCGCCGTTGTCAAGAATGGCGCAGGTGTGATAATTCCCAGTAGCCACCGCAATGGCCGTTCGACCCGTACCGAGGTTAATCGGTGTGGATGGAGGGGTGCTTAGTCCGTTAGCAGCACCTGGAGTGCCCAACTGTCCGTCTCCGTCACCTCCCCAACACTTCAGGTCGCCGTTGTCGAGAATGGCGCAGGTGTGGCCCAAATCAGCAGAGACCGCAACGGCCGTTCGGCCCGTGCCGAGGTTGATCGCCGTGGATGATGGTGCGAGAAGGTCGTATGCCCCTCCATGACCCAACTTCCCCGAAGTGGAATCTCCCCAGCACTTGAGGTCGCCATTGTCAAGGATGGCGCAGGAGTGATCATATTCGCTCGAAATCTTGTTGTTTGCATAGGCAAAAGCGGCGCTGCCCGTGGCACTGGCGTTGTATTGGAAGGTGATGTTGCTCATCGGCATGTCGACCAAAAGATCCGCGCCTTCAGCGCTCGGTGTGAGTTCGAGGTAGGATGCTGAAAGATAGATGCTGGCCTGATACGTGACCCCATCTTGAACAGCGCTGATGTTGTAGGTTTGGTTGGTGAAAGGAGATGATGGTGTGCCGCTGATGGTACAGTTGTTCATCGAGAGGCCTGATGGAAGGTTCGGTGAAGAAGTACACGAAGTGAATTGCGAAATTGGCATTAAAGCACCAGTACCGAGATTGACAAAGGGAAGATTGTCGCCCATTTCATTGGGGTTGTTGCCTTTGGTGATTCCACTCTCAATGCCAAGCCAGCCTCCTGTGGTACCATCTCCGTTGCTTCCCCAACATTTGAGTGACCCATTGTCAATGATGGCGCAATTATGAGAATAGCCGGCTCTAACTGCGAGCGCTTTGACACCTGTTCCAAGATCGGTTGCAACGAGGTTATCGCCCATTTCGTTGGGTTGATCACCTATTTGCACGGTGTTGCCGATACCGAGTTGCCCGTGATGGTTATGGCCCCAACATTTTACATCACCGTTGTCAAGAACGGCGCAAACTGATTGGGTCAGGGCCGACAAATCAACGGCAGTTCGGCCCGTACCGAGATCGACAAACGAGAGGTCATCTCCCATCTGGTTGGGCAGCCCTCCTTGATGGGCGGTGTTTCCAAGGCCAAGATTTCCGTATTGATTGAAGCCCCAGCACTTTACTGAACCGTTGTCAAAGAGGGCACATGTATGTCCATTTCCTGCGTCGATTTGAACGGGAGTGAGGCCTGTTCCAAGAGAGGTGTAGGCCAAATTGTCGCCCATCTCGCTTGCAGCGTCACCTATGGTCGTGGTGCTTCCAATTCCCAATCGTCCGTGTCCGTTCGCACCCCAACATTTGACCTGCCCATTGTCCAAAATTGCACAGACGTGGTCGTACCCAGTTGCAATGGCAACGGCGGTTCGTCCTGTACCGAGGTCAACGGCTGAGAGGTTGTCTCCCATTTCGTCTGCCGCATCGCCCATGGTGGTGGTGTTTCCAATGCCCAACTGGCCGTTGCTGTTCCTGCCCCAACACTTCACATCGCCATTGTCCAAAAGAGCGCAAGAAAAGAAGTTACCAACGGAAACATCAACCGCAGTTCGACCTGTGCCGAGGTCTACTGCTGAGAGGTTATCACCCATTCTTTCTGCCGTATCACCCATGGTCGTGGTGTTTCCAATGCCCAACTGCCCATTGTTGTTGAGGCCCCAGCACTTCACTGTACCATCGTCAAGAACAGCGCACGTGTGAGGAGAGGCCTCGTGGAGACCTGCTGATATCGATGTGGCCGTACGCCCCGTACCGAGGTTTGTGACAACCAAAGCATCGCCCATTTCACCAGAACCATCTCCAATGTTCTGGGTCGCGAAGTTACCAAGACGACCGTGTGTGTACACTCCCCAACACTTGACCGAGCCGTTGTCCAAGATGCTACAGGCATGATTGTATCCCAGGGCAAGTGAAGATGAGCTCGCTGTGGTCGTTCCAAACGTAATGTTGGTCATTGGTATACCGACGATAAGATTCGCGCCTTCAGCGCTCGCAGTTAAATTATTTTGAGATCCACCTGAATTCATAACATCATCGGTTTCATCCAACGTTTCTTCGCCAGTTGTCCATGGATTGAGATTGTCGAGATATCCAACCTGCGTCATGAGTATCATGAGTGATATCAGCAAGAGAGATTTGTGTGTGTTTGAGTTGCCTCCACGCGCCATGGCCGACTCACCGAGCAGACGTAATTATTCATTTTCCTTGACCCAACAGGATTTCTTTGTTCTGAGGAGAGGGAGTGTTTGTCGCAAAAACGTAATACTGCATGCCAATTGTGTTGATTAAATCTCTTGTTCGTGCGAGAGTTGGATGCTGTTGTGTTTGAATGGATCTGTTCCTTCGAAGAGAGGTTGGGAACGTTCAAGAAAAATACTGATTATACGGATTGAATAAATTCATATTCAGATTGCATTATGTTCGAAATATCATTTCTTGAATCCGCGTTTCTTGAAACTGCTTCGTTGAGCGCCTTGTGGACGTTGGCTGGATTTGCGTTGTGATCGTGCTCGTCGGTCACCCGCCTTCGGTCCAGCGGCCTGTTGCTCTTTTTCAGCAGCCTTTCGGTCCTTCTGCATTTGACGCCAGATTCCGCCGATGAGTTGCAGCACTTCCTCTTTCGAGTTGGCACCAATCGATTGCTTGGCCCCTGCACTGCTCACCCAAAGACGGCCTTCTTTGCCGTAGGGGCGTTGCGGATGAGAAGTTCCTTCTTCTCGCTTGATTTTTTTGAGGCCGACTTTGCGAGCAGCCAAATACAATCCTTCGAGATCGGGTTTGAGCACGGAAGCATCTCGAGGAACACGGCGACCGCCACGTCGAGACGTCTTTGCATTGAAGTATCCGGGCCAAACGCAAATACGGTCCGGATTGTGTTCCATCGTTTCGCCTCAGATTCGCCTCAATGTCGCGAGGTATCAACCCAACGATAGCGCTGTTCACTCAAGAAGGACGCCGTTGATGACACCGTCTTTTCCAGGACGGGAGGTAATTCGGACGTTTCCTTCACTGGTTTCAATCACTGCGCCCTTGACCAAAATGTTACGTCGGACGTAGTTCGGATCGGATTCGTTTTGAATGACGTTGATGATGTCAGCATTGACGGTTTTTCCGGTCTTTGGATTGTTGACCGAGACCTTGTTGGCGGCCATGACACGAACCATGACGTTGCCGCCTGACTTTCGGTAGATTTTGCGTCGAGTTTCTCCGACAAGCGCAAATTGCTTCTCGGTTGAGATTTCAGTGGAGCGCTTTCCGCGTGCTTGTACACGTCGTCCGCCCGATGGTTTTTTCTTGGAAATTCCATGCCATTGTGCCATGTCTCTCTCTCCTTGCACCGCCACCGACTTGCAGGGCGTATATCAAAGCACCCCTACAGACAGCGCCCGTTGTAGGACGAGAGAAGTTCTCCATCATGAGCAATAAGACGTGCTTCGATGGTATCGCCTGGCTTGAGCTGCCCAACACCCGTGGGGGTTCCTGTGAACAGCAAATCTCCGTTTGAAACCGGTGCCCACTGCATCAATGCATCGGCCTGCACTGAGGGTGGAATGTCCATTTCGCTAAGCGATGCCTCCTGCCAGCGCTCACCGTTGATGTCGCATTCGATTCTCAACGCCGTAGCTTCGTTGCTGAGCGCTTCTAGACCGCGACGCCATGGGTAAAACGTCCCCAAAACGGCTGCTTGACGGAAGGTCTTGGCCTTCGACCACGGTAAGCCGTCCTCACGGAGTTTGGATTGAGCGGCTCGATCGGTCAAGTCCAAACCGATGGCAACTGCGTCGATATCGCCGTGTTGCGTAAGACGAACCACGCATTCGGTCTCAAGATGCACCTCTCCTGGATGCTTGGAGACGTGCAGAACGTCGGATTCGGTAATGCAGCCATCGGGCTTGACAAAGAAAATTGGCTCGGTAAGCACCTTGTTGCCGAGTTCTTTTGCGTGAGCTTGAAAGGTTCGAATCGTGCACCACACCGCCATGAATCTCCCATGAAGCCCCAGTTCTTGAAGCGAAGGGTGAAACAGGGTCACCGTTTGGAGGTTTCATGGCCAAGGAATTCCATGTCAAAAAACGTCGACCTGTGCGCCGAAAGCACATCGCTCCTTTGCTCAAGGAACTTGAAGCAAGCCTAAGCATCGACCTTGCAGTCGATGGAGCGTTTCTGGAGATGGCCAATTACGGACCGTGGCAATTGGTGTTTGTCGACAAGGTTGCAAAAACGATTGAAATCAACGACGATGATGGCCGCCGTTGGGTGTTCTTGACGCTGCGCGGGTTCATTGAGCATGCGGATGCGCGTCGTTGGGTGGCGGTCGATCACGGTGCGATTCCTTTCCTGATGAACGGTGCCGATTGCATGGTTGCAGGCGTTCATGGAGCCGATGATTCCATCGAAGTTGGTGATTTGGTGTGGATTCGCGACAAAGAACACGGCCGACCTCTTGCGCTCGGCTGGGCAACAATGTCGGGCAGTGAAATGGTGGAGGCCAGCAAGGGCAAGGGCATCAAGACCATTCATTGGGTCGGCGATGAATTGTGGGACATGGAAACATAATTCAAAAAGAGGGGGCCGCTCATCCACTGCCATGCGAACCTTGTTTGCTCTAACAATCGTTGCCCTCCTCGCCGCTACAGCCTCGTCCCATTCAACAGACAGTCATGGCAATGACAACGGCCCTGACGTGGAAGAGACTCCTTTCGAATCCTACACGGTGACCTCTCCGTCGGTTTCTGGTGAAACTTGGACGCTGGTCGTGGTCATGGACCAAGCCAACATGGACAACGGAACCACTTTCGAGATCACTTCGCAAATTTGCCTGAACAACGGAGTTTGCGACCCACCGGTGGTGCAAGACGTTGCAGTGGATGGATTGGAGCACACAACCTCGTTAACACCACCAGACGATCACACCTACGTCAACTGGCGTGTCAAGGCTACCTACGAGGACAACTCAACCG
The DNA here is from genome assembly GCA_937894115.1 of uncultured euryarchaeote. Classification (GTDB taxonomy): domain Archaea; phylum Thermoplasmatota; class Poseidoniia; order Poseidoniales; family Poseidoniaceae; genus MGIIa-L2. Next base: position 18,611 of record CALBFP010000153.1, read on the forward strand.
AACACTTCCCTTACGGGTCATGGTACAAGATTTGGTCGAGCTGTTACAACCATGAAGGCACCTTCTACGGAGACGACGCTGACGGCGATGCATGCGCAGATGACGACGATTCGGGAATGCTCCCTGGCTTTACTCTGGTTCCAGCGATTGCATCCATCGGATTGGCAGTCGCAATTGCACGACGTCATTGAGCGCAGTGTTCGACGAGCCGTTCGATGAAGCGACGGTGTTCACCGCCCCACATCTGAAGGACAACAGAGAGTTTTGATTTGCTCTCAGACAGCGTTCCTTGAAAGAATCCAACACGTTCAAGATCGCTGTTTACGAGTGGAAGGTGTTCGTGTTCGACCTCGAGCAAAAGACCCTCTTCATGTTTCTTTATGCTTATTGAATTGAGTTTTATGCTTTCTGCATTATGGGTGAATTTGACACCTCGTGAGGACAAGAAAGTTTCAACTCCGGAGAACAGCGCATCCACATCGATTCCAGCTCCATCCATATCGGCTCCATACGATGCAAGGAAGGGCAGTTCCGTTTCGTTTTGTTCCATCAGATGATCGAGCCCACGAGCCATCTCATCTTCGTCCATGTTACGACCCAACCTGTGAGAGTTTCGTCCAACCAACGACACGGCCATCGGTTGCATCCATCGCCACTGCAAAGGTGTGGTCCCAAATGCCTTCATTCCATGTGCGAGATAGATCGAGCGTGGTTGCACCAACCGAAGTCGAAGTCAACTGACCGAGAATGTCGTTTGCACCGTCACCGGGTACCGCTACCAAAAAGCCCATGCGTGAATCTGCGTGATAGTTACCACTGGAATCGAACACTCCATCGACACCGCTCAATTGAGGATATCTTGACGTGTCCGAAAGACGTTCTTCAAGCAACGAGATGTTGACAACAGCAGGAATGGATTCTCGATTGTAAGAGGCCAATTCCTCAAAGGTTCCCTTGTCCAAATACGTACAATTGTCGCTGGAGGGTTCACCGTCCAGCTCGAACAAAACCCAGCCCGATGTGTCGTCAGGGGCAACCCAAGAAACGTTCCACTGTGTCGTAGAACCCGAGCGTTTGTCGAGTCCTCGCCAGATGTATCCTCCACCATCAAGCGCAGCATTTGCTCCACTGGCCGCACCACCGATGTGATCGAAACACTGCATCGCTTGTTCCAGCGTGTGCTCGCGCATGTTGGAAGCATCGGGCGGGTGGAGTTTGTCTTGACCTGCCCAATCTTCTTGAAGACCTTCGTCGAGAGCGAGGAGATTTGCTCTGGGTCTGGTGTTGTAGTCTTTGCCAAGGTCGAGTACTTTTGAGCCCCGTTTCAATTTCGTTGCCTTGAAGGAGTGATGCAGTTCCAGCTCTCCTTCCGGAAGCACATAATCGCCAAAGGCCTCAGAGAACGGAGAACACGAGGTCTGCAGTGAACCGTCGTTGGAGATGACAACATCGACGGTTTGTTGCGTCGCCCAAGGATTGTTTTCTTCTGCCCAAATCTCCATCGTTGCTGCTCCCAAGCACAAGCGTTCAATGTCGACGTGTGTTGCGGCAATCTTCCAGGTCTTGTCGTCACCAAGCGTGTCCTGTCCAACGACACGCCAACGCCATCCCAACCGTTCTCCTGTTGCACCCTCTTCGATGACATCCGTGGCGAAGAGATCTTGCAATTCGATCGGTTGAAGCATGAGCGAAACACCGGGAAGAATAACGTCCAAAGAACCCAACAAGCCACCGACGTCAAAGGTCTTGGCAGAACCCTCGTACGGCTTGTTGTCGATGGTTGCTGAAAAATCGAACGAGGTCGAAAGCGTGACCTGTTCCTTCAACTCGATGTGACGTCTGGACTCCAACGTCGCTTCTCCGGGTACGTACGCCCCGTCTTCAGCCTCTGGACAACTGCCTTGGTTGATCAAAGAGTATGTGTTCCTACCAATATCGAAATCGTCGAATTCGTAGGTGTTGGCGATTTCAACCGCCAACCAATCGTTGCTTCCGTACGGTCCTTGAGAGCGGACCGCACCCAGCAGACTTTGGGAGGACATGCCGATGAGATCATCGCTGTTTCCTTGGGTGACTGCAAGGGTTCCACGCCCTTCATAATCCAAGAAGATGCGGCAGTAATCGTCGTCGGGCTCAATAAAATTGAACACCAAATCAAGGAATCCCTCACTGGCCATGACCGCAGGTCGGTCATCCAGTCCTCCAGAAACGATGTATTCCATCTCATCGCCGTAGCGGAGTGGTTCTGCGGTAAACGGCTCCAATGTGGAGTTGATGTACCACCATCCTGCTGCTCCAATGAACAACGAAACAACAACCACTGCAATCACTTTCGGACTCTTGAGCATGTCCGCCAAGGTTGCGACATCTTGTCGCTTGGATTCCAACGGCGTGAACGTTTCCTCAGGCTCATCGGCAACAAGGTCGGCCACGAGAACGGCTTCAAGAACGTCTTCTTCCTCTACAGGCTGTTGTTTGGCCGGCTTCGGTTCGTCCTCTTCGACAGAGATGGTCGTCTCATCTTCAAGTGAAAGAACCACTTCATCCTCCGCCTCCTGCACCGCTTTCGATGCAGATTTCGCTTCGGACAAACCCACCTCTTTGCGAGACAATCCCGCCTCGAGGAGACGTTCAACCAACTCGGCTTTTTTGCCTGAAGTTGGAAGATCGTTGATGACGCACAGAGCCTTGAGTTTGGCTACCGTTAGCGATGATGTTTCATCTGCCATTCGTTCACCTCATTGACTTCGATGGCTCATCCCCTATCAAGGATGGTGGTCAATGCATCGCCATCCGCAGTACTTTGCCGGTTTATCCCTCATGCGGAACGTAGGAGCCATCCTCAGCTTGAACGTACACGGTTTGATCGTAAGATCCGTCCGGCATCTTGCGGAAGAAGTAGCCGTTTTCAGCCGCCTCGAAGACCGGTTCTGCCGGTGCTGCTTCCGGTTCTGCAGTTGGTTCGTCAACCTGTGGAGGACCGCTTGGGCCTGGAGCAGATGGTGGCGGGCCCGAAGGACCTGCTGCTGAGGGCGGTGGACCGCTCGGCCCTGCTGAAGAGGCGAGAACTTCTTCCTCAGCAGTCTTTTTGCTTGGCTCTGTTAAGGCTTTGACACCTTCACCGTGACGTTGAGCGCCAAGGAACGCAAATCCAGAAAGGCCGAGGAACAAGACTGCGAAAATGCCTGCATAGATTTGATTGGGCCACATATCGCCATCGATCTTCATTTCTCCTCCAGAGAGAATCGCATTTCCGTCACCGGTGTCGATGTATTCCGCAAACAAGCACACGTTTCCACCATCAACGTCGAATTCGAAATCAAAGACATCACCGGGTTGCACACCGCCTTCAGTATACTGGAATTGATTCTTGTGATCCGGTTCAACATTCCCTTCACGCAAGTCCTCTTTGATGCCCCAACCGTCCAATCCGCAATCGTTCGAATTGATGAGATAAACGGCAATGTCGACGTCACCCACGGTTGTATCTGTGGACGGAGTTGAAGCAACGATTTCTACTGAAATAGGAACATCCGTGAAATCTTCACCATCAAGCGGCAAACCCCAAACCAATCCAAGGTCTTGCTCGTAGGTCTTTCCCCCAGTGTTCAAATCGGCTGAGAACGGAAACGGGAACAAAGCAAATCCGAACATCAATGCAGCCAAACCGAGATACAGGAAGACATTCCAGCGTGAACGTTTCAGTGCTTCTTGACGCTCTTCAAGCGTCATTTCCTTCAACGCTTCTTCGTGATGGTCCTCAAGCGGAGGCACAGATTCCGTCGTTTCTTGCTCCGGCTCGGCTTGTTGCTCCTCATCGGACATGTATGAGGCCCAAAACGGCCGAGCATTTGAAATCCTCTCTGTTTTTGTTCCGTTCATGAGCGAGTTGAACGAGGAGTCTGGGCTTCGATTGGCCATCCTCTCTCGCGGCGCTCGTTTGTATTCCACTCGGAGGTTGGTTGAAGAGGCTCGAAAACGCGGTCTTGACGTGAACGTTCTCGATCCGATGAGCTTCTCACTGTTCGTCGACGACAACGGTATCGACGTTATGCACGAAGGTCGACCGGCAGCCTTTGATGCGGTTATCCCACGAATCGGTCACTCCATCACGCGACACGGCGTTGCAGTCTTGCGCCACCTTGAGCAGATGGGCATGTGGACCGCCAACACGGGCCAAGGTATTTTGCAAAGCCGAGATAAATTGCATGCATCGCAACTTCTTGCGCGGAACAAAATTCCAGTTCCAAAGACGGTGTACGTTCGCGATACCGCCGATATCGAACACGCCATTGAAGCCGTTGGAGGCCTTCCTGTCGTTGTCAAAGTAACCGAAGGAACCCAAGGCCAAGGTGTGTTTTTGCGTCACACCTACTACGAAACTCGGAATCTTGTACAAGGTCTTCTGCACACCAAAAAAGCCATCCTCATTCAGGAATACATTGCCGAATCGCACGGCACCGACATTCGAGCCCTGGTCGTTGGTGATCGCGTCGTTGCTTGCATGCGCCGTCGAGCGCGTGGACGCGAATTCCGAAGCAATTTCCACCTTAACGGAACCGTTGAACCGGTCGAATTGGATCCCGCTCTAGAAGAGGTCGCCTGTCGAGCTGCACGCGTTCTTGGCCTTCGCGTCGCTGGTGTCGATTTGCTTGAATCGATTCATGGCCCACTCGTTCTTGAAGTCAATTCAAGCCCAGGATTGGAAGGCATTGAGAAGGCAAGCGGCGTTAACGTCGCTGGAGAAATTGTTGATTTCGTCATCAACGATGCTGTGTTTACCGAAGTTGAATTGGACAAATTGCTGCGAACCGTTCCCGGTGAAGGCGTGTTGTCCATTCAACTGCTTCATCATCCGAACCTCATCGGTCATTCCATCGACGAAATCTTCGCCAACAGCGGACAACCGCCCGTCTATGCACTCAGCCGTGGAGACAAGATGATGTGGAATCCTGAAGCGAATGTACAACTTCGCTACGATGACGTCTTGATCTGTTACGGTGAACTTGAATCCTTGCGAGCAACGCTACGCAAGGCGGTATTGATGTCACCGCCAATCGCTGCTGATTCGCCCTCAAGCGAAGAGACCAACGCATAGTCTCCTCGCAGGATTTCATTCAACAGATTCATATGGAGGAGTGCATACTGCAAT